>NZ_CP096829.1:1878737-2191859 GCF_023272795.1 Flavobacterium humidisoli | reverse complement strand
TTATCAGGGATCTAAAGGAAAGATATATTGTATTTTTGTAGCTTACTTAAAATACAATAAAATGACAGCTTTAAAAGATATTTCGACAATAGAAGACATTCAGCAAATGGTTAATAGCTTTTATGCTAATGTTCAAAAAGATGATTTAATTGGACCGATATTTAATGATAAACTACAAGATCGCTGGGAACCTCATCTGCAAAAAATGTACAATTTTTGGCAGACAATTCTGTTTGATGTTCGCGCTTATTCTGGAACTCCATTTCCGCCTCATAAACAATTACCAGTAGACAAAAAGCACTTTGACCGTTGGATTGCTATTTTTAATTCGACAATCGATTCTCAATTTGCGGGACCTATAACCGAAGAAGCCAAAATGCGCGCTACCAATATGGCATTTATGTTCAGTCATAAAATTGAATATTTTAGAAATGCTGAAAATGAAATGAGAAATGCGATAAAAAAATCTTAAAAAATTTCTTTCAATTAAAAAGCAGAACTTTATATTTGATAAAATGAATTAACCCCAAATCTATATTCTTTTATTTATGAAAAAAGCTATTTTCTTTATTGCAATCTGTTTCTCATTTTTAAATCAATTATCAGCACAAACAGCTTCTAATTTATACAAAGGAACTGTCGATGGAAAAACCCCGATTACACTTTACATTCAGACATCAGAAAATCAATGTAATGCCGATTTAAGTTATGCGGCAATGTATCGTTACAATAAATCAAAAAATTGGATTCAAATTTATCCTACTCAGAACAAAAAGAAAGAAAATGAGTTTGTTATGGTTGAACACAATTTCAGTGGTGTTTTAATTTTACAAAAAATAGGAAATACTTTCACTGGTTTATGGATTAGTCCTGATACTAAAAAACAATTGAAAGTAGATGTAAAAGAAACTCCAATGACCAAAAAAGAGATTGAAAACTACGAACAAACAATGGAAAGAGTAAGTTTCGACAATAATGACTGCTAAAATCGCATTTATCTCAGCTCTTTAAAAATCTACAAAAATGCAATAAAAGTCAATTTCGAATAAAAATTTTGCGATGGATGATAAAAAATCGAGTCTTAAATTCGTAATTTTACATTTTAATCTACAACGTTTTCGAAATGAATCCAAATATTGAAACCAATCCGTTATTAGAGAGATTGCCTAAACATTTACAGCAATTTATTAAACCTCAAGATTATAGTGATTACACTCCTATCAATCAAGCGGTTTGGCGATATGTTATGCGCAAAAATGTAGATTATCTTTCTAAAGTTGCACATCATTCTTATTTAGAAGGTTTACGTAAAACAGGAATCGAAATTGATTCTATTCCGAGCATGTACGGCATGAACCGAATTCTAAGCGAAATTGGGTGGGCTGCGGTTGCTGTTGATGGCTTTATTCCGCCAAATGCTTTTATGGAATTTCAAGCCTATAATGTTTTGGTTATTGCTTCAGACATTAGACAATTAGAACATATTGAATACACTCCTGCTCCAGATATCATTCACGAAGGCGCAGGTCACGCTCCTATTATTGCCAATCCAGAATATGCCGAATATTTAAGACGTTTTGGCGAAATTGGCTGTAAAGCGATTTCTTCTCATAAAGATTATCAAATGTATGAAGCGATTCGTCTGCTTTCTATTTTAAAAGAAGCAGAAGATACGCCACAAGAAAAAATCGATGAAGCTGAAAAAGCAGTTGCAGATTTGCAAAACAACATGGGCGAATTATCTGAAATGGCTCAAATCAGAAACCTGCACTGGTGGACAGTTGAATACGGTTTGATTGGAACGGTTGAAAATCCAAAAATTTATGGTGCGGGATTACTTTCTTCTATTGGAGAAAGTGCCCACTGTATGACTGATAATGTGAAGAAAATTCCTTATGATATTTCTGCTGCCAATCAGAATTTTGATATTACACAATTGCAGCCACAATTGTATGTAACTCCTAATTTTTCTTATTTAAGTTTGATTTTAGAAGAGTTTGCTAATAAAATGGCTTTACGAACGGGAGGTTTATCTGGAATTCAGAAACTGATTCAATCAAATGCTTTAGGAACAATTGAATTGAGCACAGGTTTACAAATTTCTGGAGTTTTTACCAATGTAATTGAAGAAGAAGGAAAACCAGTTTACATTCAGACTACTGGAAAAACAGCTCTTTCTTACCGCGAAAAAGAATTAGTTGGTCACGGAACTTTAACACACCCGCACGGATTTGGAAGTCCGATTGGAAAACTGAAAGGTTTTAATCTGGCTATTGAAGATATGAGTCCTAAAGATTTGCAGGCTTACAGTATTGTTGAAAATGAAACCGTAAAACTGGAATTTGAAGGCAATATTATTGTGGAGGGGGAAATTATTACAGGCTCCAGAAATCTTCATGGAGAAATCATTCTGATCAGTTTTAAAAATTGTACGGTTACCCACGGAGAAACGATTTTGTTTCAGCCAGATTGGGGAAATTACGATATGGCAATTGGTAAAAAAGTTATTTCTGCATTTTCTGGTCCAGCCGATGTAAATAGTTTTGATTTAATTAATATCGTCCCTTCAACAAAAACAATCAAAGCGAAACATACTGAGGAACGTGATGAGTTGGAAGTTTTATATGCTACAGTTAGAAACATAAGAAATAATAAAGACTCTAAATCGGAGTTAAAATCGGTTTTTGAAAAAGTCAAAAGTAATCACCCAAATGATTGGCTGTTAAATATCGAAATTGCTGAACTTTTGAAATATTCAGATGAGAAACAGCTTTTACAAGAAGTTTTAATATATCTGGATCAGTTGAAAGAAAGACGCCCTGAAATTGCGCATTTAATTTCTGGTGGATTGGATTTGATTTTTGATAGTTCTTTGCCTGATCTGCCACAAAGGCACTAAGGCGCGAAAGTTTTTATTATTTGAGTTTTTTAAGCTTATTTGTCATTTAGAAGGAGGAGCAATTACACTCGGGATTCTACAAAGATTGAAGTATACTATACGGAGCTTCTAATGTGATTTCTCCCTTCGGTCGAAATGACAAGATTGCGAAAAAACCTCTGAACCTTTGCTACTCTGAACCTTTGTACCTTTCCTCTATAACTTCAAATCTTGATTCAGCTCGGTCTCAGATTCGATAACTTTCCCGTTGTATTGTAACTTCCAGCCCATTGAATTCGTCATGATTAAAATCTTAGACAATTCGCTTATCAATCGGTTTTGGGCGTTGGTTTTTAAAGTAGAATTTTCGATTTTCTTAGCCAGATTGGCTTTTACCGATTTGTTGATTTTATTGTAATCGTCACCCGTAAAAGGGTTCAGTTTACTTTGTTCGACATCATAAAACTGAATATCGGGATTTATGGTAATCTCTTCTTTTGGAATATTTAAAATCGTGATGGTTTTGTTTTTCTCATCAATATCATATTTCATCTGATGCAGATCGTAAGCAACCGTGACATTTGCATTAACAACAATAAGCGCTTTTTTCTCAAAAGAAATCATGTCCATCAAATATTTCTGCTGATTTTTATAGGTGATGACTTCTGAAAAATGCCCTTCGGTAACAACCAATTTTCCAACGTTAAGAATCTGCTGCTGAATTAAATTAGTATTGTACTGAATATCAGAATCTTCTTCTTTTTTAAACTGGCAATACTTAAACGCCAGAACGATTAATAAAACAATAACCCCAACGCCTATAATTCTTTTGATCAAGTTTTGCATTCCTTTAAAATATTTTAGACCAATTTACTTCATTTTTTCTTTTTCTGCCACGAATTCACGAATTTTTGCTCATCACTTTGACATATTTATACTTCAATTTCACAAATTATAATTAGTTTAAACATTAAAAAAATTAAAGATAATTCGTGAATTCGTAGCAAAAAAAATTAGAACGGATATCCAATAGCAATATTCAAAATAAGGTTGTCTTTTCTCCAAGAACTGCTTCCGAAATTAATATCATCAATAACCCATCTTTGACCATCTGGTAAAGCTGGATTTCTAAGCGGAATAGCTAAATCGGTTCTTAAAACCAAAAATGACAAATCGAAACGTAAACCTGCTCCTGCTCCAATTGCAATTTCTTTCATAAAATCTTTTGAAATTTCTGCACCTGGTTTGTTCGGATCAGCATGTAAGAGCCAAATATTACCTGCATCTAGGAATACTGCACCTCTTACGATGCTGAAAAGCTTTGCACGATATTCGGTATTAAATTCCAATTTTAAATCAGCTGATTGATCTGGCGTATAGTTATCGTTTGTCGTTGGCGGAATAACGTAACTTCCCGGCCCTAAAGTTCGTGCCCTAAATGCTCTAATACTATTGGTCCCTCCTACAACGAACTGTTTTGATGCTGGAAGCGTATTCGAATTCCCGTAGGCAAATCCGGCTCCAACAATTAATCTGCTGGCTAATTCACTTTCTTTCCCTAGTTTTAAATAATGCCTAAAATCGGATTTGATTTTTACATATTGGCTAAAAGGTACGTCAAATATAGTTTTGACCTTATTTGGATAATCTGCACCTGTAATCAAGCCAGTAAGATTTCCCGCCAAATCCAATTCGCCATTAAAATAAATAGTATTTTTTCGGCGTTTCTGCATTGTATTGGTATAGGTATAATTGTAAGTTGGGCCAAAAATCAGCTGCTTTTCGATTACTTTTCCTAATGCTGCATCTTGCTCTATATCTTCCAAATATTCTGGTGTAACATGATTCGGACTCACATAAGTCACATCTACAATATTTAACTGATGCTCTTTACGAATGTTTTCTTTCCACAAATATCCAAATGAAGTATTAAAAGAATTCAAGGCATACAACTGCGTTCGTTTTTGATATTCGTAACGAATAGTTGCTTTGGTTCTTGGAACATATTCGCTATTTCCTTCAATATTAAAAGGGGTAATAAATCTAGGCCAGGTCAAACTAACTTCACCCCCAAGCTTATAAATATTTTTACCTTTATTTACACCTCCAAGCTGAAAATCGGCACCACCAAAAATCGACGCAGTAAACAATTCTGCACCACGCAAAAAGTTTCTGTTGTTCCAGTTTAGATTTAATTCTGTACCGGTATAACTCGCTGAATTGGTTTTCCCGATAACTTCAACACGAATAAACTTTTTAGGTAAAAGCGTTAGATAATAATAAGAATCTAAAGCATTGTCTATACTGTCTGAAGGTTTGAATTCATTTTTAACAAAACTGAAAGTTCCTAAATTTACGAAACGATTCAAAGTCAAATTATGATCGGTTCGATTATATACATCTCCTTTTTTGAAATAAATTGTTCTGTCGTAAACTCTTGGTTTAAAAGTTTCTGCCGTATCAATAATAGTAAAATCTTTATACTGAGTAATATTCTTTTTTCTGTAAACCATGCTGTCATTTCCCAGAGAATAATTTGGATAAACAAAAATGTTATTTATTGTATAAGCTCTTAATGCTTTTACAGGAGTTTCGTCTTTAATAACTAATCTAATTTTTACTTCGTGATCGCCTTTACTGCTGTCTACTTTCGCCAGAAGATAATCAGGATTGAAATAGTAATACCCTTTTTCTTTCAGTCGAGCATCAATACGTTCCCGTTCTGCTTTTATAACATCCAAATCATATGGCTTTCCCACTTTCAACAAGCTGCGTCTACTTGATCTGGCAATTATTTTTGACATCTTTAAAGAGTCATCTGGAAACGTGACGCTTTTAATAATATATTGCTTTTTTGGAACAACAGTATATTCTGCTGTTACTCTTTTATTCCTTACAGTAGAGTCGGCGCTAACACGAGTTTTAAAATAGCCTCTATTTTCAGTAAAATTTCGCAGCACTGAAGCATTATAATCTAAATCGACTTTACTAAAAAGTACTGGCTCTTCTCCAACTTTGTTGCGAAGCCAATATCTAAATCCTTTATCTTTTTTGGGTTCCCCAGCAATATTATAAAACCATAATTTTGGACGTAATCCTAAGAAAGTTTTATTTGGTTTTGGACGAAGAAGACCTTCCAACTCGGTTTGCAGTGCTTTTCTATCTTTCTTTTTCATGATAGAATCTTTCACTTTCACCGAACCGCCTGTGTAAAGCAAATCACCTTCTGGAAGATATTTTGTATTACTGCATCCAAAGACAAAAAACAACGATATCAACACAAAATAATTTGCAAAATGATTATTTATATAATTATGTTTTCTGTTCATTTCCTTCAATTTGATTTTTCTGCAATTCCTCCTTCTCTTTATCTTCTTTTTTTTTCTGTTTTTCTTTTTCTTTTCGAAGCTTTTCTTCCCGAATCAATTCTTTTTCTTTTTCACTACGATGGAAAAGTTCCCTAAATTTATTGTAACTCATCGTGATAATAAAAGCAACGCCTGTTTCTACAACCTGCCCTTCGACTGCCACTTGATATTGATTTTTTCTGTAAGCACGAACCATATAACGGCCGTCTTTTGTCAATTGATAATCTAAAGCGACATCACCAGCAATATTGGTGCTTTCTTCGTTGGCGCGCTCTGCACCTTCTACTCCAAAACTGCTTCCAACAGTTACTTTTAATCTGTCATCCAACAGTTTTTTAGAAACCTCTACATTCAAATCGGTTCTATTTTGCATAGTTCCTGTCGTATAATCTTCTGTCGATTCTAAATCGAAATTGACTTCAAATCCTTCAATAAGATCTCCAGCAAGATTATTTAACTGTTGCGAAAGGATTTTACTCACACTCTGTCTAGCAAAAGATTCCGCACTTACACCACCGCTTTCACTTGCAAAAGGATTTTCGCCTACAAATCGGTTCAGTAATAAAAGAGCAAAAACCTGTTTATTAAGCTCCGCAGGATCTTGTTCCAATTGTTTCAGCTTTGTCTGTGTCATTTCTACAACATCTGTAGAAACATTATAATTTCCTTCAGGCAGTACAATTCCGAATGAAATTTCTGGTTTTAGCAACTCTCCATTCATTTTCAATAAAGTCTGAAAAGGAAGTTTTTGTTTGTAAGTGTTTTGTACCGCTTGAGGCTCTCCTTTTAATTGATTTCCTAATAAATCAATTGGTGCCGTATTTACTTTGTAAATCGCTGTAATATTTAAATTCGCCATTGTTGGTTCGCCATTCCAGGTAATGTAGCTTCCTTTCTGAATATCAAATTTCCTTTTGATTCCATTAAAATTCATTTCATAAGCTCCATCGGAAAACTCATATTTTCCAGTCAAAGTTGTTTTTCCAGATTGATCAATTCCTCCAACCAATTCTGCTTCACCTTTTAAGTTCAAATAATCTCCGTTTGCTTTATCAATCAGCAGCGTCAATTCGGCCTCTTTATCAATTGTAATGGCGACATTTACATCCATTCCTTTCAGTTCCGATTGATCTAATTTATTCTGAAGATCGACTGTTTGTTTAAGATACATATTGTCTTCATCAACAAATTCTACAATTCCCTCGCGATCTGCAATAGAAGGATCTGATTGTGGCATTACTACCGTGAATTTGGTTTCTTTATTGATTTTGAGCGTTCCGTCAACAACTGGACTATCCAAGTTTCCTTTTATATTCAATTTTGTATCTAAGAATAAATCACCATAGAATAAATCGTTGTCTTTTGCTTTTGAGTGAATGGCTCTAAAATCGTCAGCTTCAACAAGCAGATTAAAATTGTACTTGACAAAATCTGGAGATTGGATTGTTCCGTTTACATACAATTCGTTGTCGTTCTCATCAAAAAGAGAGAATTTATCAAATGAAATTGTCTCATTATTAAAAGTGATTTTTTCGTTTTTAGTTTTAAAATACGAATTAAGCTGTGTTACTCTAAAACCAGCATCGTTAAAATTCAATTCGCCATTAATTTTTGGAGCAGAAGTGTTTCCTGTAAGCTTAAAATTTCCTGATAAAAAACCTTGTCCTTCAGTAATATTTCCCATACTGAAACCTTGAATACTTTTGATGTACAGTTTATTAATTACCACATCAAAATCAAAATTTCCAGCATCTAATCGGTAATCGCCTGTCAGTTTCAAATCATTTCCTTCGTCACTTAAAGCTACATTTGCAGCAAGTATATTGGCCGTCTTATTGTCAACTTTTATTTCCAAATCGCCTACTTTTGAACCTTTAAAAGTGAAATCATCTATTTTTAAGTCAGAGATAAAAGTTGGACTCGTCATCACATTTTCAACCAATGCATTTCCGTTTATCAACCCTTGCATCAGCAATTCGTCTTTTTTGACCATATTCATAATGGTTTCGATTTTGAAATTCACAAAATCGACTTGCAACGGCGCATTATCCTGCGTTCCTTGTGATTGAATTTTTAACTCATTTCCGTTATTATTCAAATTGAATTTATCGACATAAAGCCTTTTTTCTCCAAACTCAATCCTATTTTCTGGATCTACATTCCATTTATCATAATTTAAAATAAAGTTTTCAGCGTCCAGTTTTACAATGTTTTTTGAATCTTCTGCCTTAAATTCACCAGCTATAAAATATTGCTGTTTCTCTTTGGCGTCTTTTACTTCAAGAGCATAAGTCAAAATATTATTCTGCACATTTCCTGATAAACTTGTAAATGGAATTTTAAGCGAGCCGCTTTCAATTGTTGCCACAGAAATCGAATATTCTAAATCATTTTCTTTAGCTTCGATATTTATTTTTCCGTCCGAAATGGTATTGCCTCCATAAACAATTCTTGGAATTGTTCCTTTCACAGTCAAAGAATCTGTCTGATTATTATAATTTCCTGTTATGCTAAAAGGTTCTAAGCCCGTTAATTTTGGCAATAATTTTAAAAGCACAGGATCATTGTCGACTTTCAAAGTAAAAGCTAATCTTTGTTCATCTGATTCTGCGTTAACTTTTGGGTTTTTAAGATCAATATATTTGGATAATGATTTTTGAACCGAATTTGCCAGTGTCGTGAGTTTGTATTTTCCCGTTACTTCGGCTTTTAAAAATTGAGACGAAATTTTAATCGAATTGCTGTCTTTGTCTGCAAAAGCCAAAACACGAATTGAATCTAAAACAATTGGTTCTGCATCTTGCAAAATCTGAATATTGGAAAGAAGTACTTTGCCGTTCAGAAAATCCGGATTACTGTTGGCAATATCAGCATCAACATTTCCGCGAAGCTTCATAGGCCCCGCATGCAGATTTAACTTTTCTAAATCGGCAATATCCAAATTTAGTTTCAGCTTTACCGTTGGATATTTGTCTTTTGTATCGCCTGAAGCTATTAAATTGAAATTCAAATTAGGATCTTCCATTCCTGATTTTACAGCAAAAGAACCGTTTTCGATATTTCCTTTCAGCGTTAAATCTTTATAGGTATATCTGTTAAAAACCGCTTTCTGAACAATTCCGTCAATAAAAGCATTTGCCGTTTTCGGGTCTAAACCGTTTCCTTTTACTTTTGCTTTTAGCGTAATTTTTCCGATCGAATCGTTTTTAATTAATCGCCCCAAATCGAATTCCTGAAGAGAAACGTCTGCATCATATTTTTCTCTTTTTTTAATGCGCTGATCGAATAACGCATCAACTTTTGCATTTCCGAAACTGCTGTTTAAAGCCAGGTTCGTTTTAAAATTCTGAATTGAACCTTTAAATTTTCCTTGCAAACTTAACTGTGATGGAAGTTGAATATTTTTCGGAATTGTTCCAGCAGGCACAAACAGGTTAATATCTTTTGAAGTACTCGAAATCTTCTTGATATTCAAATCATAATACGCTTTTTGAGCATCTGGAAGTCCTGCGATTTTCCCAGAAAGCGAAACTTTTGTCGTTCCTATTCCACTCATTTCAAATTTCGAAATAGTCAAATCTTTTACTTTCCCGCTCACTCGACTGTCTACATACAAAATTGCATTTGGATTGCTTTTAAAAGGATTTGTTTTCTGCAAATCTGGAACAAACAACAGAATATCTTTAAAACCAATTTTTGATTGTTTTAAATTAGCATCAATGGCCAGATTCCCTAAATCTTTCTGAAGTGATTCAAGTGATTTATATTGCGCCTTAACTTTGTCTTGCACAAGAGTTTGTGGTGTTTTTAAATATAAATTCTCTAAAGAAGCATTTTTTGGCCCGTAAAAGAAATCAGTTTTAAAAGACTGGATCTCCAAACCGCTTTTTTCACTTACCGTTAATGCTTTAATATTTCCAGAAATGGTATCATTTCCGTAATATAATTTCTCGGCTTTAAAATTAAATTTACTCAAATCAAGATGTGCATAGTCAATTCCTTTTGATTTGGGTTTTGACTGCATATCATCAAATTTGAAAGCAATATTTTCTAGATTGGTTTCGTTCAATTTTACTTTCCAGCCTGCTTGCTTTATCGCTGTAGTATCTAAATCGGGTGCATCAATTTGTTTGTCTTTTGCTCCCAATCGCAGATTGCCACTTAGATTTTTTACTTCAAAATGATCAAAATCTAAAAGCTGTTTGTTTAGATCGATTTCATTTACAGCTAAATTTAAGTTTCCTAAACGAATGCCAGAATTTAGTTTCGAATCTTTATTATCGTATAAAATATCGATTTTAGACAACGCTATTTTATTTAAAGCCAATTTAAAGTCTGGGCGCTTCGAAATTGTATCAACCGTTTTTACTGAGACTTCAGCAATTTTTTCGACCACATCCTGATCTAAAACCACCTTCAATCCGTTTAAATTAATTGTCGGAATATTAAAATCCATCTGATCCAGATCAAATTTTTTGAATTTAGTATCAAAATGAGTCAGGTTTACACGAATGTCATTTTTAGCAAAATCATCCTTAAAGTTAAATTTAACTTGATCCAGGTTTACTTTTACAACCGAAATTTTAAAGGGCTTGGCATTAGGATCTTCAACCTTTGGTTCTTTTGATTCGAATGCTTTGATGATATAATCGAAATTGAAGATGCCTTGTTTGTTTCTGGAAATATTGGCTTTTACATTTTCAAGCGAAACCGAATTGATTTCGAGTTCACTTTTAACAAGTTTAAAAAGGTCGACATCAACTTCTAATCGATTACCTGCCAGCAAAGTATCTTTTTTTTGATCTTCAAAATAAAAACCTTCCAGAACTACGTCTTTTGGAAATTTTATCGAAATATGATCTAATGAAACTTTAGTTTTTATCTTGCCCTGAAGATAGGTAATCGCTTTGTCCTTAACGAAATTTTGAATCGAAGGAACCTGAATTAGAATGATCAGAAGTAATAAAAGCGCAACTGCAGAAACCACGCACCACATAAGGATACGAAGTGTTTTTTTAAGAAAATAAACAGGTTTCTTATTCATACGTCAATAAAATCGGATTAGATTAAAATTGCTTCTGAAAAAAGCAGAGTTACACATTTTACAAAAATGTAAAATTTAAACCTTAACAATTTACACAATTATGAGGAATTATTCTAAAATTTTATTGTCGTTTTTGCCACAAAGACCCAAGTACCGAAGTTTTTTTTTAAATAACTATGGTTAGAATTTAATATGAGAAATCTTTTCCCCTAAGAGATTTATCTTTTGCTGGAGTTTAGCCAAGAATTTTTGATGCTGTTCAGATTCAGGATTAAAGCTTCTGTGGCGAAGACTTTTCTGAATTTCATCAACTTCCTGCATTGTTATAAAACTTTCCTGAGAAATGTAATTTTCGCTGAAAAGCTTCCAGATATAATCGATCGCAATTTGGTTGGGATGCAACATATCTTCATTATAAAAACGATAATCGCGAAGTTCGTCCATCATGATTTCGTAAGACGGAAAGTAGTTGAAAGTCGATCCCGAAGCTTCGGGACGAAAGTTAAAAGCTTGATGAAGTGCTGTAAATAAATGAGATTTGCTTAATTGATTTTCTACGAAACCATCTTTTATGTGTCGTACTGGAGAAATCGTAAAAATGAAATTGATATTTGGATTTAAAGACTGAATTAAATCGATTGTATTCTGAATACTTTCATAAATCACTTCAACCGATAATAATTCTTTCGAAAATTGTTTTTGAGGTACTTTGTGACAATTGGCAACAACTTCATCTTTTTGTAGATTTCTATAAATCCATGAAGTTCCAAAAGTGATAATAATATGAGTGGCTTCTTTTAATTGTTTATTCGTTTCTAAAATCGCTTTGTTTAAAGTTTCAAACAATTCTTGCCGGTCGGCATTACTTAAATCAGAATGCACATCAAAAGAATGCCAGCGTTCGTTATGAAAAAAAACATCTTTTTCTTCAAACCATTGTTCTTTGCAAACGCGTTCAAATAATTTTTCTATAGAAACTGAATTAAATATAATTCCAAACGGATTAGTTTCATTCTGAAATTTAAAATAATCGAATTTCTCCGCCATATTCTCTGCAAAACAAGAACCTATAGAAAGTATTTTCGAATTATAATCGATTGGCGAATTACTTTTTGAAATTGGTATTTGTGTTCTGAATTGCATAATTTCTAAATTTAGACACGAATTTCACCAATTTTGACCAATAAAAAAAGCCAAATACAAAAAGTATTTGGCTGGTAAATTTAAAACATTTAAAAACTATTATGGTTCCTGCATAATCTAAAGTTATCCTTTTAAAATTAAGAAAGCCAGATGCAAATGCTTCTGGCTTTCTTAATTTTAAAAAACTTCAAATATTAATAAAAATATTCAGTAGTTCCTAAACTATCAGATCCTGTATTAACTTCTTTAGTTGGGTATCCTTGATCATTATAGGTAAAAGTGCTGTTTGACCATAAATCACCATTTGCTGTATCTGTTAAAATATTGAATTTAACTCCATTTCCTTCTCCATCAACAAATGCGATTTTATCCATTCCTAAAATATTTTTAGTTGCATTGTTTTTATTATCATAAGTATATTTATGATTTGGTGAGTTAGTGCTTATAATTTCGCTTACTTCACCATTTACAAATTTAATTGTAGCTGTTCCTGAAGGAATAGTTTGGGAAACATCATCTCCAGAATATCCTTTCACTGAAATTGTACCATCTGTATTATACGTATAAACTTCCTTATATCCTCTTAATACTGCTTCTCCGTCCTCACTTTCATATTCAACTCTTACAAAATTTGATAGCTTTCCGTCATTAGTGTATGTAAAAGTATTTACTTGTTCTGATTTTCCATTAGGAAGTTTGAAATCAATTTTTGTAATTAAATCTCCTGTATAAGTATAATGCAGATTGAAAAATCCAGTATCATCTGTTACACTTACTATTTTGTTACCGTCGTACTTATAATTAATGGTAGCTTTATCACCATCTGGATTTGTAATAACAGTTTTTTTAAGCAAAACAAGATCTGAAGAACTTGACGAATCATCGCTTGAACACGATGTTAAAACTAGTGCTAAAGCACCAAAAAGGCATAATAATTTTTTCATGTTGATTTGGTTAAAATTCTTATTAGTGCAAACCTAGTATAATCAAAAATCAAAACCTTACGGGATTCCTCATCAAAGCATATTTTACAATTAAAAAAACAATTAAAACACTAATAACAAACAATATAAAGAATAACTTAATAAAAAAAAAATTCAAAAAAGCATGTATCTTAAAAGCACAATCCTGCTTTTAGTACTTATTTTATTTTTGAGTAAAAAAAATTGAAACACGTAAAAACCTTAAAAACTCCATCAGTAACTTCACCTGTAAAAAAATTACATTTTTAATAACAAAAATGAACTTCACAAACTAAAACAATTCCTTATTTTTGCATCTTCCATTTTTTTAAAATCTTATATGAAATTATTATATACCTACATTATCAAACATAAAATGCTCCTGTTTTTTGCTTTGATAATGGCTACAATCAACATTTGTTTCAGTTTATCCGACTCTGTAATTACAGGAAAATTAATGCAGGACTGCGGCGTCGGCCTAGCAAAATACAAAGGAAATAAAATCGGATTTATAAAATCTTTAGCTTTCTGGCTTGGACTTTCGCTTGGCGCAGCTATGATTTCTAGAATTACCAAAAACTTTCAGGATTATTTTACCAATGTGGTTATTCAGCGTACTGGAGCACAAATGTATACGGACGGAATCAAGAAATCTCTAGATCTTCCTTACGCAGAATTTGAAGACCAGCGAAGCGGTGAAACTTTAAGCAAATTGACTAAAGTTAGAATTGACTCTGAAAAACTAATTACACTTTCTATTTCTCTAATTTTCCAAACTATTATTGGTTTCATTTTCGTAATCGTTTATGTAGCCCGAATTGATCTCAGAATTTCAATTATCTTTTTAATTACTGCTCCAATTATTGCTTTAGTAAGTTTGTATTTGGGAAAAAAGATCAAAATCGTTTCTCGAAAAATTGTCAATCAGACCAATGCATTGGCAGGTTCTACAACCGAAAGTTTGCGAAATATCGAATTGGTAAAGAGTCTTGGCCTAACGTATCAGGAAGAAAAACGATTAAACTTAAATACTTTTAAGATTCTTCAATTAGAGTTGCAAAAAATCAGATTCATCAGAAGTTTAAGTTTCATTCAAGGAACAACCGTTCATTTCTTGAGAACTTGTGTTGTTTTTGCTTTGTATTACTTTCTATTTGGAGGAAAAATTATCGTTGGAGATTTATTGACAATGGTATTTTTCACCTTCTTTATTTTTGGTCCTTTACAGGAATTAGGAAATTTTATCATCGCTCTAAATGAAACAAAAGTTTCGATGGAGAATTTCAAAAATCTATTGAATGCTCCAAAAGAGTTTCGTCCGAAAACTCCTAAACATATTGGTGCAATTCAGAAATTGCTTTTTGAAAATGTTAGTTTTCAGCATAAAACAGCCAAATTTAAAGCCGTTGAAAATATAAATTTCGAAATCAAACAAGGTCAAACCGTTGCTTTTGTAGGTCCGTCAGGATCTGGAAAAACAACTTTGGTAAAATTACTAGTTGGATTATATACACCTGCCGAAGGTCAGGTTTTATATAATGATATTGATTCTACAGAAATTGACTTACTAGATTTAAGAAAACAACTTGGTTTCGTGACTCAAGACGCACAATTATTCTCTGGAACAATTCGCGAGAATTTATTATTCGTTAAACCAAATGCAACCGACGAAGAATTATACGATGCTTTAAAACGCGCAAGCTGTGACAAACTTCTGAGACGCGCCGAAGATGGTTTAAATACTACAATCGGAGAAGGCGGAATTAAAGTTTCTGGTGGTGAAAAACAACGTCTATCTATTGCAAGAGCAATTTTAAGAAATCCGAATTTATTAATTTTTGATGAAGCGACTTCTGCTTTAGATTCAATTACCGAGGAAGAAATTAACGACACGATCCGAAATATCTCAGATAAAAATAGAATTACAGTTTTAATTGCACACCGTTTGTCAACTGTTATGCATGCTGATAGAATCTTTGTTTTAGAACAAGGTAAAATTATTGAGCAAGGTAAACACGAAGATTTAATTGTAGAAAAAGGACTTTATTATGCTATGTGGCGCCAGCAGATTGGGGAAAGAAAATAATTTTAAGGTTCTGAGTTGCTGAGATACTAAGGTTCTAAGTTTTTTAACCATTGAACGAACGCTCTATTTGTCATTTCGACGAAGGAGAAATCTTCGCAAGTAACTCCGCAACAAGAATCAAATCTTTGTCGAGCTTCTCGCGAAGATTTCTCCTTCGTCGAAATGACATAAAATGAGAAAAATAAATACTATAAACACAAAACCCGACAGATTTTTAAAATCTGTCGGGTTTATTTTAAAAAAAACTTAGAAACTTAGTTCCTTAGCATCTTAGAATCTTTAATTACTTCACAAAATCTACAGCTTTAGTAAGCGCCTCACCAATTCCGTCAACATTTTTACCTCCTGCCGTTGCGAAGAAAGGCTGACCTCCACCACCACCTTGGATGTATTTACCTAATTCGCGAACAACCTGTCCTGCGTTTAAGTTTTTCTCTGCTACAATTTCTTTAGAAATATAACATGTTAACATTGGTTTTCCTTCGTGAGCAGTCGCTAAAACTATAAATAAGTTGTTATAAGAACCGCCTAATTCGTATGCTAAATCTTTTGCCCCCTCTGGGTTTAAATCTACTTGTTTAGCTAAGAATTGAACTCCATTGATTTCTTGTAATTCTTTAGCCAAATCAGCTTTCATATTTTTAGCTTTATCTTTCAATAAAACTTCCAATTGTTTTTTCAATTGAGCATTTTCATCTTGCAATGCTTGGATTGCTTTTACAGGATCTGGAGCATTTTTAAGCACTTCTTTAATTTCTCCGAAAGAAATTGCTTGAGACTCAAAATATTCTTTTGCCGCTTCACTTGTGATAGCTTCAATTCTTCTAATTCCAGCAGCAACAGCTCCTTCAGAAATAATTTTAAAGTGCCAGATATCAGATGTATTCGCAACGTGAGTTCCCCCACATAATTCGACAGAATCACCGAATTTAATTGTACGGACTAAATCTCCGTATTTCTCTCCAAACAAAGCAATTGCACCATCTTCAAGAGCTTGATCTTTTGGAATCGCTCTTTTCTCGATTAATGGCAAACTCTCACGAATCCTTGCATTTACAAAGTTTTCAACCTCTAATAATTCCTCCTCTGTAACTTTAGCAAAATGAGAAAAGTCAAAACGCAACGAAGCATTTCGTACCATAGATCCTTTTTGCTCAATGTGAGTTCCTAAAATCTTACGCAACGCTTGGTGCAATAAGTGCGTAGCCGAGTGGTTAGACGAAGTTTTAGCTCTTTGAGCAGCATCAACAACAGCATTAAAAGTTCCAGTAAGATTTTCTGGTAACGATTTTGCTAAATGTATGGTTTGGTTGTTCTCTTTTTTCGTATCAATTATATAAACGATATCACCGTTTTGAGCTTCCAAATATCCTTTGTCTCCAGTTTGTCCTCCACTTTCTCCATAAAAAGGAGTTGCATTGAAAACCAATTGGAAAATTTCTCCATCTTTTGCACTTTCAACTCTACGGTATTTCGTAATCTTAACTTGTTGCGATAATCTGTCATAACCAACAAATTCCTGAATATCATCTTCAACAATTACATTCCAGTCTCCTGCAGTTACTTTAGAAGCTGCGCGAGATCTCTCTTTTTGTAATTGCAATTGTTCTTGGAATCCTTCTTCGTCTAATTTCAATCCTTTTTCCGAAAGAATCAAAGCAGTTAAATCGATTGGAAAACCATAGGTATCGTACAATTCGAATGCTTTTTTACCATCGATTGTATCTCCTGTATTATTTAAAATTACAGCATCTAAAAGAATCAATCCTTGATCTAATGTTTTAAGGAATGAATTTTCTTCTTCACGAATTACATTCGAACAAAGGGCTTTTTGTGTTCTGATTTCTGGGAAAGAATCTCCCATTTGCTCACTTAAAGTTTCAACCAATTTAAAAATAAACGGCTCTTTAGTCCCTAAGAAAGTAAATCCGTAACGGATAGCACGACGTAAAATTCTACGAATTACATATCCTGCGCCTGTGTTAGATGGCAATTGTCCGTCAGCAATAGCAAAAGCTACGGCGCGAACGTGATCTGCAATAACACGAATTGCGATATTTACTTTTTCTTCAGCTTCGTTTGAAGCTTTAACCGTATATTTTGCTCCAGTAATGGTTTCGATTTCTCTAATCAAAGGCATGAAAACATCAGTATCATAATTTGATGTTTTTCCTTGCAAAGCCATACACAAACGCTCAAATCCCATTCCGGTATCAACGTGCTGTGCAGGAAGTTTTTCCAATGAACCATCTGCTTTACGGTTGAATTCCATGAATACATTATTCCAGATTTCAACAACTTGCGGGTGATCGTTGTTAACTAAACTTTTTCCAGAAACTAAAGCTTTTTCTTCTGCAGAACGTAAATCAACGTGAATTTCAGAACAAGGTCCGCATGGCCCTTGGTCACCCATTTCCCAGAAATTATCTTTTTTATTTCCAAGAATAATTCTATCCTCGTCAATTAAAGTTTTCCAAATATCCCAAGCTTCTTGATCAAACGGAACGTTATCTTCTTTACTTCCTTCAAAAACAGAAACATAAAGATTCTCTTTTGGAATTTTGTATACTTCTGTCAACAATTCCCAAGCCCAGTTGATAGCTTCTTTTTTGAAGTAATCACCAAAAGACCAGTTTCCTAACATTTCAAACATAGTGTGGTGGTATGTATCAATACCAACCTCTTCAAGGTCATTATGCTTTCCTGAAACACGAAGACATTTTTGCGTATCGGCTATTCTTGGACTTTTTGGAGTTCCGTTTCCTAAGAAAAATTCTTTAAACTGGGCCATTCCCGAGTTGTTGAACATTAAGGTTGGGTCGTCTTTAAGAACAATAGGAGCTGAAGGAACAATAGTATGTCCTTTACTCTCAAAAAAATCTAAAAATTGTTTACGTACGTCTTGTGATTTCATATTTTAATTAGAAAATGTGTCTGTTTTAATGTGTCAATTTGAAAATTAGATAATTAGCTAATTTATTCATTTGATGATACGTTAAGTTTTTTATAATGTAATTAAAAAACTTATAATTTAAACAATAAATTGCCTATTTTGCGCATTATCTAATGATAAAATAGCCCCAATATCTAATCATTAATCCTTGCAAAAAAAGTGTCGAACAACCGAAACATTTATCAGTTTCGTTCGACTAACTCATTTTACAAGGTGCAAAAATAGCGTATTTTAAAATATGGCGAAAGTAAAATATTATTACGACTCAGAAAATCTGGCTTATACGAAAATAAAAACCAGAAAAAGAATAAAAATAGGTTATGCATTACTGTTTTTACTGGCATCGGCACTGTTTGGTTTTTTAGTTTTTGTACTTTTAATAAACACACCTTATTTTGAAACTCCAAAAGATCGTTTACAAGCCCGCGAAATTGAAAATTTAAAACTGCAATATGCTATTTTGAATAAAAAGTTAGACGAAATTGATGAAGCTGCGGATGCACTCGAGGAACGTGACAATAATATTTATCGCGTGTACTTTAACAAAGCTGAAATTCCAGATTCAATTCGAAAAGCTGGTTTCAGAAATTCTGATAAGTATAAAGCGCTAGAAGGATATAATAATTCTCAACTGGTTTTAAATGCAACCAAAAGAGTCGATAAACTATCGAAGCAATTGGCAATTCAGTCTAAATCTTTAGATGAAATTTTAAAATTAGCTGGAGCTAAAGAAAATTTATTGTTAGCAATTCCTGCCATTCAGCCAGTTCGAAATGAAAATTTAAAACGTGTCGCGTCAGGTTTTGGGTACCGAATTGACCCTTTCACAAAAGTGAGAAAAATGCATAACGGAATGGATTTCACGGCCAATACAGGTGCTCCCATTTATGCAACAGGAGATGGTGTGGTGGAAAGAGCTGACAATACAGCTTCGGGATACGGAAACCACATAGTGATCAGGCACGGTTTTGGATATGAAAGTTTGTATGCCCATTTAAGCAACTACAACTGCCGTCCGGGACAGAAGGTAAAACGTGGCGATGTTATTGGATATGTTGGAAGCACAGGAAGATCTGAAGGCCCGCATTGTCATTATGAAGTGCATAAAGACGGGAAAGTGGTTAACCCATTGAATTTCTATTATGGAAATATTTCGGCTGTAGAATATGTGGCGATTTCGCAAATGGCCAACCAAGAAAACCAATCATTAGATTAATATCACGAAAAAATAGTATTTTTGAAATAAAATAGAAAAAAACGAACCATGCATATTGAACTTTCTAAAGACAAAAGATATTACAGTATTGGCGAAGTTGCCAAAGCTTTTAATGTCAATGCCTCTTTGATACGCTTTTGGGATAGCGAATTTGACATTCTAAAACCTAAAAAAAATGCAAAGGGAAATAGAATGTTCACTCCAGAAGATGTTACCAACCTTCAATTAATCTATCATTTAGTAAAAGAAAGAGGTTTTACGCTTGAAGGAGCCAAAATACACTTGAAAGAAGGTCAGAAGAAAACGTTAGATAAATTCGAAATAATACGTAAATTAGAATCGATAAAAACGCAGTTAAACGACATAAAAAACGAATTGTAATTAAAAATAGAAATAAACTTAAATCAAAACAAATATGAAAAAGTGGTTAATCCCTGTAGGAATTATTGTAGCACTTATTGCTATTATCGCATTTTGGTCGATTGGTATTAAAAATACTGCTTTACAACACAGTCAGGCTGTTAATAAAGAATGGGGAAATGTTCAAACGGCTTACCAAAGACGTAATGATCTTATCGGGAATTTAGTAAACACTGTAAAAGGTGCTGCTGACTTTGAAAAAGGAACTTTGACAGCAGTGATTGAAGCTCGTGCAAAAGCTACATCGGTAACTATCGATCCTAGCAATGTTACACCAGAACAATTAGCGGCATTTAACCAAGCTCAAAGCGGGGTAAGTTCATCATTATCAAGATTATTGGTTTCTGTTGAGCAATATCCAACTTTAAAAGCAAATGAGAATTTCTTAAAATTACAAGACGAATTAGCAAGTACTGAAAACCAGATTTTAACTGCTAGAACTCGTTTTAACGAAGCTGTACAAGTTTACAACGGATATGTTTTAAAGATTCCAAACAACTGGTTCTTGAGCGAATACAAAGAAAAACCATACTTTGAAGCATCTACTGGAGCTGATAAACCTGTTGAAGTTAAATTCTAAAAATTTTAGACAACAGTTTAAACTCTAAAATCAACAATCTAAACTCTAAAATTAGTCATGTCAAAAGTAGAAGATTTTTTAACCAAAGAAGAAGAGCGTGAAATTGTTGAAGCAATTCGCATGGCCGAAAACAATACTTCTGGCGAAATTAGAGTGCATATAGAAAAAACAACTTCTAAAGTCCATTTTGATCGGGCTTTAGAAGTTTTTCATGAATTGCAAATGGATGAAACCAAATTGAAAAATGGGGTATTGCTCTATTTTGCAGTTGAAGATAAAAACTTTGTGATTTGTGGAGACCAAGGAATTAATGATGTTGTAGCCAACGATTTTTGGGATTGTACCAAAGACATTATGGTGAATCATTTTAAAGCCGGCAATTTTAAACAAGGAATTGTTGACGGTATTTTGAATACCGGAGAACAGCTCAAAAAATATTTTCCGTCTCAGGAAGATGATGTAAATGAACTATCTAACGAAATCTCAAAAGGATAAATAATGAAAAATTCCAAAATTACAATCCAAAATTCCAGTAGAATTTTTCAGATTACTTTTTTGTTTATCGCATTATTTATCAGCAATGCTATTTTTGCGCAATTTGAGATTCCACCCAAACCAAGTTTCCAGACTTCTGTTTACGATTACGCTAACATTTTAAGCTCGACGGAAAAGTCACAATTAGAAGAAAAACTAATTCGTTACTCCGATTCAACTACTACTCAAATCGTAATAATTACCATTGAAAGTTTAAAAGGAGAAGATGTAAGCCAATTAGCAACAAAATGGGGGCAAACATGGGGAATTGGAGGAACTAAAGAAGATGATAATGGAGTTGTAATTCTTTTGGCAAAAAACGAAAAGAAGATTGCAATTAATCCTGGATATGGACTAGAAGATCGTCTGACAGCCGGAATTGGAGGAACAATCATCAGAAATATTATTATACCTGAGTTTAAAGCAGGAAGCTTTTACAATGGTCTTGATAAAGGAACTGATGCTATTATTGATGTTTTTAAAGGAAAATTTAAAGGCGAACGCAAACAAGCAAAAGGACAAGACTTTCCTCTTTTGCCATTTATCGTAATTGTTGTAATTGTTTTAATCTTACTCGCTCGAAATAAAAGAGGCGGTGGAGGAAATTCTGGCAATAATGGCGGTGGCGGCCCTAGCCTACTCGATGTTATTATTCTGAGTAATCTTGGAAGAAGTGGCGGCGGCGGATTTGGAGGCTTCGGTGGCGGATCATCTGGCGGTGGTTTTGGCGGAGGCGGAGGCTTCGGCGGCGGATTTGGCGGTGGAGGTTTCTCTGGTGGAGGATCTAGCGGAGGCTGGTAATTTATTCTGGTTCTAATTTTCTTTGTTTGAGGTTTCAAGTTTAGGTTTCAATCTTAAAATATCATACATTTACATTTTACAATTTATTAATAGATGTTATCACATAAAGCAAAATACGCCCTTAAGGCCTTACTTTATTTAGCAGAACAAGACGAAAATCACATTTCTAGAACTGTAGAAATCGCTGATGGCGCTAACATTCCTAAAAAGTTTTTAGAGCAGATTTTATTAGATCTAAAACGCGGTCGTTTTGTAAGCAGTAAGCAGGGAAAATTTGGTGGATACTATCTAATTAAATCCAAAAATGATATCACTTTGGCAGAAATTCACCGCTTATTTGACGGTGCAATTGCACTTTTGCCATGTGCTTCTTTAAATTTTTACGAGCCTTGTTCTGATTGTAAAACCGAGTCTGAATGCAGTCTTCGTCACGGTTTAATGCTAATTAGAGATAAAACTTTGAAGGCTATGGAAGGCATTACAATCGCCTCATTGGTAAAAAAATAAAAAAATATTTTCTAAAGTCTAGTAAATCGATAGAATTAATTACATATATTTGCCAAAAATAATTAACTAATCATTTACAAAATTTTAACTCATGAAAGTACATTCTAGTAAATCAGGTGGACAAAATCTTTTGCAAAAAAAACATAATTATAATTTCAGAACTGTGAATACTGTTTCATCTATGATGTGTATGTGTTGGTAAAAAAAATTTAATTTTAAATTCTACTAATCACATATACTTAATATAAAAATGAAAACATCTATAAAAAATATATTTACAATACTTGCAGTTTTAACATTCTCAATCTCATTCGCACAAAAAATTGACGGGGTTGTTACCACAGATCAAAATATTCCTTTAGAAGCAGCCAATGTCGTAATTAAAGGAACAACTTTTAGCACAATTACAGATTCTGAAGGAAGATTTTCGATAGAATCGCAAGGAAAATTACCTCTTACAATACTAATTCAATACATTGGCTATAATACTGCTGAACTTGAAATTACAGCTATTCCTGCTTCACCATTATTAATCACTTTACGCGAAGAAAACAAACTTGTTGAAGTGGTCGTTTCTTCAAGAAGAAGAATAGAAAAAGTACAAGACGTGCCCATTGCCGTTTCTGTAGTTACAGGAAAACAAGCAGAAGCAGCGGGAGCGTTTAACGTAAACCGTATTAAAGAATTGGTTCCTTCTGTACAATTGTATTCTTCTAATCCAAGAAACACTGGAATCAACATTAGAAGTTTAGGTTCACCATTCGGACTTACCAACGATGGTATCGATCCTGGAGTTGGTTTCTACGTAGACGGTGTTTATTATGCTCGTCCTGCAGCAACTACTTTAGATTTTATCGATGTAGAACAAATCGAGGTACTACGTGGTCCTCAAGGATCTTTATTTGGAAAAAATACGACTTCTGGAGCTTTTAATATTACCTCTCGCAAACCAAGTTTTACAACAGGCGCCGATTTTGAATTGAGTTACGGGAATTATGCTTTTTTACAAGCAAAAGCATCTATTACTGGAGCACTAGGAAAAAAAGTGGCAGGTCGTTTATCTTTCTCAGGTACACAACGTGATGGATTAATTGATAACGTTGCGACAGGAAGACCAACTAATACTTTAAACAATCAAGGTTTTAGAGGACAGCTATTATGGACTCCTACAGAAAATACAAATATCACTTTTGCAGGAGATTTAACAACACAGCGTCCTGACGGATATGCACAGGTTGTTGCTGGTGTTGCCCCTACTCAAAGGGCTGCATACCGTCAGTTTGATGCTATTATTAAAGATTTAAATTATCAATTGCCAAGTTTAAATGCTTTTGACCGTAAAATAGATCACGATACACCTTGGCGTTCTGGACAAGATTTAGGAGGTGTTTCATTAAATATTGACACTAAAATTGGCGGTGGTACTCTTACTTCAACAACTGCATGGCGTTTTTGGAACTGGGATCCATCAAACGACAGGGATTTTACAGGATTACAGGTTTTAGCTAAATCTCAGAATCCAACAAGACAAACTCAGATTACACAAGAGATTCGTTATGCTGGACAATTAACTTCAAAAATTAGTGGTGTTGCAGGAGTGTTCTTTATTGACCAAACTTCTCAAACAGATGGTACAGAAGAATCAGGAAATGCACAATGGAGATTCTCTCAAAGTACAACTAGTCCGTTATGGAAGACTCCAGGCCTTTTTGAAGGTTACGGAATTAAAACTGATGCAAGAATTAGAGCTTCAAGTGCTGCCGTATTTGGTCAACTTGATTGGGCAGTTACAGAGAGATTCCACATTTTACCAGGTTTGAGATATAATTTTGACAAAAAAGATGCAAGTTATTCTCGTACAACATACGGAGGTCTTCAAACTACAGATCCTGCCTTATTGGCCTTGAAAAAATCGGTTTACTCAGATCAGGCATTTGATTCAGATACTGACAATACAGACTTTTCTGGGAACTTAACGCTTACTTATAAAGCATCTGATAAAATCAATGCTTATGCAACTTATGCAAAAAGCTACAAACCTGTTGGAGTTAACGTAGCTGGGCTTCCAACAAACGCAGCAGGACAACCAATGACAGACCTTGCAGTGGTTAAGCCAGAAAAGGTAAATCATTATGAAATTGGAGTAAAAACTTCTCCGTTCAAAAACTCAATTTTCAATTTAACATTCTTTAATACTGACATCAAAGATTTCCAAACTAATGTTCAGGCAGCTGAATTGGGTGTAAACCGTGGATACCTTGCTAATGCAGATAAAGTACGCGTAAGAGGTGCAGAATTGGATGCAAGTTTCGTCATCAATTCGCATGTAACAATTAATGGAGCGGCAACGTATACAGATGGTAAATATGTGAAGTTTACTAATGCGCCACTTCCGTTAGAAGAAACTGGAGCTCCAGTTGCGTTCAAAGATGTTTCTGGAACCGAATTGCCAGGTGCTTCAAGATGGGCTGGTTCTCTTGGAGGTGAGCTTTCTGACAATGCAAAATTCTTTGGTAATGCTGGAAAAATTTTCTTCGCCGCTGACGGATATGCTCGTTCTGAATTTTCTTCAAGCCCTTCGGCTTCAAAATATTTAGTAGTACAAGGTTATGCAATCTTTAATGCTCGTTTAGGTTTCCGCGCTTCGCAAGGTTTATCTATTCAGATTTGGGGAAGAAACCTTTTAAATAAAGATTACTACGAGCAATTATTGCCTGCAGGTGGTAACTCAGGTCAATATGCTGGAGTCCTTGGTGATCAAAGAACTTACGGAGTTACATTTAAGTATTCGCTGTAAGATGGTTAGTTAGTTTTAGTATTAAAAAGGGATACATTTTAAATGTGTCCCTTTTTTTATTTCACAAAATAAATTCCAAAACAAATTTTAAAATAGAAAGAAATAAGATCATTTGTATAAATTCGCAGCCTGAATTTATAGTTTTTGAATAGATCTTTTAGATTACTTTTTACCATAATCTTTGTTTGCCAGTCTATTGCAGGGCAAAACCAAAGAAATATCGACCAACAGACTTTGACTTGGATTCGATACTATAATATTTTTCCGTTATCCGAAAAATGGGCCATTCATTCTGAATTTGACAATCGAAGTTTTGTAAATCCTGTTCATGAGAATCTTTTTGTAATAAGATCTCAAGCTCGTTACAGAGCAAATAAAACAATGGATTTTGGTGCCGGATTTGCCTTTTTTAACGTTAATACTCAAAATCCAAATATTGATCCTGATTATTCTGTTCCTGAATATCGGGCACAGCAAGACCTTACTTTAATTAATGATGTTGCCAAAATCATTTTTCACAATCGCTTTCAACTGGAAGAACGATTCATTCAAAAAGCAGATAAAAACGGACTTTTAGACGAATTCTCCTTTGCTTACAGATTTAGATACCGATTACAATCTATGTTTACCCTTTGGGAAAAAGAAGGAAGGAGCGTAAAAGGAACTATTTCTGACGAAGTGTTATTCAATTTTGGAAAAGACAATCGTAAAAATACTTTTGACCAAAACCGATTTTATATTGCACTGCGTTACCATTTTACCCCGAATCTTGGATTAGAATTGGGCTACTTAAAAAACTTTCAAAGACGTGCCAGCGGTGTAGATTTTTATGATCGTGATATTATTAGGTTTACAGTTTATCATAGAATTAATCGGAAAAACTTATGAGTTATGAGTTATACAAAAAATGCCTATCAAATTAATTTGACAGGCATTTTTTTTAACCTTTGAACATTTGTTCCTCTGAACCTTTGCACCTTAAAAACTAAGATCCTCTCTGCTTTCTGCCTTTTTTGCTTTCAGCAAAATTTCCAATTTTATAGGCCAAAGAAAACATTACATAACGCTTTAAAACTGTGTTTTCTTCATCTCTGATTGAGGTTGGCGAAATGGTTCTTGTTGCACTTTGGTTCTGATTTAAAACATCATACACTTTTACTTTTGCATATAATTTCTTATCTAAAAATCCATAAGACAAACTGGTATTCCACAGGAAAAAATCCTTTTTGAAATCGTCTGAAATATTTGAATTGTATGTATATCCAAAATCATTTCCGAAAATTAAATTGGCTGGCCAATAAGAAGTTGTCTGCATATTAATTCTGTGAATTACGTTTGAAGTCGCATCTCTAGAATAGTTTTCATATCTCGTTTCGTTGTAGGATAAACTATAAGATGGTGCAATCGAAAGCACTTCTCCATAATCATAAGAAGCGTAAACACTTGGTGTAATTACAACCGATTTTGCATTGTACATAACTGCATTTGTAAATCCTTTATCAAAATTATAATTACCGCTTAAACGCAAACCATATCTAATTGTATGAGCATCTTTTTTAATCTGCTGATTCCAATTTCCTCCAACCGAAGCTGAATAAGTTCCTGAAATATTTACATAAGTTGTATTTCTTTTTCCGCTATCATCATAAATAGAAGTCGAAACTATATCATTATTATAGTAATCTCCTTTAAGGAATAGACTATAGCCGGAACGCGTTCTAAAGTCAAAATTTTTAAAATCGATTCCTGCTGTATTTTTCTCAATCGGATTTAAGTTTGGATTACCAATTACACTATTCAACGGATTATTTAAATCTGCAACTGGCATTAATTGTGTTGCTGAAGGAAGCGCATTTGAATAATCGTATTTAAAAGTTAAATTTTTAGAACGATTAAACTTATATCGAAGCTGTGCCGTTCCATATGGAAGCATATATCTCTTATTTAAATCAGTTGCTTGATTTAAATAAAAAGAATGATTATCAAACTCCACAATTGATGTTCTAGAATTGATATTAAGCGTGTATTTACTTTTCTGCCAACTAATACCTACTTTTGGCGTAATCGAATTTTGTTTGGATGTGGTATAATTCGTTAGGGACAAATTTAAATCTGAATAGTCTTGTGATGCGTCATCAAAATTAAATGTCTTTTGATCGTTCATCGAACTTTGCCAGTCAAAATCGGTACCAAAACGAACTCGAAGCGAATCTGTAATTGGCTCTGTGTATTCTAAATCCAGTGAATAAGCATCGCTTTTTGAAGTATTTTTTGCGTTCTGATTTCTTTCGTCATTTGGTTTATTATCCTGATAGAAAATAGTTTCAGAAATGTTGATTCCGTTCGAATCATTTTTAGTGTTATTGTTATTAAAAACCACACTTAAATTTCGCGATTTCTTTTCAAAAGTTTTATTAAAATTGATACTGTTGGCAAAACTTGTATTTGAACTTTCGGTATGCGATGTTGCGGTACTTTCGTTCAACGCATCGCCATTTTCATTTTCAGAAAAAGTCGAAGAAGAAGAATTACTATTGGATTCGGATAAATTCAATTTAGGAGCAAAAACAATCTGCATCGTAGGATTGATTTTGTATTCTAATTCAAAATTGGCCTTGTTTCCTGTATTTTCATTTCTAGTTTTAGAATCGGCTTCTGTCAAGATATTTCCCGTTGGCAAAAAACTAAGCTGATTGGATTTGCTGTCGTTTTTAGTCACCGCATTGGTAAAGTTATAACTGCTCATAAACTCCAAATCTTTTGTCCAATCATCAGAATAGTTAATTCCGGCCAAAGTAGACTGTGTAATTCCTTTTCCACCACTACTCGCGCCTTGACTGCCTCCTTTAGCATTTCTTCCGCCTCCCATATTATCAAAAACTTCATCCATAGAAAATCCAGTTGAGTTGATATTATTTGAAGACGCTAAAACACTAATTTTTTGTTTGTTCTTGAAGAAATTCATCATCAAACTGCTTTCGTATCTTTCATCTGAACCATATCCGCCAAGTACTTTTCCGAAATATCCCTTGTTTTTCTTTTCGTCAATCGTAATATTTATACTTGAATAATCTGAAGTCGATTCTTGTTTAGCCAATTCTTCTTTTTTCGTTTTAAAATCAGAAACCTGAACTTTTTTAATAATATCTGCCGGAAGGTTTTTAATGGCAATAGCACCATCTTTATCAAAAAATGCTTTTCCATTGACTAAAACTTGATTGACTTCTCGCCCATTTACGGTAATTTTCCCTGTATTATCTACGTCAAATCCTGGCAACTGTTTCAATAAAGTCTCCACATTTGCGTCTGGACGTACTTTATAAGATCCTGCATTAAATTCTAACGTATCTTTTTTGATGGTAATTGGCGGCGCTTCGCTTTTTATTATTACCTCATTTAAGACATTTGCATTTTCAAGCATGTACAATTTACCAAAGTCTTTACTTTCTGTAAGCCCTTTTTGTTCTTCGTAATACGCTTGATATCCTGTATAATTTACTTTTAAGAAAACTGGTTTATCATACTTTTTAGTATTGATAATGAAATTTCCGTTTTTATCGGTCGTAGCGTATTCGATAATGGTTGAATCTTTTACAGCTGTAAAATAAACGGTGGCAAGTTCTAGCGGAAGCTGTGAGTTAATATCAACTACAGTTCCTTTAATAACAATATTGTTCTGGGCATTTGCCGAATATACAGCTGCTAAAAACAATAGTAATGAATAAATTCTGGTCATAAAATTAGGTTAGTTAGATCAATAAGACTTAGAAAAACGCAAAAGGTTTAATTGTATTTTTTACATTTATTCAAATATAATGCCAATAAAAAATTGATCTTTTAATTATCTAGACACCAAACATAAAAAAATCCCCTAATTCAAGGGGATTCTTTTTTTATTTTTCTCTAATATAAATATCGATCGGAACTCCTGCAAAATCCCATTTTTCTCTAATTTTATTTTCGAGATATCTTTTATATGGTTCTTTAACATATTGCGGCATATTGGCAAAAAATACAAACTGAGGTGTTTGCGTTGGCAACTGCATACAATATTTAATCTTTACATATTTCCCTTTTGTTGCTGGCGGCGGATAAGCTTCAATAACTTTCAACATATATTCGTTGAATTTTGAAGTTGCAATTCTTTGTTTTCTGTTTTCGAAAACTTGAACTGTTGCTTCCAATGCTTTTAATAAACGTTGCTTTGTTAAAGCAGAAACGAATAAAATGGGCACATCTGTAAAAGGCATTAATTCTTTTTTGATTTTCTCTTCGTAATCGCGAGTAGACATGGTATCTTTTTCTACTAAGTCCCATTTGTTTACCAAGATTACAACCCCTTTACGGTTTTTCTCTGCCAACCAGAAAATACTTTGGTCTTGACCTTCAAATCCGCGAGTTGCATCGATAACCAAAATACAGATATCTGCATGCTCAATCGCACGCACAGAACGCATAACAGAATAAAACTCTAAATCTTCTTTTACTTTCGCTTTACGACGAATTCCCGCAGTATCAACCAAATTAAATTCGAAACCAAAACGGTCAAATTTTGTATCAATTGCATCACGAGTTGTTCCAGCTATATCTGTAACAATATAACGATCTTTACCAATCAAGGCGTTGATAAAACTAGATTTTCCAGCATTCGGACGTCCTACAACTGCAAAACGTGGCAAATCTTCTTTAACCTCAACTTCTGGCTTTTCTGGGAAAGCTTCTATTAAAGCATCTAATAAATCTCCAGTTCCACTTCCAGAAATACTTGCAAAAGTAAAATATTCACCTAAACCAAGGTTATAAAACTCAACCGCATCTTTCTCACGCATTGCGTTATCAACCTTATTTACAGCCAATAAAACTGGTTTTGTTACTTTACGAAGCAATTTTGCAACGGTTTCATCCATTGGGGTAATTCCTTCTTCAACATCAACCACAAAAATAATAACATCGGCTTCGTCAATAGCAAGCTCTACTTGTTTACGGATTTCACCTTCAAATACGTCATCAGATCCGCGAACGTATCCACCTGTATCAATGACAGAAAACTCTTTTCCGTTCCACTCGCTTTTACCATAGTTTCTATCACGGGTAACCCCAGATACTGAATCTACAATAGCTTCTCTTCTTTGTATCAGCCTATTAAAAAGGGTTGATTTCCCTACATTAGGTCTTCCTACTATCGCAACAATGTTATTCATTTTTTTGAATTTTAGATTTCAGATTTAAAATTTCAGATTTCGTTTTTGACTAAATCACAATAAATTATAAACCAAAAATGCTTTATTTAAATTTTTTGCAAAGGTAGTTAAAAAAAGTTGCTATCCCGAAGCCTCGGGACTAAGTTTCTAAGTACCTCGATTTTTGTTTCAAGTTTCAGGTTTAAAGTGCCAAGTTTCAGGCTCTAGTGCTCCACTTGAAACATGAAACATGAAACAAAATATTATTGATTGTATCCGAAACGTTTCAACATATTAGCGTTGCTTCTCCAGTTTTTATTCACTTTTACATATAGTTCGATGTGAATTTGTTTTCCGAAGAATTTCTCTAAATCAGCACGGGCATCGGTTCCAACTTTTTTAAGAGCCGCTCCTTTATGTCCGATAATGATTCCTTTTTGCGTATCGCGCTCTACCATAATTACCGAACGGATTCTGATAATTTTTTCATCTTCAAAAAACTCTTCTGTAACGATTTCAACTGCATACGGAATCTCTTTACTGTAATTCAATAAGATTTTCTCACGAATGGTTTCGTTAACAAAAAAACGTTCTGGCTTATCTGTTAATTGATCTTTAGGGTAATATGCTGGAGATTCTGGAAGTAATTCGATAATTCTTCCAAAAACTTCTGGAACATTAAAATTCTGCAAAGCAGAAATTGGAAAAATTTCTGCATTTGGCACTTTTTCTTTCCAGAAAGTAACTTGTTGCTCTAATTGTTCTTGGTTTGAATTATCAATTTTATTTAAAAGCAATAAAACTGGAATCTTAGCATGAATGATTTTCTTAAAGAAGTCTTCGTCTTTAAGATCCTGCTCACCTATTTCAACCATGTAGATTAAAATGTCAGCATCTTCAAAAGCCGATTTTACGAAGTTCATCATCGATTCCTGCATTTCGTACGCTGGTTTGATGATTCCAGGAGTATCAGACAAAACTAACTGAAAGTCTTCTCCGTTTACGATTCCTAAAATTCTATGACGTGTAGTTTGTGCTTTTGATGTAATGATTGACAATCGTTCTCCAACGAAAGCATTCATCAATGTTGATTTTCCAACATTTGGATTTCCGATAATATTTACGAAACCTGCTTTATGTGACATTTTTTGCTTTATTTATTTTGCAAAGGTAGTCATATCAACTCAATACAGAAAATAAAACATTTTTTTAAGTTTTCGTTGGATTTCTCAAAAATCGACGTATCTTTGCACCCGAAACATCGCGGGATAGAGCAGTAGGCAGCTCGTCGGGCTCATAACCCGAAGGTCACAGGTTCGAGTCCTGTTCCCGCTACTATTTTAAAGTAAAAGCCTGAGAAATATAGATTTCTCAGGCTTTTTTTATGGTTCGAAAAATCTTGTTTAATTTCAAAAGAATACAAACTATAATGTTTTCGGCGAAAATTGGTTCGAATCCCGTTAAGGTCCTTTCGTGTAGAATGTTTATAACATCTTGATACAACATCGGGAGCAACAGTTATGTGGTGTTTATCTTTGTCTTTATATATATTTTTCGTCCGATGTAAATAAATCCAATAATATTCAAGACTATCCAAACATTGTAACAAATGTAAATTATTTTCTCATTCATATTCATACTTGCAAAGCTCCAATATTCACCTTCTGAACTGTCATAATTATCGTCATAACCCATAAGAAGAACCCCAAGTATAATAAAGACGACTAAATCTGCAACAATAATTGCAATTCCATAGATAATATCAATAAATCTTATTTTCAATTTAGCCATTTACAATTTCAATTTTTTTCGTTTCACTGTCGTATGTCATTGTTAAATGTCTATCCCACTTTAAAAATTCATCACAAGTAAATTCTAATTTGGAGTTATTCCATTTTTTGAATTTAATTAAATCCATTTGAATTGGGCTTTCAATTTGTTCTTTTTCCTTTATAGTTGTTATAACTTTCTCAAAGTTGTAATAATCAGCAATTATAAAATCTCCATTTGGAGCGACTGTCAAATTATGATATTGAGGTTGGTCTTCTAAATATTTTAAGCTTCCCGTTTCTGCGTCGAGCTGATACAAATAGTCTGAAGTCAAAACCAAAACAATCTTATTAGGTTTCGAAATAGCCACTTGTCTGGGAAAGCCTCGAAATTGTCCACACCATTCTAAATAGTTATCATTTGTAAACATTATAAAAGTCCAACTTTGAGAATTCCAAGGACTTTCATTATCGTAAATTCTTTCTGTATATTCTCCTGAATATGGTTGACTTATTATTTCTGCTTCAATTATCATTTGTGGTTTCGGTCTTAAAAATGTCCCTAACTTAGTTCTAATAAAATCAGACTTATCTCTCCTAAAGTAGGTTGCTATGTCTGACAAATGTCAGTTTATATTTGTTTTCAAAAATAAGATATTTACTTAAAAATATTCAAACGAACTTATATTCGTCGGATACTTTAGTAAATATATGAGTGCAATATAAATAGTCTAAAACTTTATGTCAAACTAATTCTTGTTTGAACTTTAATTAATTCTAATTTCTGGAAATAAAAAAACTAAATAAGCAGACTTTCCTCCACTGCTTCAATATTATAAATGACTAACATTAGATTAAACATGAAATCAATATAAAATAATGTTTATTTTTTTTTAAGTCATCCACAAAATGGTTCGAAAATTGTCCCGTTAGGGCTACTATAAAAAAGAAAAAGCCTGAAAATCTAGATTCTCAGGCTTTTTTTGTGGTTCGATAAATTTTGTTTCAGTTTCTTGGAAATTTAAAAACCTTTGTTTCAAGGAAATTTGGTTCGAGTCCCCTTAAGGTTGATCATCCAAATACAAAACTAACTTTCTATTAAGTCAGTTACCCAAATCTACTAAAGCTGTTCGCTGTAGGTAATTTATTTTTCAACTGTAAAACATTCATAATTCAGTTTATTTGTGTTTATTTCTTTCAATTTTAGACTATTTGGGCCAAAATAAAAACTAATCCTTTTTGTTTCGTAGACTAAAATATAGTTTTCGATTGAATAGTCAAAACCACCAAATGCCATATCGTCTATAAGTTCAAATGTTGGCTTACCGTGATAGTCAAAGACTTGTTGTTTTGTATATTCTTTTACAAATTCAATATATTTTCTAGATAATCTTAAATCTACTATTTTCTTGTTTTCAATTCTACAGTTTAGTCCGCCTGCTAAATGTATATAACCGTTCAGTTTTTCTAACATTTCTAATCTTTCAGCAATTGTAAAGTCAGAATTTTCGAAATTGTAACCTTCATTTTCAGGATTTATAATATAAATATCATTAATTTCTTCTCTTGGAATCACACGGAAATTTTGATCAATTTTAATTGAATCAATTTCAAAATCATTCAAGCTAATATTACCCTCAACTAGATCTCTAACTTTATTTTTGTCTATTTTTATCATTTCGGTTTTTTATTTATTGCCAACTTGTTGATATGTATGCCAAACTGCATATTTAATATAAACCAAATATATAGATAATTCTTAGCTCATCGATTTATAAATTTCTATATAAACAAAACTTCGATGAAATCTGAAACTTTATACTATAAATATACTTTATCGAAATAGAATTCGTTATTCCTTTACAATAATTTAATATCATGTTTTCTTAATAACTGATTTTATATTATTAAATGTTTTCTTAAATTTGCAATTCCGTAATGAAACCATTGGTTTTTATTCTAAAATTATGATTTTCACATCAATACCACAAAAACAACTTTAAAATTTCTTTAAAACAAATTATATTTTAATTACAATTCAACACAATGCAAAACAAACACAACCCCAAATTCTTATTTTTTGCCCTTTTAGCCTTATTTTTTTCTGTCAATTTATTTTCTCAAAAAAGTGTTTACGCCGGAATCGAAATTGGACGTAGAGCTATTAAAGTTTCTGTAATTGATGTAAATAATATCAGAAAAGCTGATTACAAAATTCTTTCTTTCTGGACTGAAAGAATTCCGTTTGCTGACCATATTACTGCTAAGGGTGAGCTTACACAAGAAGATATCACTAGAACTAGTGTTATAGTTACTAACCAATTGCAAAGAATTAAAGCTGAAAACAAAATTCTTGAAGAAAACATTTTTGTTGTTGCTGCTCCTGTTTTTGCTTCTGCACGTAATTTAGATGTTTTAAAAAATAAAATTGCAATTTTAACTGGAAAGCAATTAGAAGTATTAGATGTTAATGAAGAAGCAAAAACACTTGTAAAAGGTGCTATACCACCTGTTGATTTTGCTAATGCTTTCCTTCTTGATATTGGTGCTCAAACTACAAAAGGAGGTTACATCGACGAACTTAAAGACGGTAAATTAGAGTTTATTCCTTTAGAGCTTAGTTTTGGTACCATGACACTTACTGATGCTGTAGAAAAAACGGTGGTAAACAAAAGTCAGGTAAACGATATGTCGACTTATCAGGAAAAATCTTTTGACTATAATGTAATTCTACGTAAAAAGACAAAAGAATTATTTGATGCAAATCCTCCTTTAGCAAAAAAGGATAAATTATACTTATCTGGTGGAGCTGTTTGGGCGTTTTCAACTCTTTTCTATGACGAAAATGTTAACAAAGATCATTATGTTGCCCTAACTCTTCAAGATGTTATTGATTATGATGCTATTCTTAAAAACAACTTTAACAAGTTTACTAATCTTGCCAAAACAAATAAAGAAGCTGCGAGAGTTTTAAGCACTTACGACCAAAAATACTTGATTTCGGCAAACAATATTCTTGTAACTTGTCTTGAAAGTATTCCAGACTATGCAACAAAGAAAATTTTCTTTGTAAAAGAAGGACAAGTAATCTGGCTAATCTCTTATATTGCAGATCGTTCTAAAAAAATAAATACAAACTTCTAATATTTTGTATTGTCAGTCTTATAAAGCTTCAGATAAATCTGGAGCTTTTTTTTTAAAATAAATTGTAAAAAACTTTATCATTCAAAAACTATATCGTAATATTGCAATATTAATATAATCATTATGGGAGCAACAAAAACAGAACATTTTACAGACGCGCAAAATCAAATTGCTACAATTGCTAAAGCCTTAGGACATCCTGCAAGAATTGCTATAATAGAATATTTACTACAGGTTAATGAATGTATTTGCGGCGATATTGTAAACGAGTTGCCTCTTGCCCAACCTACGGTTTCTCAGCATCTAAAAGAGTTGAAAAATGCTGGAATCATTAAAGGAAATATTTCTGGAAATGCAATTTGCTATTGTATTGATGAAAAAACAATTGATATTCTAAACTCCTATTTTTTAAACATCACACAAACTATTTCAAAATCAAAATGTTGCTAAAACATTTTTTTTGACAAACTCAATCGTAATATTGCAATTAACAAATAAACAAAAACAAGATGAAATTATCAGAAATAAAACAGATTTTACCAACATTAGACAATGTTGAATTTCAATTAGAAAACGGAACTTTTGTGCCAGAACATTTTCATGTGACAGAAGTTGGTGTAGTTACCAAAAATTTTATTGATTGCGGCGGAGTAATCAGAAATGAAAAAGCAGTTAACTTTCAGCTTTGGGACGCCAATGATTTTGAGCATCGCTTAAAACCTAATAAATTACTGCACATCATTCAATTGTCTGAGGATAAGCTAAACATTGAAGACTTAGAAATTGAAGTAGAATACCAAAACGTTACAATTGGAAAATATGATTTAGAGTTTAACGGAAAAACTTTTGTCTTAAAAAACAAAACAACAGCGTGTTTAGCACAAGATTCTTGCGGTATTCCAGCTGAAAAACAAAAGATCAATCTTACTCAACTAACCAATGACACGGCTTCTTGCTGCACTCCAAATTCAGGATGCTGCTAAAAAATGAAAGGACAAATCTTTAAATACAAGAAACCAATTATAATAACCTTCTCCGTTATTTTACTGCAGCTTATTTTCGGTTTTGAACCAAAATTCTGCATCATAAATATCATTTGGTTATTTGTTTAATTATGAAAAAGAAAATACTAATACTTTGTACAGGAAATAGCTGCAGAAGTCAGATTGCTGAAGGCTACATGAAATTTTTTGCAGGAAATAAAGCTGAGGTTTACAGCGCTGGTGTAGAAACTCATGGCGTCAATCCAAAAGCGATTTCGATAATGAAGGAAGATGGAATAGACATTTCGAAGCACACATCAAATCATATTGATGAATACACTCATATTGATTTTGATTTTGTCATTACAGTTTGCGATAATGCGAAAGAGCGATGCCCATTTTTTCCAACGAAAGCAGTCAAATTTCATTATAATTTTCCCGATCCCGCAAAAGCAGCAGGAACAGATTCTGAAATTATGGAGCAGTTTAGAAGTGTACGCGAAATAATAAAAGACTATTGCAAAAATTTTGTAGCAGAAAATTTAGCTTAATTTAATGTCTATTCTCCAGAGCTTTCTGGTAATGGAATTTGAATTTTCTACCAATATGTTGTTCCGCTGAGTACACAATTCAAATTTATTTCTGCCAACAAGATATTGCTAGGGAATGAATTGCTTCAAAAATCTTGTGTCTCTTTTTAAACATTACCTCATCAGATATAAAAACCAAAAATGCGTAAGACCAAAGTTCCTACGCATTTTTTCTGATGAAACATTATAAAAACGCCGTTTATCGTCTTCTTCCGCCACCTCCGCCGAAGCCTCCGCCTCCCATACTGCGTGATCCGCCTCCCATTTGTCCTGCGCTTGCTCTTGACGAAGATCCTCCTCTGTTAAAATTGGAGTTTGAAGATCCTCCTCTATTAAGATTTGAAGTCCCTGCACTTGGTGATCCGCTTTGTCGTGTTCTTCCTGATGCGCTAGTATTTCCTGCGCGATTGGAATTTCCTGCAGCTGGTCTAGTGCTTGCCGAAGGGCGCGAATTGTCCCGATTGGTATTGTATCTATTATTGGTCGAATTGTCTCGTACTGTGTTAGATCTTGATCTATTATTATTGTAATTATTAAAATTGTTTCTATTGTTAATATATACATTATTATGTCCACCATGATAATGCCCACCATGATAACCATGATGATGGTAATAATGGTTGTGACGATAAATTCCGACCGCCATTACAGTAAAAGCAGCGAAGTAAGGCGGATAAAATCCGTAATAATAAGGTGGATAGTACGGCACATAAGCTGGTGAATATACATATTGTACAATGGGCACCGTTTCTACCACAACTGCCGTTACAGCTGGAGAGCTTTGTACAGGATCGTCTCCCGCATAAGCTGGGTTTGCTGTTTTTGCTGGTGCAGATTTAGCTACTGGTTCAATCACATAATCTTTTCCATATAGCAACTCATCGCCTACAATCTGCATTTTTACCTTCCCATTTTTATCTTTATCAACAAGAATAACAGCAACGTCTTGATTTTCCTTCTTGTTTACAGCAACTTGAAGAATAAAAGTAAATGAATTTCCATTTTTCTTAGTGACTACTTTTATAAAGTCTACTTTTTTATCCAGATTCAAATCCAGATTATTAATTCCTGTTTTCTCCAGATTCAGGTTCTTCTCAAATTCTTCAATAGTTTTTGATTTCTGAAACAGGGACATCACGGCATATAAATCTAAATTATCGCCAGGAAGTCCAAGTTCTGGACCATCATTTTCAGATTGACAAAAAATCAACTGGGCAGACATGATTAATGCGACTGTCAAATATTTTGTAAATATCTTTATCATAATAAGAGTATAAAATATTAATAAGAAGAGTAGAAAATGATTCTTTCTATACTTTTTAATCTGTACCCAGAAATCGTTTATTGTTTTTTAGTTTTATCCAATTCGCCAATAAAAGGAATTGCATCTTGAATTTCTGCTCGTATGGTTACTTGCAAATACTGCTCAAGCTGTACAAATTTTGCCGCATTGATTCCGCCAATAGGTTTTACCAGTTTAGAATGGGTTTTGGCAAGCAGTTTTTCAGCTTCTTGATTATACTTTAAATTCGATGATGTTAATTCTGTCGCTTTAGCATCACTCAAAGTGGCATAATTCTTCGCATAATCTTCTAGAATTTGAATCTTCTTTTGGCTTAAGGCTTTGCGTTCTGTTTCGTATTTGTCGTAAATAGGCTGAAATGCAGCTGCCTGTACATCGGTCAAACCCAAATATTCTTTGACCACTTCTGCCTTCGATTTTCCGTAAAGGTCTTGAATTAGTTTAATTTCATCAACAGAACTCTGGGCTGTGGCACTCAATCCAAAAGCTAATGACAGTATAAATATTATTTTTTTCATAATCTTAATTTTATAGTTTTTAATTACTTGCTAAAGTCTAGCTAAGCGTTACTCCAAACTAAATTGGAAGTATTGTAATGTTTATTCTGTCAATCCATCAGATGCACTCATGTCTCTTAAGCATACATATTTGCCATTTCTTTTTTCAAAAAGGCTCATATAGTTTCCAGTATTAATTGGAGTGTTGGTAGAATCGGTTACTTTGTAATATCCTACTTCTACAACCATATTACCATCCTTAGAAACAAAAACTTCTTTGGTTTCAAATGATATTATATTCGTATTATTAGCCAAATCTGATTCTAAAAATTCATATCTGGCATCTTTACCAATAATGGGTGGCCTATTTTGATAAAAAGTTATCGCATCATCTGCGTAATAGCCAATCTCTTTTAGCTGTCCAGCATTGTATGTTGCAGCATATTCATTTTCTTTTGCCTGAATTTCTTTCTTGACTTGTTTTAAGTCAATTACAACATTTTCGTCCTTTTTTGTATTGCAGGAAATCAATAAAACACAAAGACCTGCGAGAACCGCTCTTGTAATTATTTTACTTTTCATACCTATTAAATTTTCAAATTGTTATAAGATTATTTCATTTTACAAACAGGTTCAAAAAATTGTTCGTAAACACAGGCCTTTTTAATATTCTTCAAATATCTTTTGGAGTTCTGCCAAACTTCTCTGTTTCAGCAATGCTACTGATAATAAAATTCTAGATTTCTGCGGATTCAAAGCGTATGAAGCAATAAGCCCAAGTTCATCATCATTACATTCCACATTACGACTTACAAGTCCAGTCGCAACGCGCGTGCTTCGAACTACTATAATTCCTTTTTTGCTGGCTCTTGCGCAAGCATCTAGAGAAGCTTTGTTCATATTTCCGTTTCCTACTCCAGCAATTACAATTCCTTTGGCACCCCGTTCTATCGAGGCATCAATTAAATCGGGTTTCATATCTGCATCGGCATAAATAATATCTACACGAGGAAAAGAGCTAACACCTTTCACTTCAAATTCTGAGTTCTTCCCAAATTTTTGACTAGGGTAATTAAAGAAATCATTTGTTCCGTAAGAAGTAATACCGATAAGTCCACGAAGCGGAGACATAAAAGTCTGAACGGCCGTTGTACTCACTTTTGTTAAAGATTGTGCCGAATGAATCCAATCATTCATTACCAAAAGCACTCCGCGTCCTCTTGCTTTAGAATCGCCAGCTACTGCAATCGCATTATAAAGATTTAAAGGTCCGTCTGCACTAATGGCTGTTGATGGACGCATTGATCCTACAAGTACTACTGGTTTGTCTGTTTTTGTAGTTAGATTTAAAAAATAGGCCGTTTCTTCCATCGTATCGGTTCCATGTGTAATTACAAAGCCATCCACATCATTGCTATTCGCCAATTCATTAATTCGATTAGCCACTTTCAGCATAATTTCAAATGACATATCTTGAGATCCGACATTCGCAATTTGCTCGCCTTTTATATCTGCCACTTTTAAAGCATCTGGAATGGCATTTACCATTGCATCAATAGTAACCTGCCCCGAAGTATATCCTGATTGTACTCCCGTTTTAGCAGAACCAGCAATTGTTCCGCCTGTTGCCAATATTAGAACTTTAGGCTTAGCTTGTCCAAACATGCTGATATTTAATGACAGTATCAGCAGTAAAAGCACTTTTTTGTAAAAGTTGATATTTAATTTCATCATTTTGTCGTTTTAGATTGAGAATTATTTTTGGCCCGTTAAAGTTGCTGGATCTAGAAGTTTCTTAATTTGATCTTCTGTCAGCAATTTCTTTTCGCGTATAAGTTCTAAGATTCCTTTGTTGGTTGCGAGTGCTTCTTTGGCTAGTTCGGTTGTTTTTTCATAGCCCAAAACAGGATTCAGAGCCGTTACCACACCTACACTTCTATCCATGTAATGCGCTAAAACATCTTTGTTTACCGTGATGCCATCGATACAGTTTTTTCTAAATAAAGGCATTGCTTTAAAAAACAATCCTTGAGATTCCATCATGGCAATAGCCTGTACAGGTTCAAAGGCATTTAATTGCAGTAAACCAGATTGTGCGGCAACCGTTACGGTTAGGTCATTTCCCATTACTTTAAAACACAATTGATTCATTAACTCTGGCATAACCGGATTTACTTTTCCTGGCATAATTGAAGATCCCGGCTGAAGTGCAGGCAAATTGATTTCGAAAAAACCAGTACGAGGACCAGAAGCCAAAATGATCAAATCGCTGCTTATTTTTGCCAAGGCAACTGCCATACTTTTAAGTGTAGAAGAATACATTACAAAACCTTGTTGGCTAGTTGTAGCAGCAATAAGATCTTTGCTCATTACGATTGGTTTTCCTGTAATTTTTGCCAGATGTGCTGCTACTTTTTCTGCATAACCTGGAGAAGCAGTAATTCCTGTTCCGATGGCGGTAGCTCCCATATTTTGTTCACATAAATAAACTTCCGATTTTTTTAAAGCGCTAATCTCCGCATCAAGCTGATTCCCGAAAGCATGAAATTCCTGACCTACCGTCATTGGCACAGCATCTTGTCCTTCGGTTCGTCCCATTTTTAGGATGTCTTTAAATTCATCTCCTTTTTTATGGAAAGCTTTAGCCAAAAGATCGGCCTCTTTAAGCAGCTTATCGTTATGAAGCAATAATGCCACTTTTATCGCTGTTGGGTACACATCGTTTGTTGATTGCCCCATATTAAGATCGTCGTGAGGTTCAATGTATTGATATTCGCCTTTTTTATGACCGCTTAGTTCAAGTGCGATATTGGCCAAAACTTCGTTCACATTCATATTGGCAGAAGTACCGGCTCCACCTTGATACAAATCAACCAAAAACTGATCATGATATTTGCCGTCAATTACAGCTTGACAAGCTTTTTCTATAGCAGCGAGTCTGTCTTTTTTAAGGCGTCCTACATCAGCATTGGCACGTGCCGCAGCTAGTTTAACCATTACAAAAGCTTTTACATAGTCAGGATAAGATTGCGTAGTCAAGCTACTTATCTGAAAATTTTCTAACGCACGTGCAGTTTGCACACCGTAATAAGCATTTGCTGGGATTTGTTTTTCTCCTAGAAGATCTTTTTCAGTTCGGGTCTGAGCATTAAGAATGCCTAAAGACAATCCGAACAATAGCAGGTATTGTACAGTTTTACACATATTTTCTTTTTTTTATTGATTAAAAACAAAGGCTTTTACTGATTTCTTTTATAAAATGATTGTGAGAAATTATATTTAAAAGAAAACTGTAATTTGTTTATTGAGGTACTCCATCCATCATTAAAATTTTCGCGGTCACCCCACTGAAATTCTGCCCCAACCGTGCAATTCTTTACAGGATTATACAAGACATTTACAAGCGCGTATTGTCCCTTTTTAAATGCGTCATCTGTTTGTCCATCTGAATTGTCGATATCAATCATGGAATATCCTATTGCCGTACTGAATTTATCACTCCAAGTATGATCCAAAAAAGCGACAACACCCACTAAAGGAAGCGCAACACCTTTTACAGGAGTTACAGGATTACCTAAATTGTTTTCGATACCTATATCAACTGGAGCATCGTTCATGTAGTTTTGTATTCCTTCTCCATATACCACCTGCCCTCTAAAAACATCGTTTTTACTAAAGTTGATGTTGGTACTTAAATTAAGCCCCCATCCTACAGCATCTCCAGACAAATCATACTGATCATTATTCAGATCTTTCCATTCAATTTTTCTTACGATACCTGCTAATTCCACATAACCCCATTTTGTTCCAACGTGATATTCTGCTGAAAGGTCTGGTAACGGAAATCTCGCTTTTACACCTTGCAGTTCCACACGATTTGCATAATCTCCCTGATCGGCACTTGCTCCAGGTCTTTCTAATGCGATGGTTAAACGGGTATCACCTTGAATTGGCATATAACGAATTTGAATATTACGGAAGAAAACCATTCCTGTTGGGCCCCAATACTCTAATGAATTGGGAAATACGCCAATATCCATAAATGGGCTCCAAGTTTGTCCCGCTCCAAATTTTCCTAATTCGGCATAAGCATGACGTAAACGAAAAGTAGTTTGTCCAGCATCGACACCCGTACCGAACAATTCGAATTCAAAATGAGTTTTTAGTTCGCCAATTCCCGTATCAAAGTAATTTTTGAAACCTAATCTGGTCTGGCGTACAGAAGCGTAGTAACTGCCATCTGGTCCGTATTCGTCTTTAAAGGCAGGTAATTTTGTAGGTCTCACTACATCGTACCAATCTGATTGTATCTGATTAAAATTATAACCAATATCGGTCATAATAAATCCGTAGATTTCCATGCTTTTATTCCCTTCGTCTTGAGCCCGAACAAATGCTGAAAGGAGAAAACAAATTATAATGGCTCGATGCCTCATCGATTCCAGAAGTAAGAACTTTTTCTTCATAATGATTATAGTTTGCTTATTATGGGATACAACTTTTAATCTGATTTTTGCAGTCTTGGCTTAAAATAAAAGTCATTTTATTTTAAAAATTTGATATTTCTCCGTACGAATTTTTAGTCACCTCAAAAGCTTTTATCTGATCCTAAAAGCTTTTAAAACGGGAATGCAAAAATTTCAACACCTATACATTACTTTTTGTTAAAAAAGAAAAAAAACAATACTTATTAACTGATTATCAAACAAATATAACTAATACAATTGCACCATTAGGGTTATTAACCGTTACATTTAACCGTTAAAATATCAGATAAATAATATTAAGATGTTAAAAATTTTCATAAATTTATAACTTCATAAGTGCTTGGCATTTAGGATTTTATACGCCTCAGTGACTTTTTTTTGACATTAATAATTTTCAAATAATTTATTATGGAGTCTATAAAAAAAATCCCCTCGGATAAAATCTATAATGAGCTGGAAAATGTTTTAAAGTTTTATTCTTTTAAAAACTCCACTCTTTTAAGTAATTTTCTTCGCTATATTGTTACCGAAACTATAGACGAAAGACAGCAGTTTATCAAAGAATATTCTATAGCTGTAAATGCTTTAAGCAGACCCTCCCATTTTAATCCGCATGATGACGCCATGGTTCGCATTCATGCAGGACGATTACGAAAATTGCTTACTGAATATTATTCTACCGATGGTAAAGGCAATTCGGTTATCATTCATGTCCCAAAAGGCGGTTACGTTCCAGAATTTATTCATAATAATAAAATGAGATCTACTGATTTCTCTACCAGTAGTACTAAAACCCATCCTTTAATTACCGTTTTTCCTTTTAAAACAATGGTCCGCCGGCCAGATTTAGAAGCTTTTTCTGAAATACTTTCAGAGGAGATCAGTGCAGAACTTTCCCGTTTTCAGGATATATCTGTAATAGCTCATTTCCCTTCTGATGTCCTTTCAAAAATTAACGAAAATGTTCTGGAAGCAGCCAATCTGATTGGAGCAGATTTTATTATTACAGGACACATTCAAATTATCGATAACAAACTGCACATAAGGGTGAACCTAATAAGTTCATCTTCAGGAAAATTCATTTCTACTAAAGTGTTTACTCCAGCCACAATAGATGATGGCATTAGAATTCAAAATGAAATCGTAAAGGATATCGTTTCTACTATGGGTGGTTACTATGGTACTATTTTTAAAGAAATGGTAAAAACATCATCATCTAAAATTTCAAACCACTCAAATGTTTCAAAGGCAGTCTGCAGTTATCATGAATACCAATGTTCCTTTTCTATTGAAAATTATGCTACCGCCCTTTCTAATTTAACTGAAGCCGTAGAAATAAACCCAAACCATTCAGTTACTTGGGCAATGCTGGGTGAAATGCATTTAGCTTCTATTGCGCTAGGATTAGACAATTGCAAAAAAACTATCGAAAAAAGCAATCATTGCATCACAAAAGCCTTAAATATTGATCCTTATTGCCAACAGGCTTGGTACGCACAGGCTCTTTTATATTGTTTTAGAAAAGAGGAAGACAACTGTCTTTATGCTGCGGAACAATGCATAAAAATGAATCCTAATTCGTCGGGTATTGCTGCAGGAATAGGCTGTATTCTAATTTTTGCAGGTTATTTTGAGAAAGGCTTTAATTTATTAGAAAATGCCACCCTTATAAATCATGCACATCCATAGTGGATTAGCATTGGATATTGTTACTATTTCATTCATAAAAAAGAGTATCAAAAGTCTTTATACTGGGCAGAAAAAATGGATTTTGACGAGACTATTTGGGATCCTTTGCTGAAAGCCGTCTCTTTATCTCTGCTCAGCGAAGATGCAAAAGCAAAAGTATATTTGAATTACCTTCTAGAACTACAGCCTCAGACAGCAGCAGAGATAAAACAAACACTATCTAGCTTTATGTTTTCTGATGAAATTGTTTTTAGAATCATCAACAGCTTAAAAAGAATCGGGTTAAAATGACCTTTGATTCTTTCATAAATTAAATTAAAAAACTACGCAAAGCCAGATAATAAAGCTTTACTTAGTTTTTTATTTTAAGTTAAAAATGAAGTTTAGTAGACTGTTTAGAGAAACGTTTATAATTACCGTAAAATTTACCCCTACTCTTTTCGGGTGGTTGTCGCGGCATACTAAAACACAAACCTGCCCGAAAGATTGTAAAATACGACTAAGCCACTTTCTTTACGGCACGTTTTTTCTTTTCTAATAATTTAAGATGATTTTCGGCACACAAAATTTTCTCGGTCGTGCCGTTCTTTTGTATTTCGATGAGATAATGAAAATCTCTCTCCTTTGAAGTCGATTTTATTATAAGCCCCTTTTTAAAATCCATTTTTCTTTCGATAATGGTTCCCTTGTAAGATCTCCCACTCAATGCTGTGTAGGAAACATCTTGTCCTTTTACAAATTTCATTGTTTTAGCCTTTTGTTCCTAATATTTGCTAACACTTCTAAATCTGAAAAACCAATGTTAAGGGGGGAAATCAGTTTTTCTATTTCGGCGAATGTATAAAGTTTTGACAATTTACAACCCCGTATTTATACCTGTTTTTTGAATCTTAAATATAATTAATTTTTTAATGTAAAAATTACCTTCCAAAAAAAAAAATGATACAATTTAGAACAGCTTCTTTTGTTCCTTTTTTAGCATGAATTCCTAGTTTTGAAAGAATGAATTTTTATTTCAAAAACGACTAAAAAATAGCAAAATGGTACAGGAAAGAGTGATGGAGAAATTGGCAATTTTAGCAGATGCAGCAAAATATGATGTTTCTTGCTCATCGGGACAAAGCACGCGAAAAAATAAAAATAAGGGATTAGGAGATACTGGAGGCGGAATCTGTCATGCTTTTACGGAAGATGGACGCTGTGTTTCTCTTCTAAAAATCCTTCTTACCAATCATTGCATTTTTGATTGCGCTTATTGTGTAAGCCGAAAAAGCAACGACATCAAACGGGCTGCTTTTACCGTACAAGAAGTTGTAGACTTAACAATTGGTTTTTACAGAAGAAATTATATTGAAGGACTATTTCTTAGTTCTGGAATTTTTGACAATGCAGATTACACAATGGAACGTCTGGTTAGAATTGTCAAAAAACTGAGATTGGAAGAAAATTTTAATGGCTATATTCATCTAAAAGCAATTCCAGGTGCCAGCGAAGAATTGCTAAAAGAAGCTGGGTTATACGCCGACCGTTTGAGTGTAAATGTCGAAATGCCGACAGAACAAAGTCTCAAATTACTCGCTCCAGACAAAAATCATAAGGATGTGATTAAACCAATGCAATATCTAAAAAATGAGATTATTGGTTACCAAGAAGAGAAAAAAACGAATTACAAAACACCGCTTTTTGCTCCTGCTGGACAAAGCACGCAAATGGTGATTGGCGCAACAAAAGAAAATGACCTTGAAATTCTTGGAATGGCCAATTACTTTTACGAACAAATGAAAATGCGTCGTGTCTATTATTCTGGTTATGTACCAATAAGCCACGACAACAGGCTTCCTGCAATTGGAACTCCCGTACCTATGATTCGCGAAAATCGTTTATACCAAGCCGATTGGCTAATTCGTTATTATGGATTTAATGTAAATGAAATTGTTGGTTTTGACCAACCGAATCTTGACTTAGATATTGATCCAAAATTAGGATGGGCTTTACGAAATCTTCATCAGTTTCCTGTTGATATTAATACCGCAGATTTAGAAATGATTCAGCGTATTCCAGGAATAGGATTTTTGGGAGCAAAAAAGATTGTTGCTGCTAGAACTTTCAAAAAATTACAGCCTGATGATTTAAAGAAACTTGGAATTTCGTACAGCCGATCCAAGTATTTTTTGGCTTTCTCTTCGCCTTTTTATTTACAGAAAGACTTGACTCCGCTTCAAATAAAAAATCAGATTTTGAATCTGCAAAACAGTAAATACAAGAATAATTTTTCGAACCAGCTTGCTTTATTTTAATTCAAATGACACAAATTCTTTACGATGGAAGTTATGAAGGCTGGCTTACAGCTATTTTTGAAATCTACGAATACAAACTTAAAGATGTTGTTTTTGCCAAAGAAGAGACTTCAAATACTTTGCTTTTCTCCAATACCCATTCTGTAACAACTGATGAGGTAAAAGCTAATCGAGTTTTGAATGGTTTACAGCAACGCCTTTCGCATCATGGCTTCCATGCTATTTATTTTGCTTTTTTATCTGAATTGGATCAAATTGAAGAAATTTTGTTCCGATTTACAGCATATGTTTTTGCAAGTAAAATTAATATTGAAAGAGATTTAAGCCGAAGCGAAGTATTGAATGTAAAAAAAGCGGCGCATTTAACGGGAAAAGAAAGCCATAGAATGAAGGCTTTTGTTCGTTTTAAACTAACAAAAGACGGATTATATTATGCCATTATCGAACCAGATTGCGACATTTTACCACTTATCGAACAGCATTTTAAAAACCGTTACGCCGACCAGCGCTGGCTCATCTATGATTCAAAACGCAAGTATGGAATTTATTACGACCTTGAAAATGTTTCTACGGTCGAAATGCAATTTGAGTCCAATACGTCCTCTAGTTTTCTAGCCGAAATCAATGATGAAAACGAAGAATTTTTCGAGAATTTATGGCGTAATTATTTCAAGAGTGTCAATATCGAATCAAGAAAAAACACCAAACTTCATATCAAACACATGCCAAAACGATATTGGAAAAACTTGACGGAGAAAATCCCAAATCTCAACAAAAGATAATGTTATTTACTTTTCTTAAGCGCGTCCAGCAGCTCTACCATATCTACCACGGCATAAGTAGAACAATAGTCAGATACGGCATAAGGCAGAATTAAACTGTTGTTATGAATAATCGCTCCACAAGAATATACTACATTAGGAACATATCCCTCGCGCTCATCTTCCAAAGGAGAAAGCAACGGTTCTGTCAATCTTCCTATTTCTTTTGATGGATCGTCCAGATCAAATAATGAAGCACCAATACAGTAACGTCTCATTGTTCCCACTCCATGTGTAATAACAAGCCAGCCTTCTTCTGTCCATAACGGCGAACCGCAATTTCCTATTTGCGTCAATTCCCAATTAAACTTAGGCTTTTGCAAAAGTATTGGTGTGTTCCATTGCGTGACACGATCAGAATACATAATGTAATTATTAACGCCATCAATTCTGGCCAGCATAGCATATTTACCTTTTATTTTTCTAGGAAATAAAGCCAGATTTTTGTTCTGTGCGCCTTCGCCATGCAGCGGCATAACTCTAAAGCTATAAAAATCTTCGGTAGAAATTAACTTCGGCAGGATGGTGTGTCCGTTATAAGCCGTATAGGTTGCCATAACACGATCTGAACCATTATCATCAACAAAACGCACAAAACGCGCATCTTCTATTCCTCGACTTTCAGAATCAGAAATCGGAAAAATGACACGTTCCGTTATATCAGAATCGTGTTTGAATTGCAAATCGTAAAAAGAATTGGCCAGCCACAAAATTTCTTCCAACGCAACTTTTCTCTCTTCACGAATTAAAGGATCTTTTAAAGACTCAACGAGCATATTTTTAAGAACAACAAATTCAAATTCTTCAGGAAGATCCTGCATAATCTGAGCGATATATTTATCAGTAGTATGCATCTCATACAGTTTGGTCAAAAAACGCTCTTTATTAAACAACGTTTTATGTTCAATTTCTGCCTGATCAATATGATTTCCTATTTTCATGATATGCAGATTATTGTCACGATCTAGAATTGCTCTTCTAAAAACAATCGACGAAATATGCCCTTCACCCGTTGCACGAAAAGAAATAATAACGCGTTTTTCTCCCGCTTCTAATCCCGTCTGATCAAAATCTTCTACAATTGAAGGATTAAAAATCGCCGCAGATTCTATGGCATACTCCATTGTACAATACGATCCAATAAGCATTTTTCGGTCTAGAGACATGCCTTCGTAATCGATCTGCATTCCTTCTATTATAGGTCGTATTCTTTCGCAGTGTCTAAAGAATACTGCCGAAATATTTCGGTGCCTCCTAGCAAATTCACGAAGCGTCTGCTCCAAAGTCTGCAGTACCTGTTTCTCATCCAGCATCATTATCCGAAGTACCATTTGCTGGGTTCGTTCTTGCCCATTCATAAAATATCGGGCAACAACTCTTCTTGAATCTGGTAAAAACTTTATATTTTTTCGGACAACGGATACTCGCATAACTGGGAATTTTTATGATAATAAATCATTTATTATCCAACAAGTTAGTGATTTTTGTTAAAGTAAAAAACTTAATTTTTTATTAAATCTTAGAATTAGCCTATAATACTAGGTTCTTTTATACTGATTTCATCAAAAGTTTTTTCATAATTTCGTCTCTGGACCTCCAACATAAAACAATGAAGAATAAAGTTAAATTTTTGAGAGAAGAAAAAAACATGACTCAAAATGAACTTGCCGAAAAATCGGGTCTTTCATTACGAACCATTCAGCGAATTGAAGCGGGGAATATCCTGAAAGGTTTTACCTTAAAAACAATTGCCGAAGCTCTAGAAACCAATCCCGAAAACCTGATTATCAAAAAGGAAAATATCCAAATCGAAAGAGCCATACTCATTAACCTTTCTGTTTTATCTGGACTTATTATTCCGTTTGGAAGTGTTATTTTTCCTTTAGTTTTAACTTATAAAACACAAGATGCCCAAAACAAAGAAATAGGAAAACAAATTGTTAGCCTTCAAATTGTTTTAAGTCTTATTCTTTCGGTTATCATGATTGTGAGTCCGTTTATTCAACGTTTATTTACTTTCAAATTTCCGCTATTCATCATTCCCTTAATTGCCTTTCTTTGCATAAAATTTCTGATTGTTATTTTAAACGGAATCAGTTTAAACCAAAAACAAGAATTAGCTATAAAACTGAAAAACAAATTCTTATAATAAAAGTCACAAAAATGACGTAAAACTGTCGTATTGTTTTTGCACCAAAATCGGAATCGAAATCCGAATCTTGCAGAAAAAATAAACCATGAAATTATTTAAGAAAATTGCAGCCATCTTTTTAGTCATTATTGTTTTATTCTTGTTGGGAGGATATTTTTATTTTCAAAAGAAATTCTCTCCGCCAGAAAACTATTTGAAGGTTTCGGGAATTGTAGAAAATCTTCCCATAAAATGGATTTCGAGTGACGAAAATTCCCATTCAGCTTTGCTTTTGCCTGTAAAATTGAATGGAATCAACCAAACCTTTTATATGCAATTTGATTCGGGTTCTGCCGTTACTGTTTTTTACAAAAAATCATTGGAATCTATTGCTGAAAAATTTCGAAATCAGATTAAAATTAATGCGACAAACAATCCCATTTCGATTGCTTTAACAATAGGAAATATGAAAGTTGTTTCAACCAATTTTGAAGTTTTGAATTATAGCAAAAAAATCAATTTTGATGACCCAAAAGCAACCAATATCATTGGAACAATTGGAACCGATTTATTAGAAAAACGCATTGCGATTTTAGATTTCAAAAACAATCAATGTTCCTTCATCGAAAAAATTAAAGAAGATGATTTTTCCAATTTTGAATTTAAAAAACGTAAAATTTTAATGCCTTCAAATATCGAAAATGAAAAACTAAAACTGCTGTATGATTCTGGAACTAGTGGTTACGAACTGATAACTACAAAGGAAATTTGGCAGCAATACAGAATTAAAAACAGTGCTGTAAGAATCGAAAAAGGAAATTCGTGGGGAAATACTTTGAGTGTTTATTCTGCTTGTACGAAAAAGAAAATACAATTTGACAAAGTGATTCTAAACCTCTCTGAAGTTACCTACATAGAAGGCACTTCAGACCTTCAAAAATTCTTAATGAAGCGTTCTGGAATGCAAGGAATGATTGGCAACAAACTTTTCCTCCATCACAAATTAATTCTGGATTGTAAAAACGAAAAATTTAAGTTGGAATAAGAGTAAAATTTTACAATAAAAAACGGCTTTTAGGAATTGATTTTAATGATGTTTTTGACATTTTCGATAAAAATTTCTGTGTCTTTGATTTCTTGTTTTATTAGCTGATGATGTTCAGACAAGTCGTGCTGCTCCATCATATCTTTTTTTAAATATTTAATCATTGATTCTAGACTTCGCGTATCGTTTTGATTTTGTTTTTTTAATTCACGCTGTTTGCTTTCCAAATATTTTAAAGTCTCTTTTAACTTCTGAACGTTTAATTTCCCCAACCTTTTATTTTTAATAATTTATAAAAACAATAGCTGGAAATGTGACAAAATTCAATATGCTCCAAAAACCAATATCATTTGAATTCAACTCCGTTTCCAGCCATTGCTATTGCTACTTACGAACAAATTGATTTTTTGGATTTAGTAATTTTCCTTTTTTTTACAATTTTCAAATCAAGAAAAATAAACAACTGAAATACAAATGTTTAAATTAAAAACAGGGATGAATTATTTTTACTTTTAGGCAAAATAGAAAAGAATGAATGTGATTACAAATCATTTTTACCATTAAAAATACAACATTCAGAATCTCAAAACATTAGCAAAAATCATCTAAAATTGTGAATATCTATTTGAAGATTTAACTATTTATTTTGCAGTAAGATTTATCTTTGGCATCCTTAAAATTTAAAAAGAGATGAGCGCAACTTGGTACGAATGCAAAGTAAAATATAGAAAGACAGATGAAACCGGAGGACAAAAAGTTTTAACCGAGCCCTATTTGGTTGATGCTTTGTCTTACACAGAAGCTGAAAAAAGAATGACTGAAGAAATGGCCGCGTATACAAGTGAAGAATTTAAAATCACGGCTATCAAAGTGGCAAATTATGCCGAAATTCATCCTTTTGAGAATGCGGACAGATGGTTTAAATCTAAAATCACTCTAATTGCTTATGATGAAGAAAGTGGCAAGGAAAGAAAAACAAGCATGTATATGCTGGTTCAGGCAAACGATGTTCGCGAAGCCTTTGACAACACACTTCACGTAATGAAAAATACAATGGGCGAATATTCTATTCCGGCCATTTCAGAAACAGCAATTATGGATGTTTTCCCTTATTTCAGCGGTGAAGAAGGCGAAACAGAAATGCTAGAAAGATTCAACGCTTTAAAAGCGTCTAAGCCAGAAAAACCAGAGGCAGAAATGATCGACCACATGGAATTTGAAACTGCTGTAGAGGAGTAATATCCTAAAAAGCATGAAAAAACAAAAAGCTTCAGAATTGTCTGAAGCTTTTTTTATTTCCTTAAAATTCATTCGTTTAACTTTATCAAAATAAATAATATATTAGCTGTAGATTATCAATCGAAGACCAAAAACCAAAACTCCATGACCAAAAAGAACCTGATTTTATTTGGATTTATAATTCTAAAATTCATCCTGCAATACGTTTTAATTAGCCCAGAATACGATTTACAGCGCGACGAGTACCTGCACTTGGATCAAGCAAATCATTTGGCTTGGGGTTATTTATCTGTTCCGCCTGTTACCTCTTGGTTTTCGTATATTATTCTTCAGCTCGGAAATTCAGTTTTTTGGGTTAAGTTCTTCCCTGCCCTATTTGGCGCGCTGACACTTTTGATTGTCTGGAAAACCATTGAACTTTTAAAAGGCAATCTCTACGCTTTAATTCTTGGGGCGATTTGTGTTTTACTTTCCTGTTTGTTACGCTTGAACATGCTTTATCAACCCAACTCTTTTGATGTTTTATGCTGGACGGCGTTGTATTATGTTTTAATACAATATCTAACTTCAGAAAATACAAAATGGCTTTATTTCGGAGCTGTTGTTTTTGCCTTCGGTTTCTTGAATAAGTACAATATCCTGTTTTTGTTATTGGGACTAATTCCTGCTATTTTACTTTCTAAACAGCGAAAAATGCTGGCAAAAAAAGAGTTTTATTTTGCCTTAATTTTAGGATTAGTTCTAATTCTTCCTAATCTGTATTGGCAGTACTGCAACCATTTACCAATTGTACATCATATGAAAGAATTGGCCGAAACGCAATTGGTTAACGTTAATTTAAGTGATTTTCTAAAAGAACAGATTCTCTTTTTCATCGGCGGATTATTGGTGATTTTGGCCGGACTTTATGCAGTATTATTTTATAAGTCTTTCAAAAAGTATCAGCTCTTTTTTGCTTCGTTTTTTTTCACCCTTTTAATTTTTATTTATTTCAAAGCAAAAGCTTATTATGCCATCGGATTGTATCCTATTTACATTTCTTTTGGAGCAGTTTATATTGCAGAAATTCTAAATACGGGATGGAAACGCTTTCTTAAACCTGTTTTTATTCTCATTCCTCTATTGCTTTTTATACCGATCTATAATGTTGCTTTTCCAAATAAAAGTCCAGAATATATGGTTGCACATTCTGAGCCTTACAAAAAACTTGGACTGCTTCGTTGGGAAGACGGAAAAGATCATCATCTGCCTCAGGACTTTGCCGATATGCTAGGCTGGAAAGAATTGGCCAGAAAAACAGACTCGCTTTATGCTTTACTGCCAAATCAAAAAGAAACGATTGTACTTTGTGATAATTACGGACAAGCTGGAGCGATTAATTATTACACTAAAAAAGGAATTAAAGCGGTTTCTTTTAATGCCGATTATCTGAATTGGTTTGATCTTACCATTAAATATAAAAATCTTATTCGCATTAAGGATTTCGAAGAAAACGACAAAGAAATGAAAGAAACAAGTCCGTATTTTGAATCGGCAGTTATTGGCGGTCAAGTCACGAATCAATATGCTAGAGGATATGGCGCTACGATTTTTGTTTTTAAGAATGCAAAAGTCGATATCAATAAAAGATTAGAACAAGAAATCAACGAAGAAAAAAGTGATATCATAAATGATTAATTTCAAGAACATATCTTATTTAAAAACTGGAAATCTAAGACAGCAAGCTGCATTTCATATGTTGACTAAACATGGAGTTTTGGACAATCTTGCTGAATTCGATCCTATTTTGGTTGGTACAATTCCGATAAATATTGATATCGAAAACAGCGATTTGGATATTGTCTGTTATTGGAAAAACAAATCTGATTTTATTCAAAAAATTAAAAGTCAGTTCGAAAAAGAAAGCAATTTTACCATTCAAGAAATCGTGATTGATAAAAAAGAATCTGTTGTAGCAAACTTTTTTATTGATGCTTTTGAAATCGAAATCTTTGGACAAAATATCCCGACCGAACTTCAAAATGGTTACAGACATATGCTCATGGAGCACCAAATTCTAAGTTCAAAAGACGAAAACTTCCGATTGGAGGTCATAAAACTGAAAGAAAAAGGTATAAAAACAGAACCTGCATTTGGCTTGCTATTAGGCTTAAACGGAAACGTTTACCAAGAATTACTGGATTTTAAATTATAAGAAAAACCGTCTTTTCTAAAAATTATAAAAAATAAAGTACTAAAATTATTTGCATAACCGTATTTAGTGTGTATCTTTGCACCCGAAACATCGCGGGATAGAGCAGTAGGCAGCTCGTCGGGCTCATAACCCGAAGGTCACAGGTTCGAGTCCTGTTCCCGCTACAACGATAAAAAGCTTCAGAGAAATCTGAAGCTTTTTTGTTTATTTTTGTTTTTTTTAAGGATAAATTTCAAAATGCACCTCTATCATTTTATTTAACAATTCTTGCTAAAATGTAATACGAACTTTCAACTTTTTCTCCATACTCTTCATCAGGAAACCACTTATTCTTTACAGAGTTCAAAAAATTAGTATATTCTTCCTTGTATTCTTCTGGCTGTACATCACTTATTTTTGTAATAATTCCATCTTTAGAAATTGTACAATACGCTTTAAAATTATAAGTAGATCCACTAGGTCGTTTCCCTGTAAACTTAAAATTGGTTGCAACATACTGATCCCAATTTCCGTCTTTAAACTTAAAATATTTATGATTTCGTTCAGCAATATTTATGTACTTCTGTTTATTTTCATCGCTTTTATTTCTAGATATTAATTGATTTTTATTACCCGAATCAGCGTCATTGAAAGCAATAGCATCTTCAACAGAAATAGAAACACCATTATTACCTCCGCTTATTTCTTTATCCCACTCTCTTTTAAGCAATTCAGAATCTACTTTATTTTTGTAGACCATTTTATTTAAGATCTCATCATTAATTTTTAAAGATTTCTCATTTTTCTTAAAATCTATTAGCGATAAATCCGATTTAATTTCTTTCGTTTTATTATTTACCTTATTTATTTCTACTACTAAACCTTTGACCTCAGAATTAACTTTAAATCCCTGAATGGTCAAAAAATTAACGTTGTTGATTTTATTGTTTTTTGCAATAAAAACTTCTACAGTTTGAAAATCTCTAGATTTTATCTCCCCGATAAATTTAGTACAAGCTATGCCTCCAACATTTTTTGTTTCTTTAGTTTCAACTATTTCAGTAAATACTTTTTTTGATGATGGCTGATATTTAGATAAATCATAATCAATTTCATTTTTAGTGAAACTTATTTTAAATAAATTATCATTTCGTAAAAGATCAAACAAATAAGATTTATCGTAAATTATAAAAAAATCTTTTGGATTTGATTTGCATATAAAAACAGAACATTCACTTTTATTAATTAAATATTTTACTTCATAATCGAAATTCAAATATGAATCTGTCTCAAAAGATTTAAATGAAGTAAGAAATATAATTATCGATATTAAAAAAAAGTTTTTCATTTTTAGCTTTGAAATTTTAATTATGTAATTTCAAAAATAGGTAATTTATTTATTTTAGCTAATAATAAAACAAATAGTAAAATCAAAGTTAAGCCACATTATTAGCACAAGCAACTTCATAAAAATCATTCATAATCTGGTTAAATAATTGAATGCTTCCCGCTATTTAAGACAAAAGCTTCAGATTTCTCTGAAGCTTTTCTCTACGCTTTGATTAAATGCTTTAATATCTTGGCAATTACAACAACTTCTTTAATACCTTTTTACCATTTTCATTATCTGGATTTAATTCAAGAGATTTTTGATACATTTTAATTGCATCCTCTTTTTTACCACTTTGGAGCAACGCCTCTCCATAGCTATCATACATATTTGAGCTATTTGGAAAAATTAATGTCGCTGACGCAAATGTGAGTAAAGAATTGTCTGTTTTTTGCGATCTAAGAAATTGATACCCTAATCTATTGAAATCTCTTTCTGTTACTTCGTAGCTGTCTGGCTTTTTTAAATATTCTTCAATTAACTGATTTGCTTTTTCTTTATTCCCACTTTCGAGCAAACTGCCATAGACTCTCGAAAGACTCGGTAGAGGCATTTTATAAGGCTTATTCTCAATTATTTTCAAAGCTTCATTGCCTATAACAAAAACCTGACTTGCTGTATTAGACAGCAAAATAACAGTGTGATTTCTAGTAATATTGTGCATTAAAATTGATGTAAGCCCAGTATTGAGTCCATCGTGAAAAGCTATTTTTTCATTACTCTCATTAGTATAGGTCTGCCAACCCAAACCATAGGCAATCTCTTTTTCGTACGCGCGATAAGAAGCAATTTTTCCATCATTAAGTTTTGCTGGTGTCAGTGCTTCTTCTAATTCTTTCTTGCCTAAAAGCTGATAACTAAATAATGCTTTTTGGTACTTCTGCAAATCTAGAGCTGTGCTTACAATGCCTCCTGGTCCATAGAAATTGCTTTTCTCATCTATCAAAAAAGTTTCTTTTAGGGTTTGAACATTCACTACACTAGTCGAGTAAAAATTGGGATAAGTATACAATTCTACCTGATTTGGCTCTTTAAGCATTCTATTCTTAGGAAGAAATGAATCTTTCATTTTTGCAGGTTCGAAAATGTTTTTCGCTAAATAATCTCTAAAATTAATCCCAGCTATTTTTTCCACTATTAAAGCCGCAAGACAGAAATTAACATTATTATATTCCCATTTGTCTCCTGGAGCAAATGAAAGCGGTACTTTATTCTCAATTAATGCCGGTATGATATCCTCATTAGAAAAAATTTTTTCTGGCTTTTCCTTCATTGCACTATCAAATAGACGATAATATTGCGCCAATCCAGAAGTATGGCTTAGCAAATGTCTAATACTAACATTTGGATAAGGAAAATCCAGAAGATATTTTTGGACTGGATCATCAATATTTAATTTTCCTTTTTGTTTAAGCTGCAGTATTGCTACCGCAGTAAATGTTTTTGATACCGATGCAATTGTAAACTGAGATTTTTCATTGATTTTTTCTTTCTTCTCCATATTAGAATATCCATAAGAATTAGAGAAAATAGTTTCTCCTGATTTGGAAATTAAAACACTGCCATTAAAAAGATTATTTTTAGCAAGTGTTGAAAAGAAATCTTTTATCTCTTGTCCTGATATACTACTTGTAAAAAGTAAAACCGTAAAATAAAGAAATACTTGTTTTTTCATTTTGATTGATTGATTGATTGATTGATTGATTGATTGATTGATTTTTTAACGAATATAATGAAATATTATTACTGTATTTTTTTTCTAAAAGTATAGTGCAACTATATATTTTCCATTAAACTAAAATAAAATTACGCTATAAAACAAAAAGCTTCAGATCTGAAGCTTTTTTTATTCGTTTGTGTTCACAGCGGCACGCTCTCGCAATTTGGAAAATATATATGATTTCTAATTTTTTTCCAGCTCTGTTTCAGTATGCATCACACATGTCCACTTGCTATTTTCTTTAATCCAGGTAGAAGTACAGACACATTTGATAGGTTCTTTTGGGCTATGATCTACTATCTCAAAATCGAGACGATATCCTATTACGGCAGCGTTTTCGGCAATTAGTTCTTCTTTTACATCATAGATGTTCAGTACTTTTATTTTATTGGTTTGCCCTGAGTCGAACATATTTTTAAAATCAGCTTCACTGATACTCTGAATACCATTTTTTCCGGCAACTATGCAAGGAAACAGCGTCAGATTTTTTACCGTTTCGTAATCATTATTTTCAACTCCGTGCCAGTATTTTTTTTCCAATTCTATAATTTGTCCTTCCATAATTATCTCTTTGTTAATTAGACATTTCACAAATTTCACATTAAAATTGAAATAAAGTTGCTCTTTTAACATAGATTTAATTTCGCAACAAAGCTTCTTAATAGCTGTCTTATTCAAGACAGGGAGAAATTAAATATTCTCCAAACTCTATCATCTCTAAAATTTTCTTATTGGATTATAAAGAGAGAGAGAAAACAAGTTTCTCTCTTCTTAAAAATATAAACCTATTATCGAAGATTATATACCATTTATACAATCCACCGAGTAAGCGTATTAGTTTATTTTCTTTTTATATAAAATTAACTATTACAATGAGAAACAACAACCTCCACCTGCTAGAGGATATTCTGGAGGACATGCACCATTTTTTAAGATTGCCTCTCCGCTTATAAGTGCTTTAGCGCAAACCTCTGTAACTCCTCCTTTTACAGCTTTTAGCTCATTTTTAGTTAATTCTTGAGCTCCTTCCAATTTTAATTTTTTTTTAAACATAATGATAAAGTTTTTAAAATTCAGCAATACCCCAATCATTTAAAGACACTTGGGATTTTTGTCTATCCTCGCGCAAGAATGTTTTCTATATTTAATAATAAATAAATGTAAGACCTAAAAACAGTGTACGAATATACTTTATTTTAATGTTAAACTTTTACGGTTTGTCTCATTTTTTCAATCTTATTTAATCATTTAAACCAACCGCCAAGAATACCGTAATCAATTGATTATAAGATCTCATTTTTTCCTTACTGTTTGACCGGTTGTAGGTTCTCCTCTTTCTGTAAAAACATCGTCAGTATAGTAGTTTATAAATTGCATCGGAATACCAACACCTGTTTCCAGTGACGGAGTTGTCTGCAAATGGTAGTGCAAATGCGGACCAGTAGAATAACCGCTGTTTCCTGCCAAACCTACCTGCTGCCCCCTTATTACAGTATCTCCTACTGCAACTATTATCGAGTTCTTTTTAAAATGAAGCATAAAAGAGTATTCTCCATTTAAATGATCAATTACAACGTAATTGCCTAATGCTTTTTTACTGTTTTTAATCCCAGGAACATTATCTTCTATTGCATTTTCCATTGCAATAATTTTTCCATCGCCAGGTGCATTTAAACGTTTGCCAAAACAATAATAATCTTCATTTTTAGTTCCGTCTCCCGTTTTGTTGCTTCTATTTATAATACTAACCATATCGAGTGCATATCTCTGGTGGCGGACAGGTGCAAAATGATGATTTTTTTCTAGCGATTTTCCGCCTGCAACTATGTACCAGTCATCTTCAAAAGGCAATTCTAGCACTGTTTTTGTTTTGTAATTTAAATAGACTTCTTCATCGTATTTTCCTTCGTCTCCCATCAGCATATCTGCACAAGATATGAGCAAAAAAGAAGATGTGAATATAAAAACGTAAACTGCAGATTTGATGTATTTCATAATTAGAATTTATAGTTAATACCAAGATTTAATTGATGCTGTAATTCTCTATAAGCACTTGGAATTTGAAGTCGAGAATAATTAAAATTGTAAGTTGCCTTTACGTCAAAATGATTGGAGAGTTTATAACCATATTCTAAATCCCAAAATACACTCTGATAGTTATCTAAAGTGTAAAATTTACCTTCGGCATTGGTAACTCGAAGAAGAATAACAGGAAGGGTTAATTTTGAAGATAAATATTGTTTTTCATTTATCTGATAACTGAATCTACCCGCAATTCCAAATTCTTGATGGAACGAAACATAATCTCCATGATGATAAGCAGCCAAAGAAGTTCGGGACTGCAATCCTGCGTGTATTCTAAATCGATCCCTATCGTAAACCTTTTTTAGATACGAAAAGTTCATTCCGCCTTTGTAGTAATCTGTGTTGAGATTGGACAGCTTATCTGTTTTTAGGTCTGATGATAGATAGTCTAGATTTACCTCAAACAAATTATCATTCTTACTGGTTCGAGTATAGTTTAATTTATACACCAAACCTTCATAATCATACATTGCTACGGGAGCAAATTCGAGATTTTTCAAATACCCCCAATTATTTCCAACAGAAAACTCGAGCTGATTCTTTTTTTGCGTGATTTGAGATTGAACAGATACCGCAGACAAAATGGCGGCACTAAACAAGAGTCGATTTAATTTCATAAAATTTGAGATGATTAAGTGGATTATTGGTCAAAACTATGTGAATTGAAGAGTGACAAGGTTTCAATACCTTAACACTTGAGAAATCCGAACTAAAGAACCACTACTTGTAAAAAGAAAAAATCGAGAATAATTCTACTTAAAAAATTAAAAATCAATATCATAAATAAAAAATTTCAATTTCATTTATAGAGAAATCATTTTAGTTAATCATTTCTTAATCTGTTAAGAAAATCATCTGCATTGCTATAAATTCGTTCTGTCAATTCGCATGAAATAAGCTATTTTTTTATAAACAACTGACTATTGCATTGTCAAGAATAACTGAAAAGACAAATCTTAAAAACAACTTTATACTAAAAACTTGATTTATACAACACTTCTAAATATTGCAATTTTTCAGGGAATAGTATTAGGCATAATTATTTTAAAGTCTTCATTGTTCAATAGTAAATCAAACCAATATCTCGCCTATGCGATATTTACCCTTTCCTTACTTTTACTGAATTTGGTTTTCGAGATTGAAGATGCTTATTCAGTCTTTCCTTTTTTACGCTTTATTGACGATGTTGAAACCGCTTTTCTTTTACCTGTTTTCATATTCCTATTTATTATAAACCGAGTTGATGACGCTGTGAAAAGCAGACAAAAGATATTTTTATTTTTTATTCCATTTGCGTATTCAGCTGTTCTTAATGTTACATATGATCTTGATGCTGTAGCTGGCTTATATAAAATTCCCGAATTAGGCCTCAATATAATCGATGTATTAAATCAGATTGCGCTTATTTTCGCGCTTACATTTATCCCCTTCGTGCTGGTTTATTCTTATTTTATGATAAAGCATTTAAAAGACAAACAGGAAAAAAAATGGGTAATTATATTATTAAGCCTAGTTTCTGCATTATTATTTTCGTGGGTTATTGCCATCATCATAGGTTTGTTTTTCCAATTTGACATTTCGGCAACGATGAGAATTTTAGCTTTATTCGGAACATTTTTAATCCACTGGACTTCTTATTTTGGCATTTACAAATACAAACTTGCCAAAGACAGAGACAGCATTTACAATTTTCTAAATAAAGATTTAGCAATTGCAGATGATAACCCATTTTCAATTTCAGGAAGCAATCATAAAGAAGAAAACAAAGAATCAATAAACGCTGATAATCTTCATTTCCAAAAACTGGAACTTCTTTGCAAAGAACATCATATCTATACTGATAGTACATTAAACAGAGAAAAAATTGCCGAAAAATTAGGTATAAGCACGGGATATCTTTCACAAATTGTAAACGTGATCACGGGAGACAACTTTGCCAATTACATTAATCAATATCGTGTCGAAGCCGTAAAAGAGATGATTTTAAATGCTGAATATGAAAATTACAATTTGCTAACCATGGGATTGGAATCTGGATTTACTTCAAAAACTACTTTTTACAGCGCTTTTAAAAAAGTTACTGGCAAGACACCTAAGGAATACAGAAATAGCAAAAAAATGAGTTCCATTTTGTAAAGCGTTAAGTTTTTGAAACCTTATAAGATCTTTATTATTTGATTTTTGACATTCCATAAATCAAATTCTTTTTTATAAAAAAACTATTTACTATTTGTCATGATGTTTGCTTTTAAACGAAGCTTCAGAGAAATCTGTTTTTTTTACTTGCCTCACCTATTAAAAACACATAAAAATATTCTTTCAAAAACAAAATTATTCAATATTTCTGAAAATTATTTTTCTCTAAAAAAACAAATATTTTCGTTTACATAATGCATCAACAACAATTTATTAATCAAACAAATACAAAGCAAATAACTGGATCAACACATCAATATTGATCGCCCAAAATGATTTCCCATCAAAAAAAAATAAAAATTTTTCTCAAAATCCTTTGTACATCTCAAAAATAGTTGCACTTTTGCAGCCGCAATAGCAAAGCAGGTCCGTTCGTCTATCGGTTAGGACGCCAGGTTTTCATCCTGGTAAGGGGGGTTCGATTCCCCCACGGACTACTTACTAAGACAAAAGCTTCAGAGAAATCTGGAGCTTTTTTTATTTATATTTACTTCTTTAAATGTTTGAGGATTTGAGAACAATATTAAAAGCGCGCAAAACCTACAAATTGGCAATTAATAAAACACAAATACAGCAAACACAATAACAAAGCAAACAAGAAGTTATGAATGAAGTAATTTCAGATTACAAACACAATCAAAAAATCAACCCAAATCTTAAAATGAAACACAAATTAATAGCCCTTTTATTTGTATTCACCTTTGCAAATATGTCTGGACAATCGCCCGCCAGCAAAACCAACTACACCAACAGCAAACTGCCTACCGAAGAAGCTGTCACGAATAAGTCTCTAAAACCACTTAAAAAGATTTCTCTAGACGACACCTCAATTTTAATTTACGATTATGATGGTTCACTTTTTTCATGGGATCTGGAGGTCGAAAGCATTGTTTGGACGGTAAAAGCTTCAGACGCCCACACAGAAATGTGCGCTAACAAAATAACCATTCAGGACGGAGTTGTTTATATTCCGTTTATTAATGGGGAAATTTATGCCGTAGACAACGGAACAGGAACTATTTTTTGGAAATCTAGATTAGGAAACATTACAGATCAGATTGTCCTAAAAGACCAAACTCCGATTATAGCAAACGGAAAATTATTTATTACGGCTCAAAATCAAAACCAGAGCAGTAATTTATACGCGTTGGATCTAAAAGACGGAAGCTTAGCTTGGAATTATAAATTAGACACTCCAAACAACGATATTGAGCCATTATTTTTCGACAATAAGATCTTTACTCAAAGCGCAAATAATGTGTATTGTTTTGAAGCTAATACAGGAAAATTGCTTTACCAAAAAAGCTTTGATGAAACCATGACTGGAAAACCAGTTACAGATGGTGAAAGTGTTTTTATTGCAGGCGATAAAAATTGGCTGTATGCTTTAAAACCAAACAGTCTTGATGTTTTGTGGCAATTTAAAATAGAAGAAAACCAGAACAACGTTAAGGAACGCATAGTATGCCACGACAAAAAGCTATATTTTGCAGCGCAAGGACCAGAAGTTTCTTCAATATACGCTGTAGATTCTAAAACAGGAACTCAGCTTTGGAAAACAGATTTTAAAGGGGATAATGTAGAATACATCGTTAAGGAAGTGGATAATCTTTGGGGATATACACGCAAAAAGAAGCTTTTTGAACTGGACTTATCAAACGGTGAAATTGCATTTGAAGAAAAACTAACTACACTGCCAATTTCCAATATAGAATTCCCTGCCGATGATAACCTACTTTACTATTATTGCGATGCAGGCTTAATTCAATTTGATTTAAAAGAAAAAGACGAAAACGTATACTACATGCGCACCTCACTTAAAGATGATCCTTACAGCGCTTATTTAAAGATAATTCGATAATAGCCTTGTTGCATTTTGAAATAAAAAAAAGACCATTTTTTCAAATGGTCTTTTTTATACTCTTTTGAGAAAAATTTATGCTCTAAACAAAGCATATTTATTATAGTTATACAAAACTTTATCATAAGCGACATAAAGCGAAACTATTTTCTCTGATGACTCATTGAACGTGATTCCGTTATGTTTTCTAAACAAGTAAATTTCTTTTAAACAATTAGAAAGACTTTGGTGAATTTCACTTGTAAAAGTTGGCAGTTTTTTATCTCCTACCAAAAGATCTATCTGGTAGTTTGAACTACTTTTTGATAAGTTATTACCAATAATTCTAATTGTAAAAGTTGTGGGTTTTCCGTACTGTTCTCCTTGATATTGCAGTGTCATAATTTCTTCTTATTAAGTGATTAGTAATTCCGTTGGTTAATCGGTTTTTGGTTCTCCGGATACTTTTATTAAAGTTATAAAAATTTAAGCAAACATAAAGAATTCAATTCTAAATTAAATGTTATTTTTTCAAAAGATCAAACCTCCAGAAACCAGAAAACCGTAATGAATTACGGTTTTGGCAATTAACTAAATATATTTAATCAACTTGTTTAACGAGTGTAAAATTCATTCATAAGCATCGATTAATTTTGGGTAATTATTGTAATTTATTTTCTTGGTTTATTTCTAATAAAAACGGATTTCCATTTTCGTCCATCATGGTCATATTCAAAGCATCTAATAATGCTGTTTTTTTTGAAACTTCGCCTGTAAATTTATTATACGAAAGATTCAATTCTTCCAACTTATTAAGTTTTTCAATTTCTTGCGGAATTACGCCTGAAAATTCATTGTCAAATAAACTAAAATTTTCTAATACATTCCAATTAATAATTTCATTTGTCAAATTTCCCGACAGCTTATTATTATTCAGCAGCAATACTTTAAGACCAGAAATTTTATAAATCGAAACAGGCAGTTTTCCGTTTAATTCATTATTGCAAACAGCTAAAATTTCTAACTGATTTAGTTTTCCAATTTCTGACGGAAGCTCTCCAGAGATCTTATTCATAAAAAGCTCCAAATCTTTCAACTTGGCCAACTGACAAATTGAAGACGGAATTGTACCTGACAATTTATTATTGGCAACATTAAGCATTTCCAATTCTTTCAGATTAAAAATGGCAGAAGACAAACTTCCTTCAATTTTATTCTTTTCTAAATTCAGCGATTCTAAATTCACAAGATCATAAAAAGCTTCAGGCAATTCTCCCTGCAGATTATTATCTGACAAATTGAGCGCGACAACTTTTCCGTTTTCGGCTTTAACACCGTACCAAGTAGAAACAGACAGACTTAAATCCCATTTGTTTTTCCATTGCAAACCATTTGTTGCATGATACAATTTTATAAGCGCCTCTTTTTCTTTATCCGAAATGGTATCTGCCAAAACGTTTAGCGAAAAAGCAAATAATAAAGAAAGAGTAATTAAAATTTTCATAACAGATTTGGGATTTGTTATTAGCGTAAAATTATGCAATTCACAGTTATAATACACCAAATATCGGCAAACTGTTGAAAAAAATTTTATTCATAGGATTTAAGCTGCTTTTATTATTTTTTAAAACCTGCCTTTTTTTTAATTACATTTGACCAACTAATTCTAAAAACCTCATATTATGCAAATTAACTTCGTTGCTTTATTCCTTGCAGCAATTGTCACACTCGTAACCGGTTTTATCTGGTACAGCCCAAAAGTATTCGGAACAATCTGGATGAAAGAAAATAATCTTACTCAAGAAGAGTTAAGAAAAGGAAATATGCTTAAAATCTTCGGACTAACGTATATTTTTTCTTTAATGATTACAATGACTTTAATGTCTCTTACCATTCACCAATCTGGCGCAATCGGAATGGTTGGCGGCCCTCCATTAATTGATAGCGCAAAACCGTCATTTGCTGCTTTTATGGCCGATTACGGAATGGCTTACAGAACTTTTAAACATGGTGCGCTTCACGGTTTTATGTCGGGATTATTTTTTGCGTTTCCTCTAATTGGAATTAACGGCTTATTTGAAAGAAAATCTTGGAAATACATCTTTATCCATAGCGGTTACTGGATTCTTACACTGACTCTTATGGGAGGTATTATCTGCGGATTTGCCTAAATAACAGCATACAAAAACCCGTTTGAAAATTTTATCTCAAACGGGTTTTTCTTAATAATAACTTAAAGCAGTTTAGTTATTATAAATATTCTCTAATTTTGAAGAAATTAGCTCACTCTTTTGAATACAACTTATTCTTTCCAAATTTACAAAAGCGCATCGTTACTGCCTTTAGAATGGAACTCGCTTGCAGCAAATAACATTTTTTTGACTCGAGAATATCTCGAAGTGCTGGAAAACTCTTGTCCAGTAAATATGACTTGCCATTTTATCGGGCTTTTTGAAGAAAAAAAACTAATCGGAATTGTGTTAACGCAGTTCCTATTTGCAGAAAAACTTGAATCTTTTGGAGAGCGCGATAAATGCTTAAAAACTTCGGTTCGTAATTTTGCCTTAAAGAATTTTGCTTCGCACGTTTTGTTTGTTGGAAACAATATGCTTACAGGACAAAATGCTTTTATTTTTGACAAGGCCATCAAAAAATCCAAAGCGATTAAAACACTTCACAAGGCTATCAATCAGCTTAAAAAAGATCTGAAAGAAAGCGGAAGAAAAGTTCACATAACGAGCATAAAAGATTTTACAGCAAAAGAAATCGAATCGCTTCAAGTAGAATTCAAAAACAACTACACGTTTTCGACACAGCCAAATATGATTTTTGAAATCAATGAAAACTGGAAAACAGAACAAGATTATATTGATGCTTTATTAAAAAAATATCGCGACCAATACAAACGTGCGCGCAAAAAATCGGAAGGAATTATAAAAAAGCAAATGACTCTCTCCGACATTAAACAATATGAAGATGTGATCTACGATTTGTATTTTCATGTTGCAAAAAATGCGCCTTTCAATACCTTTTTTCTGGCAAGAAATCATTTCAGCTTTTTTAAAGAAATCATGGGAGACAACTTTCTTCTATACGGCTATTTTTTAGATGAAAAACTAATCGGCTTCAACACTTTAATCAAAAACGGCGATGTAATGGACACGTATTTTTTAGGTTATGACGAAAGTGTTCAGCGCGAAAAAATGCTATACTTAAATATGCTCTACGATATGATTGCCTATTCTATCAAGAAAGGTTTCAAAGAAATTGTTTTTGCTAGAACAGCTCTTGAAATCAAAAGTTCGGTTGGAGCAAAACCTGTTAAAATGTATGGTTTAATCACACATAGCAATGCTTTAATCAACCATAACATTTCAAGGTTTTTCAGTTATTTAGAACCAAAAACAGAATGGCAGGAACGCAATCCATTTAAATAAATCTACGGAACCGCAATTTTCATTTGCTTGTGTAGAATATGAATTTCTAAAGAAGTCTGCGCCCCACAATATTCACCATCAATTTGAAAATTAACGGGATAATCCGTTTTTATTTCTGCTTTATCGGTTGAAATAATCACAATGTCATCAGAATCAATTGGCATATTTCCTGTAATTATTTTTCCAATCAAAAGCAGGTCAAGACTCTTTAAAATTACCAGCTCAAACTTACCGTCATTCATAGCACCATTTGGATTAATTACAACTCCAGTTCCATATTTCTGCGAATTGGCAATAACAATCATTCTTGCTACATGTTCTACAGTTTTGTTATTTGCCAAAATTGTCGCCACAAATGGTTCTTCAGATTCTTTGAGCGTTGTGAAAGCTTGCAATGCATAGCCCCAAAAACCACGCACATCACTTTCTTCATAATTTTTAACCAAATTAGCATTTAATCCGATATCGCTTAAATGGATGCTTTTTTTCCCGTTAATACAAATCATATCCATTTCGATGTAATGGTGTAGAAACGCTATTTTAAGGTTCTCCTCTATTCCATCAGGAAGATTTAAGTCGACCGAAAGTCCGTTTGCAGAACCTGCTGGCAAAATCCCAATTATTACATCTTGCTCTTCTACCGCTTCTGCCACCATTTTTATCGTTCCGTCACCTCCTGCAACAATAATACGCTCTGGCTCAGATTCATTATATAAAGATTGTATTGCTCTTAGATCATTTTTTCCCGTAGTTTCATATACTTCCAAATCGAAATGATTGGTTGCAGCAAACTCTTCAACAGCCTCAATGAGATCTGATTTATCCAAATCTCCAGAAATCGGATTGACAACAAATAGAATATTCTTTTTCAAAATTTTATTTTTAATACCAATTAAATTAAGTAATTTACAGTTACATAAATATACGTAATTAATGAAACCAATTCTACAATTATATCGAGGTTATGCAAATGAACAAGAGTTAATTGTAATGGGGCATGTTTTAAAAAGAGAAAACAAATACGATTTTGAGAAAAGAAAATTAAAAAATGCCACTTCGATACTCAGATTGTTCAGAATAAAAACCATTAAAAATTTTGATGTTTACCTTCATTACAATGGCGAAGTCATCCACACTAAAACATTAGATGACGGCTTTTTCAATTTTTGCATTCCATTAGAAAAAGAAACTCATTTTGGATGGATGCCATACGAAGTGAGTTTAAAATATAAAGAGGAAACCACAACTTGTAAAGGCAGTTTTATTAGACCTCATAAAGGAAAACTCGGAATCATCTCTGATATTGACGACACTTTTCTTATTTCGCACACAAATAATTTTTTTCGAAAACTTTATATTTTATTATTTAAAAATGTAAATGACCGAAAAGTTTTTAAAGATGTTGTACCTCACTATCAAGCTTTAAGTTCTGCAGGAAGAGACAATGTAGAAGAAGTAAATGCTTTTTTCTACATCTCTAGCAGCGAATGGAACTTATACCGTTTTATTGCTAAATTCGCCCAAATTAACAAACTTCCTAAAGCAGTTTTTCTCCTAAAAGACATCAAAAGAGGAATCACCGATTTCTTTATGAGCGGAAGAGGAAATCACGATCATAAATATGAAAAAATAAAGCATGTTGTGGAATTCTACCCAACTTTAAAATATGTTTTAATGGGCGATGACTCGCAGCACGATCCAATGCTTTACGAAAGAATTTGCAAAATATTTCCCGTTACAGTTGTTGCGGTTTATATTAGACAAACTGGTAAATCTCCTAAAAAAGAAGTTCAAAAGATTCTAAAAAATCTCGAAACAATAAATGTTTCTGTTTGCTATTTTAAAGAAAGCAGTAAAGCAATTGATCATTCTAGATCGATCGGGATTATTAAGTAGTTTGTTTCAGGTCAGGTTTCAGGTTTTGAACTGAATGAATATTTAACTGCAAAACATGGTAAGTTTTTTTTGATCTGCGAGGTTTTATAAAACAAAAAGCTCGCAAAGCTTTAAATAGAGCTTTGCGAGCTTGGTACGTTGTAAGTTCAAATTATAAAAAAACTTACCATGTTTTGCAGTTAAATTTACTCGTCAAGATTACAACTTGAAACCTGAAACTTGAAACAAAAAAAATTAACCATTAAAACCATCAATCTCTTCTGATACAACTTCCCAATCGATTAATAATTGCTCTAAATCTTGTTTCTTTTTGTTGTAAGCAGTAAAGAATGAGGCATCTTCGATATGCTTGTCATAATTGGTTTCCAACATTTTATCATCATGCTGAATTTGTTTTTCCAATTGTTGAATCTGGCTTTCGATTTTGCTCAATCTGTTTTGAAGTGCTTTTGTTTTCTTCTGATCTTCATAAGACACTTTAGCAACCTCTTTCTCTTTTGGAGTCGCTGCTTTTATAACATCTTTTTTCTCAACCTCGCGCATGTTTTCCAAATTACGCTGTTCTAAGAAAAAGTTGATATCTCCTAAATATTCTTTAATCTTCTGATCTTTAAATTCGTAGACAATATTTGACATTCCTTGAAGGAAATCCCTGTCGTGAGAAACTAATAACAAAGTTCCGCCAAATTTTTGAAGAGCAGCTTTTAAAACGTTTTTAGATTTAATATCTAAGTGGTTCGTAGGCTCATCCATCAGCAAAACGTTAATTGGCTGTAACAACAATTTACAAAGTGCCAAACGGTTACGTTCGCCTCCAGAAAGCACTTTCACTTTTTTCTCTACATCATCTCCACGAAATAAAAACGAACCTAACATATCACGTACTTTCATACGATTTGTGTCAGTTGCCGCATCTTCCATTGTTTGCAGCAAAGTAATTTCTCCGTCTAAATATTCGGCTTGATTTTGAGCAAAATATCCTAATTGTACATTATGTCCTAATTTGATATTTCCTTGGTATTCAAATTCGTTTACAAGAGCTTTAATGAAAGTAGATTTCCCTTGTCCATTTTGCCCAACAAAAGCAATTTTACTTCCTCTTTCAACCAGTAAACTTATATCTTTAAGAATCGTTTTGTCACCGTAAGCTTTCGTTACATGTTCAGCTTCAATAACAACTTTTCCTGGTTCTTTTGAAACTGGAAACGAGATATTCATTACTGAGTTATCATCTTCGTCCACTTCGATTCTTTCGACTTTATCTAATTTTTTAATCAACGATTGCGCCATCGAAGCTTTTGAAGCTTTTGCACGGAATTTCTCGATTAATTTTTCTGTTTCTTCAATCTTTTTCTGCTGATTTTTTTGAGTAGCTAATTGCTTTTCTCGAATTTCATGGCGTAGTTCTAAATATTGAGAATAGGGTTTATTGAAGTCATAGGCTTTACCTAACGAAATTTCGATTGTTCTATTCGTTACATTATCCAAGAACATTTTATCGTGCGATACAATCACAACAACTCCAGGATAATTACGAAGAAAATTTTCTAACCAAATGATACTTTCAATATCTAAGTGGTTAGTTGGCTCATCCAGAAGCAATACATCATTTGATTGTAATAACAGTTTTGCAAGTTCAATACGCATTCTCCATCCTCCAGAGAACGTTTCTGTTTGGTTATTGAAAACTTCTCTTTTAAAACCTAGACCTAAAAGAATTTTCTCTGTGTCTCCCACATAATTGTAACCTCCAAGAAGTTCAAAACGATGTGTGTAATCAGATAAATCTTCGATGATTTGTCCATATTCTTCACTTTCATAATCGGTTCTAGTAACCAATTGATGATTGATTTCTTCCAGTTTTTTCTCTACAACTTTAATCTCTGTAAAAGCTTCATATGCTTCTTCCAAAACGGTTCTTCCTTGTTCAAAATCAATATCCTGACGTAGAAAACCCATTCTGATATCTTTCTCTTGCGAAATAACTCCTGAGTCTGGTTTAAAATCTCCTGCCAGCATTTTTAGCATTGTAGATTTACCTGCTCCGTTTTTACCAACAAGACCTACGCGGTCGCCGGCGCCTAAACGAAAAGTAACTTCTTCAAATAAATAGGTTCCTCCAAAAGAAACGGAAAGATTGTGTATATTAAGCATAATTTGTGACTGTTGTTACAAGAAATAAAGGCGTAAAAATGTACCTTTGATAAAATTTTTGCAAATGTTAAAAAAAGGATCGAAACTAAATAGCATTTTAACAGGAAGTTGTCCAAAATGCCAAAAAGAAAGCATGTATGAAGACAAAAATCCGCTTCATTTGAGTAAAGTTCTCAAAATGAACGAAAATTGCAGCCATTGCGGATTCAAATACCAAATTGAACCTTCTTTTTTTTATGGCGCAATGTATGTTAGTTACGGATTAAATGTTGCGGTAGGAATTGCTGCTTTTATTGTTTCATTTGTCTTTTTTGGAGCCACAATCGAACAAGCTTTTATTGCAATTATCTTGACATTAGTCGTGTTGTTTCCTTTTGTACTTCGTCTTTCAAGAAACTTATACATTAATATGTTTGTTTCGTACGATCCTAAGGCCGGTCAGGAATAAGAGATTTTAAATATCTTTTATGGAAGCGTTTTATATCTGCTTCTCTATCTATTGGAGTTCCGTTTTCAATATTATCATACAACATTTTCGCTAAAGCAGGTCCGAGCATTACACCACGTGTCCCTAACCCGTTAAGAAGATGAATAGATTCGAATGCTTCATGAGTACCTACCAAAGGTCTTCTGTCGGCAACTGTTGGTCTAACTCCAGCAAAATGTTTTACAATTTCAAAGTCGCAGGTAATAATTTCTTTAATGCGATCTAAAAGCTCTTGTTTCCCTTCTTCGGTAGGGAGATCCGTTTTGTCATGCCAATTATAAGTAGCTCCAACTTTAAACAAATTGCCACCTACTGGTAAAATAAAAACACTGGTATTAACAATTAAATCCAATTTCAAATCTGGTGCTTTTATTAAAAACAGTTCCCCTTTTGTTCCATCCAAAGGGAGATAATTAAAATAAGGGTTTTTATGCAACCCAAAACCCTCTGCAAAAATGATATGGCGTGCTTTAATATTTTTATACTGAATTCCTAAATCAAGAATCTCCAAGAAAGAACTATGGAAAGATTCTTCAAGAAGCAAATTATTATCTTTTAAATAGGCTTTATAACTTTCTAATAGTTGTCCAGTTTTAACATAGCCCGTATGCAGAACTTCTCCATAATCATAAGGAGAATCAATACCTTGATATTTCTTAGTAATTAGTTTGGTTGACAAAAAAGGAGCTAAGTTTATTTTATCTGACGCTGCAAACCAATTATTCTGTTCTTCAATTGAAAAAAATTTTCGAAGAATTGGCATTTTAAAATTAAATCTCTCCTGCAGCTTATCTTCAACCTGTTCGTAAAATTCATTCATTAAAACCAAATGTTCTTTAGCATTCCAGACTTCACTAAAACGTTTCAGAATAACGGGATTATACAAACCTCCAGCAATTCTCGAAGAATTCTGAGATTTGTCATCAACAACTAAAATAGATTTATTGTTTTTTAAGGCAATTTCGGCAAAAGAAATTCCAGCCAACCCAGATCCGACGATTAAATAATCAAGCATTGTGAAGTGTATAGATAAAATAAAAAAACTCTTACTACAAAGGTAGCAAGAGTTTTTCTTATTATGAGTTTATGAACTTAGTAATTCCACATATCTTCTTCAAAATTACGAATCTTCTCTTTTACTCTTTCAGACTCTAACAATTGGCTTTGCGCATTATCTTTAATATAATCTTTAATCTCACGATCTCCGTAAACATTTTCCTCTTTATAAATGATTGCATTAAAATGTCTTGAATTCAAAATCTGATCGAACGAAATCGGCATGGCTGAATTTTGATCATTAAAAGCTTTTCCTTCATGTAGCACATCTCGAGCATTGGGAAAGAAAACCCAGAACAGCTCAATATAATCTTTTTCATCACTATTCATAGTATAAACGTCGGGCGTTACTGGGCAAATTCCTAAAAGGCGATATTTCAATGCACTTTCCCTCTTATCAAAATACCAAAATCCTTTAATTTTATATTGACTTACATCAGCAGCCGTAAGATCTTGCTTCAAAATATATTCGGCCGGAACCGTTCTAGTTGGTCCTACCGTTTGGTCTACATAATTGACTTTCTTATTTTTTCCCGAACCTGTAACCACTTTCTTCTTAACAACGCGCGTTCTATAATCATCAGGATATTGATTAATAAGTTCTCTACCCGCATCTGTTGTATCAACACGAGATAAAGATCCTTGAATGTCTTTTAAAGTCTTTTTTGTATTAAAATAACTGTCTGTATAAACTTCTGTTATTTTACCGTTTCTCATTGCTTTAGTTAGAATATCATAAAGCGAACGTCTATCTGGGCCAATATTGGCCGTATCTACTGGAAAATATAATGGAAAGTTTATTTTTTCATTTAAATCAATAATTTCCCAAACCATCTTTCCCATCAAAACATCTCGATCATCAACATAACCATACGCCAGAGGTTTGTCATTATCAGATATCATTTGAGCAGGTGTCTTATACCCGATCTGATCGGCAGTTTTGGCATTAAGCAAATTAGACTGAGCATTAGAAGATAAGCTTCCAAGAACAGTAACAATAACAATTAATAAATTTCTTACTTTCATAATGATAATTTTTACAAGACATTAAACGAAATTTTATTACAAATATTGTTATTTTTCTTACATAAATATAAAATAATATACCTAACCTATATTAGACAGCTTGTATTACTATATTGACATAAAAAAAACTCTTACTACAAAGGTAGTAAGAGTTTTTTAATTATCATGCTATGTATCAACTTAGTAGTTCCACATATCTTGCTCGAAGTTGCGAATTTTTTCTTTCACTCTTTCAGATTCCAACAACTGATTTTGTGCGTTGTCTTTCATATAATCGCTAATTGCTCTGTCTCCATAAAGGTTTTCTTCTTTGTAAACAACCGCATTAAAACGTCTTGAATTTAAAATCTGATCAAATGAGATTGGAAGAGCTGAGTTGTTGTCATTGAACGCTTTTGCTTCATGCAATGCTTCTCTGGCATTTGGGAAGAATACCCAAAACAATTCAATATAATCCTTTTCATCACTATTCATTGTATAAACGTCAGGAGTTACAGGACAAATTCCTAGTAAACGATACTTTAATTCACTTTGACGCTTATCAAAATACCAATATCCTTTAATTTTATACTGAGTAACATCTGCAGCAGTAAGATCTTGTTTTAAGATATATTCAGCAGGAACAGTTCTTGTTGGTCCAACTGTCTCTTCAACATAAGAAACTGATTTATTTTTACCTTTACCTGAAACTACTTTTTTCTTCACAACACGTGATTTGTAGTCATCTGGATATTGGTTAATTAACTCTCTACCTGCATCTGTTGTATCAATACGAGATAATGAGCCCTCGATGTCCTTCATAGATTTTTTAGTATTGAAATAACTATCAGTATAAACTTCAGTAACTTTTCCACCTTTAATAGCTTTAGTTAAAACGTCATAAAGAGAACGTCTGTTAGGACCAATATTAGCTGTATCTACCGGAAAATATAATGGAAAGTTGATTTTTTCATTTAAATCAATGATCTCCCATGTTGTTTTTCCCATCAAGATGTCTCTATCATCTACATAACCATAAGCCAATGGCTTATCATTATCAGATATTAATTGAGCTGGAGTTTTAAGTCCAATCTGAGCAGGAGTTTTAGCGTTTAGCAAATTAGATTGCGCATTAGAAGCAAAACCTCCAGCGATAGAAACAATAGCTATTAAAAAATTTCTTACTTTCATCGTGGTATCGTTATAAGATATTGAATGTAGCTTACACTACTTTATTATTGTATTTCGTAAATTACAGGAGCAGTTCTTGGTAATAAATAACTACCAGCTCCAACAAGTTTAGTTTTAATTTCAGAAATAGTAACTTGGTCTCCTTTACCTGCTCTTGAAAGTACTTGTTTACATTGTGCATTCATTTTGTTTCCTGTAACAACAACTGTAGGTTGTCCAGCAATTTTCATATTGAATCCAACAACATCTAAACCAACTTCAAAATCAAAATCAAGAAGTTTTGCACCAATAGTAGCAATCTCTAAGTTAGATTTAGGACCTTTAACAACCCCCATCTCACCTCTAATTGTTCCTGTTGGACCAGGAATACCTTTAATTCTGAATGTTTTCTTATCTGTTACTTTATCACCGTTTGGCAATGTACCAGTTACAGAGATTGTAGTTTCAGTACCTTGACCTGGGCTCATGTTATATTTTCCTGGTTTTCCAGCAGAAGCTAAACCTGGAGCACTAGCAACAATTTTGTTAGCATCAACTCCTGCAAAAGATACAGAGATTGGGTTAACAACTCCTCTATACACAACATTCATTTTGTCTGCAGAAATTGTAGCTGCGTTTGGTCTTGGAACTACTACATATTTTCCAGAGAATTTTAAAGGAATATTTTTTCCATCCTCTAAGAAAGTAAATTGTCCGTTAATGTCTTGTTCTCCAACTCCACCTGCAGTTAAAGAGATAACAGCTTGTCCGTTTACGATTTGTCCTGGACCTTGGAAAGAAGTTGGTGTAGTATTTTCATCATAACGACCTAAAACAACTTTACCTGTAACTTTTTCTCCTTGGAAATAAGCATTTTTATCTAAAACAACGATCGCTTGGTAGTTACTGTAAGAAGCAGCAGCAACTGCAGCTTTACCTAAAGCACTATTGTAAACGTCTGTTTCAACTTTTTTAACGTCATTCTGCCAAGCTGAAAGTTTTGCGGCTGTAGCAATTGCAGGGAATCCTTTAAAGTGGTACGCTAAGTATTTTTCTTTAATTCCTTCTTTGTTTTTAACATCAGAAACATCAAATTTCTTTTCAACCTCAGCAATAATTGATGCGTATTTTTTGTCTGTTCCTAAAGCAGCTTTGATATCAGCTTTATATTTTTCGATTTTAGATATAATTTCGTTACCTTTTTTAGTGTAACCGTCTCCTGTAAACCAGTCGTCGATATTATCTCCTCTATCCATAGACTCGTAAGGCATTTTTCCTGTTGCTTTATCAACTTCGAAACCTTTAACTGCCTGAGCTTTTAGAGTAGCTATATAATCATAAAAATCTTTTGTAATTGTTTCAACTTTGTGAGCTGTTACTGCAGCAATAGCAAATTCTCCTTTTGCTTCAGCAGCTTTTTGATCTAAAGAGCTTAATAAACCAGCGTTTGACTCTATAAAACTAGTGTTTGCACCTTCGAATTTTTCATTCATCAAACCAAAAGCAGAAATTACTTCTTTTGATACGTTCATTGCTAACATTGCGATGAAAACCAGGTACATCAGGTTAATCATCTTCTGTCTAGGGGTTAATTTTCCTCCTGCCATTTTTCTTTAATTAGTTCTTATTAATAAATTTAATATTTAGTTAAAAACTAATTATCCTTTGTTACTCATTGCAGAAAGCATACCACCGTAAACGCTGTTTAAAGAAGCAATGTTTGCTGTCATAGAAGCCATTTGCTCTTTTAATTTAGAAGCGTTTTCAGCGATTTCTTTGTTAGCCTCAGCATTTCTAGAAGCACTTTCCAATTGTACTTTGTACAAACTGTTTAATGATTCCATTTGAGTAGCAGCCAAAGTTAATTCATCAGAATATTTCTTTTGTCCAGCGATTGAATCTACAGTTGGAGCAATTCCTTTAGCAGCAGATTCGAAATTTTTGATGCTGTTTCCTAAACTTGACATTAATTCACCGTCAATTTTAGCTTCTTTTAATAATGTGTCTAATTTTTGAGATAATAATCCTTGAGCATCAGTTGCAGATTCAGGTTTAGCTTTTTTCTCTCTTGCTTGTCCATTAGCTAATTCTGGATAAACTAGAGTCCAATCTAGTTCTTCTTCAACTGGTTCGAAAGCAGAAAGCGCAAAAATTAACGCCTCAGTAACTAATCCTACTGAAAGCATAACTGTACCTGTTAAAGGTCCAATCTCAAAGTGAGTAATTTTGAATAACGCTCCAACGATTACCACTGCCGCTCCCATACCATAAGCGAAATTCATTGCTTTTTTACTTAATAATGCCATAATACTTTTTTTTTAGGTTTAAAATAGATTTGTTGGATATTGATAAAATTATAAAATTACTTTTTTCTGTTTCCTGTAACTTGAGTACCCATGTAATCTTGTACAGTTCTGAATCCGATATAACTTCTAGCAGAATCAGCATATTCGTGGTCACGAGTACTTACCTGTAGGAAATAAGCAACGTCTTTCCAAGAACCTCCACGAACCACTTTTCTTTGGTTTTTACCATCAATTACGTTTGGATTCATTGTAGAAACATATTCGTAAGCATTTGGATTGTAAGCTGAATCCGTCCATTCTGAAACGTTTCCTGCCATATTGTATAATCCGTAACCATTTACGTCATATGATTTTGCTTCTACTGTATATAAAGCTTCGTCTGCTGCATAATCTCCTCTACTTGGTTTAAAGTTTGCTAAGAAACAACCTCTATCACTTTTAGTATAAGGACCTCCCCAAGGATAAGTAGCAGATTCCAGACCTCCTCTAGCAGCGTACTCCCACTCTGCCTCAGTTGGTAATCTGAAAGAGTTTACAAGATCACGCCCTTTTTTCTTAGATTTAATATAACTGTTTTTGTTTAAAGTTCTCCAAGCGCAGAATGCTTTAGCTTGTTTCCAAGTAACACCAACTACAGGATAATCTCCATAAGCTTTGTGCCAAAAATAATCGTTATGCATTGGCTCATTATATGAGTAAGCGAAGTCTTTAATCCAAACTGCAGTATCAGGATAAACATTTACCTGTTCTGTTTTTACGAAGTCACTTCTTTTTCCAACTTTAGCTTTTGCAGCAGCTTGAATATCCATCCAAGAATAACGGAATTTCAATTTATTTACATCAATTGTTCTTAAACCATTGTATGATTCTTCAATTGGCAAATACATAGAATCCATTACTTCAGCGTAATACTCATCTGGATATGCTTTTGTATCTTTAATTAACTTAACTTTTCTGTTTAATTTTCTTCCAGCATATGGATCATCTTTAGTACCAACACTATAGTAGTTGTCATACATATATTTATCATAAGCTGTCATTTTTTCTGGATCAGAATCATTAAAAGCGTAATCAGCAATGCTTCCGCCTTTTTTACCTTTTCCATCAGTAGCTTTCTGTCCAGTTTCATCTGCTAAAATTGCTAAACGAACTCTCATTGTAGAATCTTTCACCCATTCTACGAATTGACGATATTCACTATTTGTAATTTCTGTTTCATCCATATAGAATGAACGCACGGTTACAGTTTTAGTTGGAGCATCTTCTACGTTAGCTAAATCAGCATCTGATTTACCCATAATAAAAGATCCGCCCGGAACTAATGTCATTCCATAAGGCTTCTCGGGATGCCATTTCCCTCCTGTAACACCAACTAATTCACCTTTGTCACCTGACTTACCACAGCCGATTACTAGTGTTAACATTGCTGCAAATGCAATAAACTTCTTCATATAAATTTGGGATTATCTATTCATTATTAAAAGTCCGTAAACGTATTTATTATTTATCTAAAAAACAATACTACTTGCGAATTTATTTTACCGTTCAAAAATAATGTTAAATAAAATAAAAAAAAAATATTTTATCGATAAACTGTTCTAAAAAAATCGATGTAAAACGTTAATTTTTATGTATTATACGTATTTTCTTACTAATTAATTTTAACTATTTTAAACAAGTTTTAAAAATTCAAGATTTCGCTTAAATTTTCGAACTATAAAGCATTTTTTCGTTGCGCTTTCCACCATCTTTCTGGCAATTCTTGATTGCAAGCCGACAAATATTCGTCGTAAGAACAGGGTAATAACGTATTTCTTTTCAATTTATTGTTGCCGTTTGATTCGAATGGAATTTCAATCCACCAACGATCCGTTTTATCACTTTTATAGAATATCAATTCTTCATCATCCAGCGGAACTATATACTTTAAGTAGTTTGCTCGGCTTCCAAATGGATATTCTTTTGAGCGATAATGATAGCCTTCAATAAAATACCAAACAATCTGTGCAATAATAGCCGACTCCGCCGTTGTACTGTTGTGATTAAATATTCCAAATGAAGAAACTTTATCACTAATACCAGCATATCTTGCTAAAGCACAAATTTCTTTTCCATTAAATCCGTTTGGCTCAAAAGTAACCATGTTTGCTGAAGCAGAAGACTTTACAGAATTCAAATCAATACTAACTAAGTCCGCATCTCTAAAAACCGGCTCAGCCAAAGTGATTTTGTTTGAAATTTCGCCCAATCGATATGCATCAAAGAATAACTTTTCGATCAAGTCAATTTCTTCTTGCGAATTATAATAGGTCTGATACCCTATATTACAGTAATTGAAAAGGTTATTTGGCTCATCAATAATAATTTTGGTCAAGTACGAATTAGCCGAAACTGACTCATTTTCCTTACCAAAATCAAATCTATTATCAACTGCAACCAAATTTACCATTTGCTCTAAATCATCGTAAGCACGATACAAAGCATAGGTCAAATCTTGGGAACCTCCCAGGACTATAGGAATGACTTTATTCTTAATTAAAGTAGCCGTAACCTTCTTTAGTGCATAATAAGTATCCTCTACAGAATCGCCCGCCAATATATCTCCTAAGTCTGCAATTGAAGCATCCCAGTTACCAGGAAACATTCCGTAAAGCTTTTTACGCACAGCAGTAAGATTAACTTCGTTGATCATATTGATATTGGTACGGTCTTCTAAAACACCAATTATAGCAATATTAATCTGTGCAATATCAGGAAACTGATCTTGGGTATGAAAGACAACTTTGCTTCCAAGCTCTTGTGAAGACAGTGCGCCGACGAATTTTACAATTCCGTCATTAACTGGTTCTAGAAAATCAAATTCCATTTATACTTATTTCTTTTTAGCAGCCGTTTTTTTAGCTGGAGCTTTTTTAGCTGTTGTTGTTTTTTTAGCAGCAGTTTTCTTTGCTGGTGTTTTTGCTGCGATCATTTCTTGAACTTGAGCCAATGTCAATTTCGTTGCATCAACATCTTTACTTAATTCAATTTTGATTTTTCCTTTCAGAATCACAGAGCGTCCCCAACGGGCTTTTTCTACTACAATTCCTTCTTCTTCCCAATTATGAACAACCTTATCAATATTTTTCTGAAGTTTATCTTCGATCAATTCTTCAACATCAGCTTGAGAAAGATTATCAAAATTGTATTTTTTGCTAACATTTACAAAAAGTCCGTTCCATTTAATGAATGGCCCAAAACGTCCCACTCCTTTTTGCACGGCTTCTCCCTTATAAACTGCAATTGGCGCATCAGCAAGTGCTTTTTCGTCAATTAATTCCTGAGCTCTTTCTTTAGAAACACTTAAAGGATCTTCTCCTCTAGGCAATGAAATAAAAACGCTTCCGTGACGAACATAAGGACCGTAACGGCCATTGCTCACTTCTACTTCTTCTCCTTTATATTCACCTAAACTTTTTGGAAGCAAGAATAAATTCAATGCTTCTTCAAGTGTAATGTTTCCTATATTTTGGTCTGCCATTAAGCTAGCAAACTTTTTATCTTCATCATCTGCTTCTCCAATCTGCGCCATTGGCCCAAATTTCCCTAAACGAACAGAAACTTGTCTTCCGTCTGCATCTTTTCCTAAAATTCTTTCCCCGCTTTCACGTTCAGCATTTGCCTCAACTTCTTTTACATTTGGGTGAAATTTGTTGTAGAAATCCTGCATCATTTTTGCCCAATCGATATTTCCTTCGGCAATTTCGTCAAAGTCCTGTTCAACTTTAGCAGTAAAATTATAATCTAAAATGTTTCCAAAATTCTTTACCAAGAAATCAGTAACAATAGTTCCGATATCTGTTGGAACCAATTTTCCTTTATCAGAACCTGTATTTTCTTTCAGAACCTTTTCTCCTACTTTACTATTTTGCAAAGTAAGCTGTGTATAATTACGTTCTACACCTTCAAGAGTTCCTTTTTCAACGTAATTTCTATTGATAATTGTCGAAATAGTTGGCGCGTATGTAGATGGACGACCAATTCCAAGTTCCTCTAATTTTTTAACTAAAGATGCCTCAGTGTAACGTGCAGGCGGTCTTGAATATCGTTCTGTGGCTGTAATATAGCTATTCGCCAGTTTTTCGTTTACTTTTAAAGCAGGAAGCATTCCTTCTTGCTCTTCTTCATCGTCATCGTGACCTTCTAAATATACTTTTAAGAAACCTTCAAAAAGCAATACTTCTCCAGAAGCTGTAAAAATTTCGCTATGATTATCTGCTTCGATTTTTACATTTGTTCTTTCCAGTTGCGCATCGCTCATTTGCGAAGCTAAAGTTCTTTTCCAGATCAAATCGTATAAGCGAGCTTGATCACGGTCAATATTTACAGTGTGACGAGACATATCAGTCGGACGAATTGCTTCGTGCGCTTCTTGCGCTCCTTTACTTTTATTAGCGAAAACTCTCGGTTTCGAAAATTCTTTTCCGTAAGATTTAATAATTTCTGCCTGTGCAGCATCCATTGCTTCTTTAGAAAGGTTTACCGAGTCGGTTCTCATATAAGTAATAAGTCCGGCTTCGTATAGACGCTGTGCTAACTGCATGGTAATTCCAACTGGCAAGTACAATTTTCTTGCTGCTTCTTGCTGCAATGTAGAAGTTGTAAAAGGCGCTGTTGGAGATTTTTTGGTAGGTTTAGTTTCTAAATCTGCTACCTTATATTTAGAACCGATGTTTTGATTTAAGAAATCTTCGGCTTCTTTTTTAGTATTGAAGTTTTTTGGAAGTTTTGCTTTAAAAGCTTTTCCTGCTTCGTTTACAAATTCTGCAACTATAGAATAGGTTGCAACGGCATTGAAACTTTGAATTTCGCGTTCTCTTTCTACAATCAAACGTACAGAAACAGATTGTACACGACCAGCTGAAAGTCCACCTTTGATTTTTCTCCATAAAACTGGAGATAATTCATAACCCACTAAACGGTCTAGAACACGACGTGCCTGTTGCGCGTTTACTAAATTATAATCAATTTCTCTTGGATTGTCGATTGCCTTAAGGATCGCAGATTTTGTAATCTCGTGAAAAACAATACGTTTGGTCTTTTTTCTATCTAGCTTTAATTCTTCCGCCAAGTGCCATGAAATAGCCTCTCCCTCGCGGTCCTCATCGGATGCTAACCAAACCGTTTCGGCATTTTTAGAAAGTGACTTCAGCTTCGTTACCAAGGCTTTTTTATCCGGAGAAACTTCATATTTAGGTTTAAAACCATTTTCTACATCTACTCCTATTTCCTTTGATGGTAAGTCTGCTATGTGTCCATAACTTGACTCCACCTGAAAATCACTCCCAAGAAATTTCTCGATCGTTTTCGCCTTTGCAGGTGACTCCACTATTACTAAATTCTTTGCCATTGCTCTATTTTTCTGCAACAAAAGTATTTATTTTTTTTAAATATTAACCTTACGAATGCATTTTTGAGGTATTTTGATATTATGAAACTTAAAATTGCAGATTTATCTGTAATAATCTCGATAATATATATAGGTATAACTTTTAGTGATTTTTAACCAAGAAATCCCTTTATTTTTAGATTGCAAATTTAGATTTTATTTTTTTTGCTAATGAATTTAAACTTTTCGACGATACATATCGATTGAAAAATACCCATAATCTACAATCTAAAATCTGCAATCTAAAATTTTTAAAACATTGTTAATTCTTTATCTGACATCTTGTCATATTAGATTCAATTACGCTATCTTTGCACTTTGAATTTTTACAATGGAAAAGATTATTGAAGAAAGCAAACAAGGCGAAAGTCTTGTTTTAGAAAATAAACCTGAGAATACTAAAAAACTATTTATAGAAAGTTACGGCTGTGCGATGAATTTTTCGGACAGTGAGGTCGTAGCTTCCATTTTGTCTGACGGTGGTTATAACACTACTTCTGTTCTAGAAGAAGCCGATTTGGTTTTAGTGAACACTTGCTCTATTAGAGATAAAGCAGAACAGACTATTCGTAAACGTCTTGAGAAATACAATGCAGTAAAACGAACCAATCCAAAAATGAAAGTGGGCGTTTTGGGCTGTATGGCAGAACGTTTGAAAAGCCAATTTTTAGAAGAAGAAAAAATCGTTGACTTAGTTGTTGGTCCAGATGCTTATAAAGATCTTCCGAATTTATTAGCAGAAGTTGAAGAAGGCCGTGACGCTATTAATGTAATTTTATCAAAAGAAGAAACATACGGAGATATTTCACCCGTTCGTCTGATGAGTAACGGAATTACAGCTTTGGTTTCAATCACTCGCGGATGTGACAATATGTGTACGTTCTGTGTTGTGCCTTTTACACGAGGACGCGAACGCAGCCGTGAACCACAGAGTATTATGGCCGAAATTCAGGATTTATGGAACAAAGGCTATAAAGAAGTTACTCTTTTAGGCCAAAACGTTGACAGTTACCTTTGGTACGGCGGCGGTTTGAAAAAAGATTTCGTAAACGCTTCTGAAATGCAAAAAGCAACTGCAGTCGATTTTGATCAATTGCTAGAAATGGTTGCTGTTGGTTTTCCAAAAATGCGTATTCGATTTTCGACTTCTAATCCGCAGGATATGCATGAGAGTATTCTGCATGTTATCGCGAAATATCCAAACATCTGTAAACATATTCACTTACCGGTTCAATCTGGAAGTAATAGAATTTTAAAAGAAATGAATCGTCTGCATTCTCGTGAAGAATATATGGCCTTGATTGATAAAATTAAAGCGATTGTTCCTGATGCTTCGATTTCACAAGATATGATTGCTGGTTTTCCAACAGAAACTGAAGAAGACCACCAAGATACAATGAGCCTGATGGAATATGTAAAATATAATTTCGGTTATATGTATTCGTATTCTGAACGCCCTGGAACTTTGGCTGGAAGAAAAATGAAGGATGACGTTGACGAAGAAACCAAAGCAAGAAGATTACAGGAAATTGTCGATTTACAGCAAAAACATGCTTGGTTTAGAAGCGAAGAATTTGTTGGAAAAACAGTTGAAGTTCTTGTAGAGAAAGTCTCTAAAAAGTCAAAAGACGAATTTTCTGGAAGAAACTCTCAAAGTATTACAGTGGTTTTCCCAAAGGAGAATTATAAAATTGGAGATTTCGTAAATGTAAAAATTACAAGCTGTACTTCTGGAACCTTAAAAGGTGAAGCAGTTGGATTGAGTAGTATGAATTAATTTTTTTGCCACAGATTAAAAGGATTAAAATGATTTTTTGCATTATTTTTCTTACTTTTAATTTTTTGTGATAAATTGAATACTCATGCAACATTATAGAGAAAAAGAGACTTATAAGATTATCGGAATTTGTATGGAAGTACATCGAAATCTTGGACCAGGTCTATTAGAAGTAGTTTACAAAGATGCTTTAGAATTAGAATTTAAAGAGAATAACATTTTTTTTGAAAGAGAAAAAGAATATTCAATTGAATATAAAGGAACTATTTTACCTCATAAATTTTATGCTGATTTTATAATTAATGAAGATATCGTTTTAGAGGTAAAAGCAATAAAAGAATTTTCAAGTGAACATATTGCCCAGATTTTAAACTATATTAAATTATCGAATTCGGAGGTAGGATTACTAATTAATTTTCAAACAAAATCCCTACAATATAAAAGATATATTTTATAATTTAGGGAATCTGTGTTAATCACTTTAATCTGTGGCAAAACAAAAAATATAAATGGAAACAGTTCAAGCAATAAAACAGCGATTTGAGATTATTGGTAATGATCCGAAATTAAATCGTGCCATTGAAAAAGCCATTCAGGTTGCTCCTACTGATATTTCGGTTATGGTAACTGGAGAAAGTGGTGTTGGTAAAGAAAATATTCCTAGAATTATACATTCGCTTTCGCACAGAAAGCATGGTAAATATATTGCCGTAAACTGTGGTGCAATTCCGGAAGGAACAATCGACAGCGAACTTTTTGGTCACGAAAAAGGAGCTTTTACAGGCGCAACAAGTACGCGTGAAGGCTATTTTGAAGTGGCTGATGGCGGAACAATATTCCTTGATGAAGTTGGAGAATTACCCTTAACAACTCAAGTAAGATTGCTACGTGTTTTGGAAAACGGTGAATTTATAAAGGTAGGATCTTCTCAGGTTCAAAAAACAAATGTGAGAATTGTTGCTGCAACCAACGTAAATTTATTTAATGCTATTGAAAAAGGTAAATTCCGTGAAGACTTGTATTATCGTTTAAGCACAGTCGAAATTACTTTACCTCCATTAAGAGAAAGAAACGACGATATTCATTTGCTGTTCAGAAAGTTTGTAGCCGATTTTGCCCATAAATATAAAATGCCTCCTTTAAGACTGGATGATGATGCTGTTCAGCTTTTACAAAAATTTAGATGGAGCGGAAATATTCGTCAGCTTCGAAATGTGGCAGAACAAATTTCGGTTTTAGAAACTAATCGCGATATTACCTTAGCCACATTACAATCTTATTTGCCTGCCGAAGGAAGCAACTTACCTTCAGTTATTAGCGACAGCAAAAAAGAAAGTGATTTCAGTACCGAAAGAGACATTTTGTACAAAGTGCTTTTTGATATGAGAAGTGATTTGAACGACTTGAAAAAACTGACTCTCGAATTGATGAAAAATGGAACTTCTAAAGTTCAAGACATTAACCCCAATTTAATTCAGAAAATTTACGGAAATCAGCAAAATGACAGCGAAATTGATTTTGAAGAAGAACCAAGAACTGCTGTTGTGACGACTCCTGTTGTTCGTGAAGATAATTATCAGATGCAAGACGATAATTATTTATTTGCTGAAACTATCGAGGAAGAAGAAATTCTACGTTTGGAGCAAAAAGAAATCGAAATGATCAAAAAATCATTAGAAAAAAACAAAGGAAAACGTAAAGCTGCTGCTGATGAATTAGGTATTTCTGAAAGAACTTTATACCGTAAAATCAAGCAATTCGACCTATAATAAATCTCAATTTTTAAATCCCAAATCCCAAATTACTATATTTGGCGAAATTTGGAATTTTGAATTTCAAAATATTGGAATTTGACTAATACAACATTATGAAAAAAATATATTCTCTTTTCGCACTATTAAGCCTTTTTATGTTGAGCGGATGTTCTGTTTACAACTTTACAGGAACCGGGAAAATCGATGCCAAAACATTTCAGGTTAACTTCTTTCAGAATAATGCAGATTTGATTGAACCAGGAATCGATAGAACTTTTACTTTGGCTTTGCAGGATCTGATTATGAATCAGACCAACTTAAACTTAGTTAGCAATAGTGGCGATTTGGTTTACGAAGGTGAAATTACAGATTACCGAATTACACCAATGACTGCAACTGCAGATCAGCAGGCTGCACAAAACCGTTTATCTATTCGTGTCAATGTGAGATTTACAAATAAAAAGAAAGAAACAGACGATTTTGAAAAATCTTTTGAATTCTATTATGATTTCCCTGGACGAGACCTTCCTACGGGATCTGTTTTAAATGAAGCCATCAGAGTTATTTTTGAAAGAATCACTCAAGATATCTTTAATGCATCATTGGCAAAATGGTAGTTTTGGCTGTTTGTTTAATCATTAAATCGTAAAACCGTTTAATCGATAAAACAACCAAAAACAAATAAACAATTAACCGATTAAACAAAAAACAAATAATGAACGTTAGCGATTATACCTACTTAATGAACAAACCCGATGCTATTACAGAAAAGCAGGCGGACGCATTAGGAAGTGTTTTGAATGAATTTCCGTATTTTCAAAGTGCACGCGCATTGCGATTAAAAGGACTTTACAATCAAAATAGTTTTAAGTATAATTATGCTTTGAAAGTTACAGCAGCACACACGTCTGATCGTTCTGTTTTATTTGATTTTATTACATCTGAAGCTTTTACTTCTATTCAAAATGATTTTTACGAACAGAAATTGAGAGATCTTCTCGAAATTACTGTTTTTGACAGTGAAATAATTTCACCTGAACAGATTCAAAAAGCAATTGAAGTAAAAACCGACATTGAAGAACTGCCTGTTTCAGATACAATTAAAGAAACTCAAACTTCGGTTGTTGAAATACCTTCATCTGTACAGTCTGTAAAAGTTGAAGAATCTGCAAAAACCGAAGAAACAGTACAAATTGAGGAAGTTAAAACTCAAGAGCCAGTAATTGTTGAAGAGCCTAAAAAATTCCCAGAAATAGATCCTTCTATTTTTCTTGCGATAAAAGAAGCTCAAACGATAACTTTTGAAAAACCAACAATTAAGGAAGAAGAACCAAAACCACTTCCAGAAATAGATTTCTCTATTTTCGCAGCAATAAAAGAAGCGCAAACGGTAACTTTTGAAAAGCCCGTAATAGAAGAGGAAAAACCAAAACCACTTCCAGAAATAGATTTATCTACTTTTACTGCAATAAAAGAAGATCAGAAAATCGATTCTGTTGAACTTAATAATGTAGATAACGTAAAAGAAGTTGAAACAGCTCCGTTTTCAGAATCTAGTCAAACTGAAGAACCTACAATTGATCGCATAGAGAATTCAATTTTAAGTTCTATAAAGGTTTCAGAAACACCTTCTATTCCAGAACCTGTAAAAGTTGAAGAACCTAAAAATGAGCGTGTCGAAAACTCTATTTTAAGTTCGATTAAAGAAGCAGAAGCCAAAACTGGTGCACAAACTGTAAAAACTGAAGAAGTAAAAGCAGATCCTATTATAGAAGAACCTGCTTTAAATGTTGTTGAAGAAGATGAAGATGACAGCGTAATTGAAGAAATGATTATTCCAGAATTTAAAATGAGTTCTGTTGAACGATCTATTCTTTCTTCAATTAAAGAAGCTGAAACAAAAGCACCTGAGGAACTAAAAGTAGAAATTGCAAAAGTTCTTCAATCTGAAGATAAGGAAGAAGAGCAAATCATAGAAGAAAATGAAGAGCCACTTGAAGAAATAATCGAAGAAGAAGAGCCTAATAAACCTGCAAAAACAGCTGCAGAACATTTGGAAATTGGAAAACCTTTGGATTTTTCTCTTAGCGAAAAACATTCCTTTCAAGAATGGCTTCAATTGTCTCGAACAGAACCAATTGACCGCTCAAATGAAATTTCTCCAGAAGAACAAGCTAAAATTGAAGCTGCTAAAGAAGAAGAGAGACAAAAGAAGGCTGAAATTATCGATAAATTTATCGAAACCAACCCGAAAATCTCTCCAATTAAACCTGGAACAAGTGTTCCAGCAGTTCAAATTGAGCCTGTTATAGAAGACAATTCGTATTTAATGACCGAGACTCTGGCCAGAGTATATCTGGAACAAAAGAAATATACAAAAGCAATTCAAGCTTATGAAATATTAATTTTGAAATATCCAGAAAAAATTACTTTCTTTGCAGACCGCATATCGGATATAAAGATTTTACAACAAAATAACAATAACAATAATTAAGTAATGAGCACATTTTCAATTTTTTTAGTTTTAATTACAATAGTTTGTTTTCTATTGATCATCGTTATCATGGTACAAAACCCTAAAGGAGGCGGATTGTCTTCTACTATCAGCGGAACGCAAATGTTAGGTGGAGTACAAAAAACAACTGACTTTTTAGATAAAAGTACTTGGACTTTAGCTACTGTTTTAATTGTGTTAATTTTACTTTCTAGCTTAAGCTTCTCTGGATCTTTAAGCGATACAGATTCTAAAATCATTGATAAAACTGAAGCTCCAGTAAATACACCTGCAGCTCCAGCACAAGGAACTACTCCTGCTCCTGCAACACCAGCACCAGCAAAATAAAAGTAGCTCGATATACAATCTAATGCCAGCCTGTCAAAGCTGGCATTTTTTTTAAGAAATAATGTCAGTTTTTCTAGCATGGCACAGTTTCTGAAAGTTTATAGAACAGAAAAAAATCGTATAACTTATAATAATATAAAATCATGGCTTTAAACATTAAACCGCTTTCAGACCGCGTACTTATTGAGCCTGTTGCAGCTGAAACTAAAACTGCCTCAGGTATTTTTATTCCAGATACTGCCAAAGAGAAACCTCAAAAAGGAACTGTAGTTGCAGTTGGAAACGGAACTAAAGATCACACAATGACTGTAAAAGTTGGAGATACGGTTCTTTATGGTAAATATGCAGGAACCGAGTTAAAACTGGAAGGCACTGATTATCTAATCATGCGCGAGGATGATATTTTAGCGATTATCTAAAAACATTGTATTAAGTACGGAGTATTAAGAATTAAGAACTTCATTTAACTTGAAACAAATCAAACTTTAAACAAAAATTAAAATGGCAAAAGATATAAAATTTGATATTGAAGCACGTGACGGATTAAAACGTGGTGTTGATGCATTAGCAAATGCTGTAAAAGTAACGCTTGGACCAAAAGGTCGTAACGTAATTATCGGAAAATCATTTGGTGGACCAACTGTTACTAAAGATGGTGTTTCTGTTGCAAAAGAAATCGAATTAAAAGACGCACTAGAAAATATGGGTGCGCAAATGGTAAAAGAAGTAGCTTCTAAAACTAATGATTTAGCTGGAGACGGAACTACAACGGCTACAGTATTGGCTCAGGCTATCGTAAAAGAAGGTCTTAAAAACGTTGCTGCAGGTGCAAATCCTATGGACTTGAAACGTGGTATCGACAAAGCTGTTGAAACTATCGTAGCTGACTTAGCAAAACAAGCTAAAGTTGTTGGAAGTGATTCTGATAAAATCAAACAAATTGCTTCTATCTCTGCTAATAATGATGAAGTTATTGGTGAATTAATCGCTACAGCTTTTGCAAAAGTTGGAAAAGAAGGTGTTATTACTGTTGAAGAAGCTAAAGGAACTGATACTTTCGTTGACGTTGTTGAAGGAATGCAGTTTGACAGAGGATACCTTTCTCCTTACTTCGTTACAAATCCAGAGAAAATGGAAGTTGAATTAGATTCTCCTTACATTTTATTATACGACAAAAAAGTATCTTCTTTAAAAGAATTACTACCAGTTTTAGAGCCAGTTGCTCAATCAGGAAAACCATTATTGATTATTGCTGAAGATGTTGACGGAGAAGCTCTTTCTACATTAGTAGTAAATAAACTAAGAGGTGCACTTAAAATTGCTGCTGTAAAAGCTCCTGGTTTTGGAGACAGAAGAAAAGCAATGTTAGAAGATATCGCAATCTTAACTGGCGGAACTGTAATTTCTGAAGAAAGAGGTTATACGCTAGAAAATACAACTATCGAAATGTTAGGAAACGCAAAAAGAGTTTCTATCGATAAAGATAATACAACTATCGTAAGCGGTGCTGGTGAAGCTGATATCATCAAAAACAGAGTAAACCAAATTAAAGGTCAGATGGAAACTACTACATCTGATTACGATAAAGAAAAATTACAAGAACGTTTAGCTAAACTAGCTGGAGGTGTGGCAGTTCTTTATGTTGGTGCAGCTTCTGAAGTTGAAATGAAAGAGAAAAAAGATAGAGTTGATGACGCTTTACACGCAACTCGCGCTGCTGTTGAAGAAGGAATCGTTGCTGGTGGTGGTGTAGCTTTATTGAGAGCTAAACTTGCTTTAGCTGACTTAAAAGCAGACAACGCTGACGAAGCTACTGGAATCCAAATCGTTTCTCGCGCTGTTGAAGCTCCATTAAGAACTATCGTTGAAAACGCTGGTCTTGAAGGTTCTGTTGTTGTGGCAAAAGTTTCTGAAGGTTCAGGTGATTTTGGATACAATGCAAAAACTGACGAGTATGTAGACATGCTTACTGCTGGAATTATCGATCCTAAGAAAGTAACTCGTGTTGCATTAGAAAATGCTGCATCTGTTTCTGGAATGATCTTGACTACAGAGTGTGCATTAATTGATATTAAAGAAGAAAATGCTGGAGGCGGAATGCCAATGGGAGGCGGAATGCCAGGAATGATGTAATTCATTTTCCTCTTAAAATTTAAAACGCCGGATATTTATCTGGCGTTTTTTTTTTAGCCACGAATTCACGAATTATTTATTCTAATCTTTACGATAATTCTAGTCACAGATTAAAAGGATTTTAATCCATGTAAAATTCTGTACACAAAGATTTGAATAAATAATTCGTGAATTCGTGGCTAACTTTTTTATTTAACATTCTCTTTTTCTTTAAAAAATGGTTTAGCGTTAACTTTGCGGTTTTAAAATCATATAATGAGAAAATTTACTACTCACCTATTACTTTTAACATTCATAATTCTTTCTAGTTTTTCAAACGCTCAAAGTAACAAAGACAATTATGTTGTTTTAATTTCGATGGATGGCTTCCGATGGGATTATGGCAAAATGTATAATCTTCCGAATCTTAAGCAAATTGAAAAAGAAGGCGTTCATGCCAAATCAATGAAACCTTCTTACCCGAGTAAAACTTTTCCAAACCATTATTCGATTGTAACGGGACTTTACCCAGATCATCACGGAATCATCAATAATGTTTTTTATGATGCTTCTTTGAATCAATCTTTTTCATTATCTAGCAATGCTAAAAACGATTCGAGATTTTATGGCGGAAATCCAATTTGGAATTTAGCTGAACAGCAAGGTGTAAAAACCGCTTCTTTCTTTTGGCCAGGCTCTGATATTGACAAAAGAAATCCGAGTTATTTCAAAAATTACGATGGTAAAGTTCCATACGGCGCTAGAATAGATACCGTCATGAAATGGCTCCAACTTCCAGAAAAACAACGTCCACATTTGGTTACTTTATATTTTGACGAACCGGATCATACGGGTCATAATTTTGGTCCGCTTTCGCCAAAAACTGAAAAAACAGTGATCAAAATGGATTCGATTATGGGCGAAATATCTAGAAGATTAGATCAATTGCCGATTGGAAAACAAATTAATTTAATTATCGTTTCAGACCACGGAATGGCCAATATCAGTAACGATAAAAAAGTAGCTGTTTTAGACTATTTAAAACCAGAATGGCTAGGTTATAAGGATGTTGTCAATCCAATTATGAGTTTGCAGGTAAAACCGGGTTATCAAGATTCTATTGCTACAGCTTTGAAAAAAGTGCCACATATCAAATTTTGGAAATCGACTGAAGTCCCAAAAAGACTGCATTACGGAACGAATCCGCGTGTGCATGATTTTGTAATTGAAGCTGATAAAGGTTGGAGTTTAGTCAGCAAAGAAAGTACGCACATCAATGGCGGAACACATGGTTATGATAATAATGAAAAAGACATGCACGCCATTTTTTATGCAAAAGGTCCTGCTTTTAAAGTTGATAAAACAGTAAAAACATTTCAGAATGTTTCAGTTTATCCATTAATTGCTCATATTTTAGGTCTTCAAATTGGCGAAATTGATGGGAAATTAAGCGATGTAAAATCGATGCTTCGCTAATGAGAGAATGGGCAATTTGATAATTAGAAAATTCTTGAATTAAATATTTTTTTCTCCAGCTAAAGCCGAAAAAAAAATAATTAAACTTCATAAGAAAAAGGCTTTAGTCAAACTTTATCATTTGGCTAAAGCCTTTTTTCTATTCTCAATACTTCCCTCCAACTAAAGCTGAAGGCAATTCACAAAATATATTGACTTAGGATGTCAAATTATTTCCTAATTGACAAATTATCAAATTAACACATTAAAAACCAGTCGAAACCGAAACCGATTTCCATCCTTCTAATTCTTTCTGAACACTTGCTATTTTTAAATTTGCCATATTAAAAGCATCTTCACCTAAAAATAAATGCAAAGGCGGGTTTTGGTCCTGACTTACTTTAATTAAAGCTTCAGCTAATTTAACTGGATCTCCTGGCTGATTTTCATTGATATCCTCTTTATGAGCACTTTCAGATTGTCTCACTTCTTTATACTCCGCAATTGGATTTTCTGGCACTAAAAGCGAGCTGTCTTTTAAGAAATCGGTTCTAAAATAACCTGGATAGACAATTGTAGCGTGAACCCCAAAAGGCTTAATTTCTGCCGCTAAAGATTCGGTTAGACCAGCAACCGCAAACTTAGTTGAGCAGTAAATTCCCCATCCTGGAAATTCTCCATAATATCCTCCAACAGAAGAAATATTAAAAATATAACCCGATTGATTGACACGAAGAATAGGCATTGCATTTCTAATTACATTTAATAATCCGAAAACATTTACTTCGTAGTTTTTTCTAGCTTCTGCATCTGTTAATTCTTCTAAAGCTCCTAACAATCCGTAACCAGCATTGTTGACTAAAACATCGATTGTTTTAAAATGATTTACAGTTTTTTCAATAGCATCTTTAACGCTTTTTTCATCTACTAAATCCATTTCAAGAGGAAGAAAATTCTCTGATGTTTTTCCTAATGCAGCAATTAAAGAAGCTTCATTTCTTGACGTTGCAGCCACTTTAAACCCCTCTGCTAATAATTTTTTAGCTAACTCTAATCCAAGTCCTTTTGAAGCACCTGTGATAAACCAAACTTTGTTATTTCCCATGACTTTAAATTTTTACGTCTATAATTACAGGGCAAAGGTATTGGCAAAGTGCTTCTTAAAAATTAAAGCAATCAAGTAAGAAGTTACAAAAATCAATCAATTTCTGCTAATCGATAGTTTTTAGGAGAAACCTGGACGTTTTTCTTGAAGAAATTGATAAAGTGGGACAACTCTTCAAAACCTAAACACCAAGCAATTTCATTAATATTCCAATTGGTTTGTTTTAAAAGAATCATGGCTTCCTGAACAATTCTTTCCGAAATGATCTGAGAAGTAGTTTTTCCTGTTGTTTCTTTTAACGCTTTATTTAAATGATTCACATGTACATTTAGCTGATTGGCATATTCTGACGGCGAACGAAAATTAATCTGCTGTGAAATGGATTCGACAGGAAATTGTCTTTCTAATAATTCTAAAAACAAAGAAGAAACTCGAATTGTAGCATTCGATTTACTATATAATGAAGCAGTTATGGTTTGTGTTTTTAATGCTAAATGAATAATTTCAAAAACCAGATTTCGAAGCACGTCATATTTAAAAGCATAATCAGAATTGATTTCTTCGAACATTTTTAAATAAACAGTTTTTAGAGATTTTGCTAATGCTGCAGAAACAGGAACAACGGGATTCCCGCCTGGCTGAAATAATGGATATTCTTTTAAATTTCCAAACTGACTAAAAAATGCATCTGTAAAAATACAGAAAAAGCCAGTTTGATTTTCATCAATATGCTCCCAACTATATGGAATTTGTGGATTTGCAAAGAATAATGCCTGATCTTCAATTGTTACAATTTTATCTGCATAATGCACTTTGTTCTTACCAATGATTAGACTTATCTTATAAAAGTCTTTCCTAGTATAAGGCAATGGATTACAAGTACTTCCAACATATTCGTCTAGCTTAAAAACATTAAAATGTCCGATTTCTTTTTTAAGATTCTCGGGCATTCCTTTTATTTTTACTGTATAAAAGTCTTCTAAAGTTTCTGTCAGTTTCATTTGGCAAAGTTACGAAAATCAAATTATTCCAATTAGATATTTTGAGAATGTGTTGATTAGAAAATTTGATGATGAACTGATTGTTACCCTGAGCAAAACATACAAAAAAAACCCGACAAGTTCTAAAACCTATCGGATTTGTCGTTTATTTACATTGTGTAGATGCGCGTTTCCAACATATCATTATCTAATTATCAAATTGACACATTATCTAATTAACTAACCACTTTATACGTAGGATCTTCAATAACATTGACATTAATAACCGCATCGGCATTTTTGAGTAATTGCCTGCAGTCTGGGCTTAAATGCTGCAACTCTACTGTTTTATTTAACTGATTGTATTTTTTAGTCAGATTATTTAAAGCTTCTATTGCCGACATATCAGAAACACGGCTTTCTTTAAAATCAATTATAATATGATCAGGATCGTTCTGGATATCAAATTTTTCCAAAAAAGCAGCAGTTGAGCCAAAGAATAATGGGCCGTAAATTTCGTAATGTTTTACTCCGTTTTCGTCAATAAAATGTCTTGCACGGATTCTCTTTGCACTTTCCCATGCAAAAACCAAAGCTGAGATAATTACGCCAATTAAAACCGCCAAAGCCAGATTGTGCAGTACAATTGTAATAAGAGCGACTAGAATTCCAACAAAAATATCATGTTTTGGCATTTTATTGATAATCTTAAAACTTGCCCATTCAAAAGTTGTTATGGCAACCATCATCATAACGCCGACTAAGGCCGCCATGGGTAGTTTTCCAATTACGGGCGCTCCAAAAAGTATGATAATTAAAATCGTTAAGGCTGCAATAATCCCCGAAAGCCTAGCTCTAGAACCAGCTCCAAGATTTACTAATGTTTGTGCAATCATTGGGCAGCCACCCATTCCGTAGAAAAAGCCGTTTAAGATGTTTGAACTTCCTTGCGCAATACATTCTCTATTGCTGTTCCCTCTAGTTCCTGTAATTTCGTCAACTAAATTCAGCGTAAGCAAACCTTCTGTTAAACCAACTGCGGCGACAATTACAGAATACGGAAATATCACTTTAAAAGTCTCAAAAGAAAATGGAATATTTGGAATATGAAATGGTGGAAATCCGCCTTGAACTGAAGCAATATCTTCTACTGTTTTGGTTTCGATGTTAAAAACAATGACCAAAGCAAAAACTACCATAATGGCTACTAAAGATGATGGAACCGCTTTTGTAATCCTCGGAAAAATCAAAACAATCGCAATAGTCAAAGCTACCAAACCTAACATAATGTAAAGCGGAGTTCCTTGAAGCCAACAAACCTGGCCGTTCACCATGGTTTTAAACTGTTCTAGCTGCGACATAAAAATCACAACTGCCAAACCGTTTACGAAACCAAACATAACAGGTTGCGGAACTAGTCGAATAAATTTTCCAAGTTTAAAAAGTCCGATACAGATCTGAACCACGCCACCCAATGCGACTGCGCCAAAAACATATTCTATTCCATGCGATTTCATTAAGGCAATCAAAACAATTACCGTTGCCCCTGCACCGCCTGAAATCATTCCGGGTCTTCCTCCAAAAATAGCCGTAACCAATCCCGCAATAAAAGCAGCATACAACCCAACTAATGGCGGAAATCCAGCTAAAATAGCAAACGACAACGATTCTGGAATCATAGTCATTGCCACGGTTAAACCCGCTAAAATTTCGTTTTTGTAATTGACTTTCTGGCTAAAATCGAAGAGTTGGAATGCTTTTTTCATGGGCACAAAATTAGAAAAATAATATGCAAAAAAGCACAAACCTTTTCGTAATGAAAAAGCAGTATTGACAGAAGAATTTAAACAGCTATATTAAGTTAGCTGTTCTAAAAGGAAAATTAAAATCGAAAGTATAAAACCGATCATTTCTGTATTTAATTTTAAATTAAAATATTATGCAAAATACTTACAAAAAAAGGAAATACAGCTGCGTATTTTTACCCGATTTAGTTTTGATGGTTTTAAAACATTATTCTAATCTTACGCAGGTATAGCCTAAACCTGCAACATGCCTCACAACACTATCGTACTGTAAATCAAAACCTTCAATTCTTAATATCTTATCACAATCTTCCAAATCAAAATTAATTTTGCATTCTGGAAACTGCTTTTGCATCATGTTGACAACATAGTCTCGATCAGATTCTTTCTGAACATTTGTTTTAAAAATCTCCACGACCATATCGGTATCTTTTAATTCTTTAAACTGGTACATTTTTATTTTTTATTAAAAAGAGATTAGAAATTCGAATTCAAAAATAAAGGAGAAGTCGCTATTTTAACAGCAATTTTATACCAATGGCGTATGATTTATACGAATGGCGTTGGTATAAATTTTTCTCGATAAAGACCTACAAACTATACGATTGTATTATTTTTGCCACTATGACAATTGCAAAAATCTACCAGAACTTTTTTCTACGAAACCTAATTGTAAACACACTTGTTTATTTAGTCATTTTCGCCTGTATTTACGACGAAGTCAGACTCGACAGACATAGCTGGTCTTATATTCTCGGTAAAATTGCCATGGGCTATTTTCCTTGTATCGTCTGGATTACGATTTTTAATATTTGTATCATTAAGCCTTTTTTATTTCATAAAAGGTTCAAAATCTTTTTTACGCTTCTAGCAATCTATTGGACTTGCTTTTATTTCTTCATGAACTGGTTCCTTCCGCTTGTGGAGTTAGGAAATCTAAAAACCCTTCAAATTGTATCACTGGTCATAAACGGCTGCTTTTTTTATTTCCTGCATATTGTTATTAGCAAAAAAATGAGTCAGGCTGATAAAGACATTATGAATTTTAAGTCTGAGCTTTCTTTTTTAAAACAGCAGCTGAATCCGCATTTTTTACTGAATGCAATGAATAATCTTTATGGAGAAGCCCTTGCAGAACCAGACAAAGTTCCTGATCGAATCCTAAATCTTTCAGACATGCTGCGCTACCAAATTGAAGCTTCTAAAAAAGATTTTGTTTCTATGGAAGAAGAAATCGCCTTTATTAAAAAATATATCGAATATTATACCTTTAGAAACGAAAGGCTCGCTGTAACACAAAACATTGAAGGTCTGCATGGTCAAATTGAGATTCCGCCTTTGTTTTTTCTGCCTTTGGTTGAAAATGCTGTCAAGTTTTCTGCCGAAACAATAGAGCCGTTTATCAATCTAGATTTGAAAGTACAATGCCGAGGCGTTATTTTTACATTAAAAAACAATTATCTCGATTCGGGTTCGCGACTTTCGAGCACAGGAATCGGAATTGAAAATCTAAAAAGACGTTTGGAAGTTTATGGCTTAAAACACAATTTGAGCTGTAAAAAAGATAAAAATATATTTACCGTAAAATTGACCATATGGCACTTACCTACCGCTGTCTGATAATTGATGACGAATCGCCGGCACACAAGGCCCTGATTTCGCACATTTCAAAATTTGACGAACTGGAACATTCTGGAAGCGCTTTTAACGGTATGGAAGCCATAAAACTGCTCAACGAAAACCAATACGATATTATTTTTCTCGACATTAATATGCCTGTAATTTCGGGTGTAGAATTAATGGAGCTGCAACCCAATCGCCCGCTCACGATTGTCACAACCGCTTATTCTGATTTTGCACTTTCGGCCTACCAAAACGATGCTATCGATTATTTAATGAAACCCATTTCGTTTGATAAATTCTCAAAGGCAATAGAAAAAGCCAAAACGTATCATTCTGGAAATAACCTTAAAAAAGAAAACAGCACCGACGAAAAAGTGCTTTCTTACCGCTCCAACGGACAAATAATTGAAACGCCTCTTTCTGATATTTTATACATCGAAAGTCTAGGCAATTACATGAAACTCTACAACTGCAAATTAAAATCTCCTATTGTTATTTACGGTTCGCTTGCGAGTATAAGCGCCGAAATTGATTGTGCGCATTTTGTACAAGTTCACAGATCTTATATTGTAAATACCACTAAAATTTCTGCTGTTACGACCAAAAATCTTACGATGTCTAATGGCGATATTATTCCTGTGGGAAGAAAGTATCAGATTCTGCTAAACAATTTGCCAATGAGATAATTGGTCAATTTGGATAATAAATAATTTTTGAAAAGCTCCCAGTTATTTCTTATTTCTAAACAACGCAGCAATCGCCCCAGTTGACCATAAAGCCAGAAAAATTAAAACGGGTTGAAAAAACAATCGTATTAAACGCGCCTGATCTGTGTCGAGTCCAAAGGCAGAAGTTCCGTTTAGGTATTGCGCTATATTTCCTGAGAAAACTAAAACGTAAAATATAGCCAGCGTTATTCCAACTTTCACTTTGTATTGGGTTAAAAATACCATTGCCAAACCTAAAGAAATTTCGACAATTCCAGAAAGTATAACTACTAAATCTTTGTCCAGAGGAACCCAATTGGGAACCTGTGCCTGAAAATCTGTTCTCTGAAAAGTAAAATGTCCGATAGCAGCTGTTATCATAAACAATCCCAAAAATATTCGAATAAAATTTTGAAGCTTTGAAGTTTTTATATGTTCCATATGTAATTATTATTTTCTTTAATGAACTTTCTATCAAATTTACAAGAAATAAAGTGAGATTTTTTCTATATTTTTAATGTCGTTTTTGTTTAATAACCATATCATCTTATTTTAATTGAAAACAAAAAATGATTTCTTTCGTTTTTGTCATCGCCTAATATTGTTACCGAAACTATTTTTTTTCTACTTCTAATCGTCTCTCAAAATATACAAATTTGCAATTTTGTTAATTCTTTTCTTAAAAAAAGTATAGATTAAAGCAACTTTTCCTACTTAATTCTTTAAATTCGCCGCAAACCAACCCCTTAAGCTATTTAAGAACCAATGTCCATTTTTAATCTTTTTAAAAGATCTACTGTAAAATGTCCAAGATGCCTTGGAAAAAGATTTGTTGATTGGGATGATATCCGCCGTTTAAACCGACAATTGAAATGGGTTCCTGCACCATGCGCCTATTGCGATGCAACAGGAAGAGTCCCAAAAGAAATGCTTTCAAAAGTTTCTGTCGATTGTATGTATCTCACAATCGATTTACCAGAATCTGTAATCGAAAAAATAAAAGAAGGCGATCCTGAAACTGTCGAAAAAGGAAAACTACGTGAACTTTTTGTAGATCATCTTATACAATATTCAGAACATCATCACCTTACTGAAAATCTTGATGCCGAAAGCATTGCCAATTTGTATTTAAAATTCGAGGCAGAAAAAGCTCCTTTTGCTGTAACCAAAGAAGAATTAATAAAATACATTCAAGGCGTAATCGAACTAAAGAAAACGGTAATAGAATAACATTTGCGGCTCAGCTACTCAAAATCTACAACCGTTTACAAAAACAGGTAAAAACACCTATAGCCACCATTTTATTTAGTGGTAATTTTGTAGTAAATAATTTTTAGTTTCTAAAAAGCTTTGGAGAAAGCTTCTTAATTTTTTGTCACTTTTTTTTTGGAACAGAAAGTGGGATTTCAAATCGCTGGTACCGATTGGAAATTTCACTTTTTTTTGTTTGCCATCCTGAGGAACGGTAGGTTCTCTGTCTCTTTGCCTCTTTGCGCCTAAAAAAAAAGCAGTACTTTTGCGTTCTGTAAATGCCACGAAATTAAAGTCCAAATGACTAGAGAACATTATATTCCATTCAATAAAGAATTCTTACTGGAACAGCAAATTTCAGCTTTTGCCGAAAATCCAGAAAAGGCTAGCGATTTTAAGAAATTGTTCGAAATCATCGAACATTATTATCATTACGAATCTTTTAATCTTAATCGAAATCTAAAACAGCATTATGCACTTTATGATCCAGATTTAAGTGAAAAAGAACGGGAGCAATTTATCAATAAAAGCAGTTTTCCTGTTTTTAAAGAAACACTTCTTAAAGTTTTAGAGCGTGGCAATTACTACAGAATCAATCAGGCAGCATTAGACGAAGCCTTTAACGAATCTGATTTGGTGGGTCTGAATCTTGCTATTGATTTTAATGCTTTTAAAGATTTTGAACTCTACGCGCGCGGGCATCATAAAGCAAAAGAAAAAGTCAAAAAATATTTTTTCTGGACTAAAGAAGTTGAGATTGAATATTACGATCGTGTTCTTATTTACCTAAATTACAGCGATGCAGATTACCTTAAAGAAAAGAAAGTCAAATTGGGCAAAATGCCAATCGATCCAGGTTCTATTGCATTAAAGATCTTTAAACGTGTTCCTAAGAATGATCTCGAAACGGTTTTTCCAAATGCCATTCCGAAAATGTCTTTGAAGGATAAACTATTGCTTTGGGTTCCGGGTGTTTTTGGTGGGCTTTCTCTATTAAGTGCCAAAGTGATTCCTGCTCTAATTAATATGTACGAAGCTTATCAAACAGGCGAAACAATCGATCTCTTAAACAGTAAAACTTCTTTAAATCAAGGTTTAATTGCGCTTGGAATTTTAGGAGCATACTGTTTCCGTCAATACAACAATTTTATAAACAAAAAAATCCGATATTCTAAAACACTTTCAGACAGCTTGTATTTTAAGAATGTCGGAAACAACAGCGGGGCTTTCTATTCTTTATTAAACTCTTCTGAAGAAGAAGCTTTAAAAGAAACGATTCTCGCTTATACTTTTTTGCACGAAAGTGAAAAATCTTTAACCGCCGAAGAGCTAGACAATCAAATAGAATCTTGGTTTAAAACCAAACTAAATACCGATTTGGATTTTGATGTAAACGATGCTTTATTAAAATTAAAAAGCATTGGTTTAGGAATAGAAACTAACGGAAAATGGAATGTCATTCGGCTCCATGAAGCACTTGTTGCCATTGACGAATTATGGGATAATGTTTTTCAGTATAACCAAAAAGTTGATTCTTTAAAAAATTAAAAAATGTATACCTACAAATGTTCTTGCTGCGGAGAGGTTTTTGATGAAATGCCTTTGTGTTTTGGAAATGAATTTCCTGCTTATTATTTTAACATTCCGCCCGAAGAAAGAGAACAAAGAATTGAATACGGAGGAAGCTGGTATTACATTGATGAAGAACATTTTTTTCATCGTGGCAGATTAACTATTCCGATTATAGATTATCATGAAGATTTGGTTTTTAATGTATGGACTACAATAAGTGAAGATAATTTTTGTTTACGAATGGATTTATGGGAAGATCCAAACCGAGTAAATCAAGAACCTTATTTTGGCTGGATGCAGACCAACGTGCCTACCTATGGCAAAACTTTATCTTTAAAATCGATTGCAATTGAACAAGGTTTAGGACTAATTCCAGAAATAAAAATGATCGAAGAAAATCATCCTTTGACGATAGATCAAGAAAACGGAATTACATTAGAAAAAGCCATTGCTATTGTCGATGAAATAATGAAAATACAGCACAGTAAAACCTAAAAGAAATTTCATTAGATTTACGCATCTAACCTTAAAACCACAAAAATGAGAACATTAGATCAATGGTTTGCAGAATATGCCGTAAGTCATCAGAACCCAAAAAACAAAGCGATACATTATATTTGTGTCCCTGCTATTTACTTTTCGATTGTTGGTTTACTTATGAGTATTCCGAGTACGATAATATCCAATGCATTACAATTAAACATGCCTATTGTTGAAAATTGGGCATTTCTCGTTTTGCTTTTTGTTCTCGTTTTTTACATCCGATTATCCATTGCAATGGCTGCTAAAATTGCCATTTTTTCTCTGCTTTGCCTAATTGTCAATTATTATATCTCGCAATTTGTTCCGCTATGGATCTTCTCGCTTAGTGTTTTTGCTTTGGCCTGGATTGGACAATTTTATGGGCATAATATCGAAGGAAAAAAACCTTCATTCCTTAAAGATCTTCAGTTTTTATTGATTGGCCCAGCTTGGGTTGTAGAGAATTTATTTTCTAAGAAATAAAACTATTCAATGTAGGCAAACCCAACACCTATATTTACGAACCTCCTCAAGGTCTTGTTATAGAAGACAATGTTAAAGCAAATGTTTTGTATGCTACATTTGGAAAAATGGCAAAGAAGAAGATATATTTAAAAAAGTATCTTCTTATATAGCGGATAAAAAATTTGACTTTAACGTTGTTTTTGATTCAAAAACAGAAGTAGTTGCCAATTACAAAGTAAACGGCATCCCAACGCGAATTGTTATTGACAAAAACGGAACTATTCTGGCTTACGACTATTCAAATACCGACATCGCAGCAATTATTGATGAACAATTAAAATAAGTATTCTCTTATTTTTAAAATAAAATGTACATTTGATATACCAAAACTAAATTCATGATACAGTTAATCTGGGCGATAATAAACATTGTACTATTTTTAGGGCTTGCCATTTTTTGCATAAAAACGGCTTCAGAAATTCGCAAAAAAATTAGCCTTTCAGCTGCGATTCTTTTTTCTTTTTTTGCTTTATCTTTTATCACAAGACCAAGCAACGAAGAAAAAGATAAAAAATTTGAATTTGAAAATAGGGAAACCAAAACACAGTCTTTAAATCACAACAACTATTTTTCAAATATTATTCTTGAAGGGGATTTCTTTTCAAATATCGAATTATACGTTATTTCTAATGGCGAAAATGCTAGTTCAGCAATGATTCGAAGAATTGGATTTGTTTGTGGTACATCATGGTCGACACAATACATTATTATAAATAAAACAGAAAAGAAAAACACCTTTCAATATGAGGTTGGAGGAACTAGAAAATGGATACTTCTTGGTTTAGAAGTATACTCAGAATTTAAAGATTTTAAGGGCTCGGGCGAGTTTAAGTCTTTGTAATTTTCTTCAATCTAATTCATTTCTAAAAAAATTAAAGGGCAAAGAAGAGTTTTATCTTTTTGTCCTTTTTTATTAAAAAACATTACAAAAAAAATTCAGCCATAAAATGAGAAAATTCATTATCGCTATTACTTCTGTAATTTTACTTTCTTCTTGCAAACAAACAGCTAATGAAAGCGTTTCTGGAAAAACAGAAATAAAAAAAGACAGTATTAAAGTTGAAGATGCTGCAAAAATAAAACAATCAGATTCTAACTTATTAGAACAATTTTCTAAAAACAAAAACGAACTGGTTCTCCAATTAAAATCATTATCCAATAAAGAAGCTGCCAATGCATTGTATGAAAAATATTTTGAAGAAAACAGTACTTTATTGCAACAGATAGCCGCAAAAGAATCTGGAGTATTAGATAAGTTTTATAATGATGATGAAGCCGATAAAAAAGCGGTTAAACTTTTAGGTGAAAAGCTTTCAAAACATCAAGTGCAATATTGGGAAATAGGAGAAGGATATGTTGAAATTGAGCCTCTAAATGATTTCTATTATAAGATTTTCAAAAACTATGTCACAGATGATTACAAAGATTATTTGTACTTAAAAAGCGAAGAAAACAAGTCGCTATATTCTGCAGATGCAGGACTAGTAATCTCTTTTAAAGATTTGGGCGATCGAATCATTTCGTGGGAAAATTTTATGACCAAATACCCTAATTCAAAATTAATTGCTTCTGTAAAAGAGGAATACAAAAATTATCAAATGGATTATCTGGTGGGCCAAGACAATACGCCAACAGCCGAAAGGTCTTCAGATGAAAAATATATTTATCCAGAAAACATTCAGGAGTTTAATCGTTTCTTAAAAAAATATCCAAAAAGCCCAACTGTTCCTCTAATCAATTTGTTTCTAGAGAACTTTAAGAGTGAGAGTATTTTTGATATTTTACGTGCGGAACAGAGTAAATTGTAAAAAAAAATTATAATGGGAGATTGGAATACCTTACATTTTTTTAGTGACAAACACTTTTATGAAAAAGTAGTTCCTGATCTTACAGGCAAAGGAAATTTGCTTAAAAAATACTTTGATTCAAAATTAGGCAACTATCTTTTGTTTCATAATTCTGACAATGATAAAAGAATCACTTCTGTCTTGGAATATTGTCAATTTTTTGACGAAGATTTTAAAACTCATAAACTTCTCTATGAGATAGAAACCCGGAAGAAAAAACCAGACGAAGAATATCAAACATTCATGCAGAAGATGCTAAAAGATACAGACGAATTCTACAAACAAAATGGAACCGCAGCTGATGATCTTGCGACGGTACTAACGTTAATAATGTTTTCGGAATGTGCTGCATTTAATCCGCATCTCATTTTAGGACGTAGAATTTTTTCTGGAAATGTTGGTGCAAAACCAAAATCTGTAGCAGAAGCAATTATTTCGCAAATAGACAATTCACCATGCGGATTTACCCACTCTTACGGTTCGGGAATCATGAACTGGATTACAAACGAAGACTTAAAATTATTGTGGCTAGACCGTTCTAATTTAGTTCCAACTAATTCCAAAGAATATTTCAATGATTTTTTGAAATTTATAGAAATTGCCATTGAAAATGATTTTGGAGTTGTTTCTGGAACGAATATGCGAGAATCAATCTTAAAACTGGCAGAAAATCAAAATATAAATATCGAAGTAGATTTAGAAAAACTAGGACTTCAAAGTGTTATCATATACGATGGCAACTAATTGGCATTAAAATTAACTTTAAAAACTTAAAACCATGGAAAATAAAAAACCTATCACATTTGTTTTTTGGATTATTGCGATCATTTTAGGCGTAACTTTATACAAACAATTTGATTTTAAAAGTCTAAAATTTGAAAATCCCGCATTGGCAGTTATATATTTTGTAGTTTTTGCGTTTTCGGTTTATTACATCATTAAAAATTCTAAAAAATAATCCAACGAGCCAAAACTGAAACATAGACAAATCAAATTGAAGTAATTAATTTTATATTTGATAAAAAGCAAACCCTGAAATCTATAAAACATATCCATCCAATTTGGGGCTGAGCTGTCTTATGTTATCAGTAGCATATTCCCGTTAACGGCAAGCAAAAGCTAAAATTTCACATAAAATTTTAATCAAAAAAATTACAGAATGGAATTGGATTTTAAAGATTTTCCGACACTAATAACCGAAAGATTAACATTAAGAAATATTGAAAACACTGATGTTGTCTTAATCCATAAATTACATTCTGATGCAATTGTAAATGCTTTTGTTGGAAGAGAGAATTCCTCGAGCTTAAAAAAAGCAGAAGAATACATAATTAAAATGCAAAATTTAATAGCGAAAAATGAATGCATTTATTGGGTTATAACGGAAAAAGGAAATAATAATCTAATGGGTTCAATTTGTTTATGGAATTTTGATGTAGAAAATGAAATTGTAGAAATAGGATATGAAATGTTGAGTGAATTTCAAAGTAAAGGCATAATGACCGAAGCAATCAAAAAAATTGTAGAATATACATTTGAAAAAATCAAAGCAAAAATAATAACTGCTTTTCCGTCTTCTGACAATATTAATTCTGTATCAATATTAAAAAAATTGAACTTTGAATTGGAGAAGAAAAAATATAATAACACCCATCAGAATATAAAAAACTTGGTAACTTATACTTTAAGAAATAATCAAATTAACAACTAGAATTGCAGCCAATTCGTAGCTAATAAAACGAATTTAAGAATGATATTAGCTGCATCATTGATCTAAAAAAACTGCCGTGGAAATAATCCATTAAATGAAAAAGTACAAGCAAAAAAAACTATGAGGAAGTTAACTCTAAATGATCGCTTTTTACCGCATCAATTCCGTAGAATTGAAAATGAAGTCGGTATAAAAATTCCTGATAATATTAAAGATTTTATTTCAGAATATGCAGATTTGTCAGTAAAGGAAAATAAGTATATAAATAGTGATGGAAAGTTGTTTGAAATTTCACAATTTATAACTTATAAGATGATGTACGATTTTGTAAAAGAATTCAAAGAACAAGGTTTGGGAAAAAAACTACCTTTTGCAATAGATAATGGAGGCTGGGTTTTTTGTATATCATTTGATGATGAATCAATTGATAAAATATTATTATACCAAATGGAAATAGAGTGGAAAACAAAAAAAGATGCTTTTGAATTAGTCGCTAATAGCTTTGAAGATTTTATAAATAATTTGCAAGAAGAAACTGAAAGCAGTCTCTAAAAACTGAAATGATACATCGATAGATGAGAGATTATGCTCTATTAAATTTAATTTGGTGCTCGAAAAGATTTAAAACCAAAATTTCAAGAATGGGCTTCATTTTGCCCCCCTTTAATACCAAGGCGTTGTGGTGCATAGAAAAGAACCGAAACACTAAACAATGGAAATACTCATAATATTATTAAGTATAATTACAGGATTAATAATTTTGTATTTTGGGCTAGCATTTATTTTAATTCAAATCCGCAGACCAAAATTCAATAAAAAAGGTTATACGAAACTCGAAAAAAAACTTTTGGATCTTTTTACATCTATGTTTGATGCTGATTTAGCTGGAAAAATCAAGAAGCAAATTGAATACTTCGAAAATAAGCGTAAATGGAGGCAGTACTGGGAGAAGAGTATGTCAATAGAACTATATGGAGATAAAAAAATGTCGCCTGACCTAAAATACTCAAGACAAGACGATTGTAAAATTGCAACGATTAGATTTAAAGTAAACAAAGAAAAATACAGCATTGAATTTGATAGTTATGACGGTAGGATTTGGGGATGGAAAATAAGCCCCAATCCCAAGCGAATTCAAAAAACAGACAATATTGAAGTAATTAGTAAAAAGATCAACAATGATCCAAATGAGAAAGTTGTAATTAGTATAAAAAAAACAGAATTCAAGACGATTCCAAATTTTGATGGCGTGATTGGAGAGATTGCAAAAGTGAAACCAATTAAAACTGCATATAATCCGTTAATTCCACAGCAAATTGAGATATTTAAACGGAAAATTGAATCATTCCTTCCACATGGTTACATACAAATCATTGAGCAAACCGAGGGCTTGGAATTTCAGGAATTTCGAATTTCAGGAATCTCTGAAATACAGAGAACGGGATTAGATGATGGAGATTATTTTCATTTAGCGGAATTTGACGATGGTATAATTGCCATAAAAGAAAATGATAAAAACGGCGAACTTTATTTTTGCCATTTTTCGGGGCTGATTGATAAAGTGGGAACAGATTTTGACAAAATATTAAAAGAAAGAACTACATAACTACACACCAAAACAACTACTATACGTTAGTCATGATTTTGAATTTGAAATAAGCTGGAGGCGAATTTAAAAATTATATTATCTGTATAATTAATGTAAAAATAAATCCATAATGGAGTTCGAACCAATAACTCCTTTAAATATAGACCCTTTCAAGATATAGAAGAAAATAATGAAAATTTTCGAACCATAAAAAAGCCTGTAAAATAATACTTTACAGGCTTTCATTTTTTATAGTGACCCCGGAGGGGTTCGAACCCCCAACCCTCAGAGCCGAAATCTGATATTCTATCCAGTTGAACTACGAGGTCAGTTTATTTATGATTTCAGATTATAGATTTTAGATTACTGATTGGAATCTAAAATCTACATTCTAAAATCTAAAATTATTATTTATGATAATAGTTTCTTTACAATTGTAGAAATGGTTTTTCCTTCAGCAGTTCCTCCTAATTGAGCAGATGCTAATCCCATTACTTTACCCATTGAAGCGATTCCAGAAGCACCTGTTTCTGCAATAATTTTTGCTATTACAGCTTCTACTTCTTCTTCGCTTAACTGAGCTGGTAAAAACTTCTCGATTACCGCAACTTGAGCCAATTCTGGTTCAGCTAAATCTGGACGGTTTTGCTCTGTAAAGATTCTTGCGCTTTCTTTACGAGTTTTAACCAATCTCTGAAGTAATTTAATCTCTTCATCTTCAGATAAATCTTCTTTAGATCCAGAAGCTGTTGAAGCCAATAACAATTCTGATTTAACAGCTCTTAAAGCCTCTAAAGCTACTGTATCTTTTGCTTTCATGGCCGTTTTGATCTCGTCCATTATTTGTGTTTGTAAACTCATGTTTATGTTTTATTTTAAATAAGCCAAAGCCTATTAATTGATATATTAATTTGGAATTTTTTCTCGACTCTATTCAAAGTAACAATAAGATTCACTTTAAAAACCTATTTAAGGAGTCAAATTTTGAAATTCTGTGCGAAGATAAAAAAAATAACCCGAAAATTAAATCCAATTTTCGGGTTACCAAATATTATGATTGTAAAATTAATCTACGTTATCGTGCAAAAATGAATTGTTTGAACGTAATTGCAAATCGTTGTTACTATCTGTTCCAACAGAAATTCTAGAATTTGTATTGTTAGACTGTGAATTCGATAAATCTATTCCTAATCTTTTATAAGCTGGCTCTTTTTCCAACTCATCAATTCTAGAAACATTGTTATGAAATTTATAGTTAAACTCTTTTAGTTTCTTTCTTCTTTCTTCAGCTCTTAAATGTAATGTTTCTTCAATAGTTAATTCTAAAGGAGAAACTTCAGAAGTTGTAGCGAAATCAGGTTGGCTAGCAAAATCTGGTCTCGGTTTCAACGTAATGTTTAATTCCTCTGGAATTGTATCTTCAACTACTTTTTCAACTGGTTTAGAAGCTAATAAATCGTTTTCAACTTCCATATATTCTTCTAGAGAATACTTAATTATTCCGTTATCAGAAACTTCAGTTACAGGAACAAATTGTACTGGATCGTTTACTTTAATATCACGAGTTTCATTTGTCAATTCAAATAAAACTCTGTTATCTTCAACAACTGGTTCTCTTTTTATAGGTTCTTGCTTAAACAAAGGAAGATCAAAAGAAAAAGTAGTTTGCTCTTCTCTTTCAAAAACTCTTTGCTGTTGCACTGGCGGCTGCTGTACTTGCGGCTGTTGCACTTCTCTTGCTGCTGGTGTTTCAGGAGCAGAGATTGTAAAATCGATATCTGTAATTGGCGAAACAATTTCGAAAGTTACATCCAGATTTTTGATAAACTCAGACATAACCACTAACTCTTCCTGATTGATAGCTGGAGCAACAGCTTGAACTGGAGTTGGAGTAAAAGTTTCGTCGTCATCAATTAAATCAAACACTACTTTATCTTCCACTTTTGCTGTTGGTGTATCCACAGTTAAATCAAAAGATGCAAGCGGTTTATTTGTTAGATTATGAACACTTCTTTGCTCATCTTCTAACGTATGAATGATTTTCTTTGGTTCTGTATTTACAATTTCATTTTGCTGTTCTACATCAAAACCTGTTGCGATAATAGTTACTGCAATAGCTTCGCCAAGACTTTCGTCTTCACCAACTCCCATGATAATGTTTGCATTGTAACCCGCTTCAGCTTGGATGTGATCGTTGATTTCTCCAATTTCGTCCAGAGTAATCTCATTAGTTCCAGAAACGATAAGCAACAATACGTTTTTGGCACCTGTAATTTTATTATCATTCAACAATGGAGAATCCAAAGCCGAAACGATAGCATCTTTAGCTCTGTTTTCGCCTTCCGCTACAGAAGACCCCATTATAGCAGTCCCACTGTTAGCCAAAACAGTTTTCGCGTCACGTAAATCGATATTCTGAGTATAGTGGTGCGTAATTACTTCAGCAATACCTCTAGAGGCTGTTGCCAAAACTTCATCCGCCTTCGAGAATCCAGCTTTAAAACCTAGATTTCCGTATACTTCTCTTAATTTATTATTGTTGATTACAATTAAAGAATCGACTTGCTTGCGCAATTTCTCAATTCCAATAATAGCTTGCTCCTGACGTACTTTCCCTTCAAACTGAAACGGAATGGTCACGATACCAACTGTCAATATTTCTCTTTCTTTTGCTAATTGCGCAATTACTGGAGCCGCACCAGTTCCTGTTCCACCACCCATACCGGCAGTAATGAACACCATCTTAGTACCACGGTCCAACATTTTTTCAATATCCGAAATACTTTCAATTGCCGACTGCTGTCCAACGTCTGGATTTGCTCCAGCTCCTAATCCTTCAGTTAAATTAACTCCTAACTGAATTTTATTGGGTACTGAACTATTTTGAAGCGCTTGCGAATCGGTATTACAAACGATAAAATCTACGCCTTTAATACCTTGTTTGAACATGTGGTTAATTGCGTTACTTCCGCCTCCACCTACACCTATTACTTTGATTACATTTGATTGATTTTTTGGTAAATCAAATGAAATACTTCCAAATTCTGAGTTGCTCATCATCTTTTTGGTTTTTTGAAATTCTTATTAAGTACATTTTTTACTTCTTGACTTGGGGCAAGAAATAATCCTTCTCTTTTTATTATTCTGCGTTGTCTAAAAATTCTTTGATTTTGTCGACATATCGATCAAAAAATGATCTTCTTATTTTGGTTTCAGTAGATTCATTTTTAGGTGCCTTCTGACTTACAACTTCTTCAGGCTCATCAATAGTTTCTACTCTTTCAACGTAGTTTTCTTCAACTTCGTATCGCTGTACTGGTGGAGCAGTTCTATAAACAATTTTTGGTTGCTCTTGCACCATTTCCATTCTAACAGCGCTTTGCGAACTGTTTTCGATACTGTTCATTACCAATCCTACTGCAGTTGCATATAACGGGCTAGAGATTTCTTCTCCAGAGTTTCCTGCCAAATGCTCGTTCGGATAACCAATTCTTGTATCCATTCCTGTAATATATTCTACCAGCTGTTTAATGTGCTTTAATTGTGCACCGCCACCTGTTAAAACAATTCCAGCGATTAATTTTTTACGAGGATCTTCGTGTCCATACGCTTTAATTTCTGCAAAAACTTGTTCTACAATTTCCACAACTCTTGCGTGGATAATTTTAGATAAGTTTTTAAGCGAAATTTCTTTAGGCTCTCTTCCTCTTAAACCTGGAATAGAAACGATCTCGTTATCTTTATTTTCGCCTGGCCAAGCAGATCCAAATTTTATTTTTAAAAGTTCAGCTTGTTTTTCGATAATTGAACAGCCTTCTTTAATATCATCTGTAATTACATTTCCTCCAAAAGGAATTACAGCCGTATGACGAATGATACCGTCTTTAAAAATGGCTAAATCTGTTGTTCCACCACCAATATCGATAAGTGCAACACCAGCTTCTTTTTCTTCCTGACTCAAAACAGCATCTGCCGAAGCTAATGGTTCTAGTGTCAATCCAGACAACTCTATTCCTGAACTCTGAATACATCTTCCCACATTTCTGATTGAAGATGCCTGTCCAACTACAACGTGAAAACTAGATTCTAATCTTCCGCCATACATTCCGATTGGCTCTTTAATTTCAGACTGTCCGTCAATTTTGAACTCTTGAGGCAAAACGTGAATAATTTCCTCTCCTGGTAACATCGCCAGTTTGTTTACCTGATCGATTAGAAGCTGAATATCTTTTTCGCCAATTACTTCTTCTGGATTATTTCTACTGATGTAATCCGTATGCTGAATACTTCTGATGTGTTGTCCGGCAATACCCACAACCACATCTTTAATTTTGTATCCTGAATTATTTTCTGCTTCGACTATCGCTTGCTGTATCGATTGAATCGTCTGCGTAATGTTGTTTACTACTCCTCTGGCAACACCCAAACTTTTGGATTTGCCAATGCCCAAAATCTCCAACTTACCATATTCATTTTTTTTGCCAATCATGGCAACGATTTTGGTTGTTCCAATATCTAGACCTACTGCAATATTATCTTTTTCCATTTTCTATTATTTAGTGCAAACTACTTGTTCCGTAAACCTAAGGTCAATTTTTTTGTATTTGTATAACGAACTATCTAAAACTGCTTTTTGAAAAAAGGCTTTATAGTTTCTAAATTTCTTATCAACATTCATCGTTCTGCCAAAATCTATGAAGTAATCATAGTTACGATTAAACATTTTTAAGCTTCCATTCGGCATAATCTCTACAGCAATGATGTTTTTTTTCAAAAACGCATCGTCATAAATTGTGCGAAATAAGGCTGCTAAATCTTCGTTATTTTTTTCATTTATTGCCCCTGAAACAAGAGGAACTCGCGCAGTGAAATTGTCCGATAAGGGCATTTTATTTCCCTCATAGTCAATATAAAAAGAAGCAGCGCCGTCATAAACTCTTGCTATGGGCGTCTTCTGTTTTACTACTGCTTTTAGAACTCCATCAATACTTACAAAAACATTTGACTTCTCAATCATCTCTTGCGTATCGAGGGTTTTCTCTATCTTATTCAAATCTAGTTCATCTTTTCTAATACTGGAAGCGTCTCTTCTATTTTCTATCAACAATTTATTAACCGTCTCTGGCTTCACAAAAAGCGTATTTTCTCCTACAAAAACGACCACAGATTTTTTCAATTTTCGATCGCCATTTCGGTGCTTAGCGAAAGAATACAGAAACAAAACCAGTCCGAAAATAAGTACTAATCTAATATTTGCCCAATTAAATATTTTCATTTAAAACCTTTTTAATTGACGGAACCATCTCTCCCAGATCACCAGCTCCAATTGTTACAATAATAGGTGCATCACTGGCTTTAATTTCACCTAATAAATCTTGTTTTGCAACAATCTTTTTGTTCGAATTTGTCATTTTACCTAAAAGCCACTCAGAAGTCACTCCTTCCATCGGAAGCTCTCTAGCAGGGTAAATATCCATCAAAAACACTTCATCAAACTGCGATAAACTTGCCGCAAATTCGTCAATAAAGTCTCTTGTTCTGCTAAACAAATGCGGCTGGAAAATTGCCAAAACTTTACGTCCTGGATACAACTCTCTAACTGCCTGATGAACAGCATTTATTTCTGTTGGATGATGCGCATAATCATCAATATATACTAAATTTTCGCTCTTAATTTGATATGAAAAACGTCTTCTAATTCCGTTGAATGAAGCAATGGCTTTTGCAATAGAATCGGTCGGGGTGCCATAAGTTTTAGCCATCGCAATAGCCATCAATCCATTCATTAAATTGTGTTTTCCAGGCAGTCCGAATCGTAAGTCCTTCATAATTTCTGATGGCGTCTGCACATCAAAAACATAAGCCCCATCTTCAATACGAACATTAAAAGCCTTATATACAGCATCCTCATTTATAGCGCATTGAACACCATCTAAAAGCAATTCTTTGGTTATAAAGAGATTATTTTTATCTTCTACTTTAGAAGCAAATTCTCTAAATGAAGCTTGAATTGCATCACTAGTTCCATAAATATCCAAGTGATCCGCATCCATAGAAGTTACACAAGCAATGTCTGGACGTAAATGCAAAAACGATCTGTCAAATTCATCTGCTTCTACAACCGTTACAGTTTTTCCGCTTCCTATCAAGTTTGAATTATAATTCTCTACAATTCCACCAATAAAAGCCGTTACATCGGCACCGCTTTGAAACAAAATATGCCCCAGAATACTAGATGTTGTTGTTTTTCCATGGGTTCCTGCCACTGCAAAACAAAAAGTGTCTTTACTTATAATTCCAAGAACTTCAGCTCTTTTTTTAACCACATAATTTCTTTCAATAAAATAATTCCATTCTGAATGTGTTTTTGGAACCGCTGGCGTATAAATTACCAATGTATTCTCTACATAATAATCACTCGGAATTAAATTAATATTGTCTTCAAAATGAATATCAATACCACTCTCAATCAATTCATTAGTTAGCATAGAAGGAGTTTTGTCGTAACCTGAAACTTGTTTCCCAATAAACTTGAAATAACGAGCCAGAGCACTCATTCCGATTCCTCCGATACCAATAAAATAAACGTTTTGTATTTGATTTAAATTCATTTTTATTTTCTTTTTTTGCTTTAAGCTTTAGGTCTTTTCTAACTTTGCCCTTTATTATTTGATTCTTTTTTGCTTTAGACAACAGTTATAAAGCTTAAAGCTTACAGCTTATCGAATTAACTTTACAATCTCTGCTACAATATCTTGTGTAGCTCTTGGTTTTGCTAGTTTTTCAATGTTATCACTTAATTGTTTCTGTTTTCCAGAATCTTTCAGCAGCGCTTCAAAAACAATGCTAAACTGACTGTCAAGCTCAGATTCTTTCAACAAAATGGCGCCTTTAGCATCAACAATGGCTTGTGCGTTTTTAGTTTGGTGATCCTCAGCTACATTAGGTGACGGAATAAAAATCACTGGCTTTCCAACAATGCACAATTCTGACACTGATGAAGCACCTGCACGTGAAATTATGACATCTGATGCTGCGTAAACAAAATCCATTCTTTCAATAAAATCAACCACTTTTACATTCGGCTGATTGTATTTTTTATAATCTTCAAAATACAGTTTTCCGCATTGCCAGATTACCTGAACATTTTGCGAAAGGAAATTTTGCAATTCTTTCTCAATTAACTGATTGATTCGTCTTGCTCCTAAACTCCCTCCTAAAACCAATAATGTTTTCTTATTCGGATCTAAATCATAAAAAGCAATTGCTTCGTCACGTTTGCTTTCAATATCAATCAAATCCTGACGAACTGGATTTCCTGTTAAAACAATTTTTTCTTTTGGAAAAAAACGCTCTAAATTTTCATAAGCCACACAAATTGAATTTGCTTTCTTGCTCAACAATTTGTTTGTAATTCCTGGATAAGAATTCTGCTCCTGAACCACTGTTGGAATTCCTGTTGAACCTGCCGCTTGCAATAAAGGTCCGCTGGCAAAACCACCTGTACCAATTACAACATTAGGCTTGAACTTTTTAATTATTCTTTTCGATTCTAATAAACTGCTTGCCAGTTTAAGCGGAAACATCAAATTTTGTAAGGTCAATTTTCGCTGCAAACCAGCAATCCAAAGACCTTTTATTTCGTAACCTGCCTGAGGCACTTTTTGCATTTCCATTTTATCTTTGGCGCCTACAAAAAGAAATTCTGCATCAGGAAATTGTAATTTTAATTCATTTGCAATTGCAATCGCAGGATAGATATGCCCTCCTGTTCCTCCTCCGCTAAGTATGAATTTATACTTTGTCATCTTTCTAAAAATTACAACTTTTTTAAAAATTTTTATATTCTAATCTTATTTGTTTAAAACCGCATTCATCGGATTTCTAGAATTGTCTTCTATCGAATACATTGCCTCTTCTTCATATATTTCGTCTGCAGGCAAATCCTCTTCCGCCATTTCTTTATCTATTAATCGCTGTAAGGCTTCTTTACGTTTTTCTCTCTCAAGTTTATCCTCTGCAATTTCTTCTTCTTTTCTCGTTACACTAATTATAATTCCAAGTCCAAGACAAGTCATCCAGATCGAACTTCCCCCACTACTTATCAATGGAAGTGTCTGCCCTGTAACTGGCAATAATTCTACCGCAACCGCCATATTGATCATTGCTTGAAATATCATGGGAAACCCAACACCGACGACAACTAATTTCCCAAATATTGTAGGTGCTTTGTGAGAAGCAATTACAAATCGAAACAATAGCAACAAATACAAAATAACAATTGAAACCCCTCCAACTAAACCGTATTCTTCAACGATGATAGCATAAATAAAATCGGAAGAAGATTGCGGCAAAAAGTTCTTCTGAACACTTTTTCCTGGACCTAATCCTCCTAATTTTCCAGATGCAATTGCAATTTTTGCTTTCTCAATCTGATAGTCATCTTCGTCTGGTTTGTCTGTTGTAAAATTTGTAATTCGACTTTCCCAAGTTGAAACCCTGCTAAAGAATCTTGAATCAGGAAAAGCTTTTGCCACTAAAAGGAAAAATGCCAACATCGCAACTCCTGAACCAATAATAAAAGCAATATATTTTAATGGATATTTACCAATAAATGTCAGCATCAAAACCATTGCAAAAATTAACGCCGTAGTCGAAAAGTTTGCTGGAAGAATTAATACTAATGTGATAAATACTGGAACCCAAAGTTGAATCAATGATGTTTGAAAAGGCTCATTTTCTTCTTTAGTCTTTGACAAATAGCGCGCTACATAAATAAACAAAACAATAGATGCCAATGTTGATGTCTGAAACGTAATTCCGATAAAAGGAACCTGAATCCAACGGCTAGCATTTGCACCAGCGATAACAGTTCCTTTTAAAAGCGTATAAAGCAGTAAAATCCAAACCACTGGAAGTGCAATCTTCGAAATTGCTCTAAAATAATGATACGGAACTCTATGCACCCAGTAAATAATTAAAAATCCGATACAAATATGCGCCAGATGTTTTACTAAATATCCTAATGTATTTCCTGTACCATGCCCAATATAAGCCAAATTACTACTTGCACTAAAAACAGGCATAAACGAAAACAACGCCAATAAGGCCACAAATGACCAAATTACCCTATCTCCTTTTAGTTTGTTTACCAGCTCTTTCATGAGTGCAATTTTAGATTTCTGATTTTAGATTTTAGATTTTTTCTCCCTAAACCTTTCCTATCAATTTTTATTATTAATTCTATTATTTACTGTTTTTAAACTGCTGACAAAAATGGCTGTCAGCTCATTTCCTTCTTTCCAAATTATTTCTAGTTCAGATTTAGCAATCCACATTTTTTCTTTTATGATTTCTAACCAGAACAGAGTTTCATCTGCCTCTTCTAAAACAATATTCATTTTAGCCACAAATTCCCTATCACTTCTTGCCCTGCATACAGCTCGATAATTAGCGCCAACTGATGTTCCGCTTCTTACTATTTGATTAGTAATTGATCTAATTACATTTGTATTAGGCATTTTTTCTGCCAGTTCAATTATCATTAATGAGAACTTTTTTGTTCTCAATTTCATTTCATCAGTCGTCATACAATCAAAAAGAACTTAAATATTTATAAATCTAAAATCTCAAACTTTAGAACAATCTAAAATCCAAACTCTAAAATCTAAAATTATAAATTATGTACTGCTTGCTTAAATTGTTTTCCTCTGTCTTCGTAGTTTTCGAATAAATCGAAACTTGCGCAGGCTGGAGACAACAAAACCACGTCGCCTTTTTCTGTTAATCTTTGAGCAGTTTTTACTGCATCATTCATATTATTTACTTCAACCATAATATCAACAACGTTTCCAAAAGCATCAATAATTTTACGGTTATCGATTCCAAGACAGATAATAGCTTTTACTTTTTCACGTACTAACGACATTAATTCGTTGTAATCGTTTCCTTTATCAACACCTCCAACAATCCATACCGTTGGTGAATTCATACTATCCAAAGCAAAGAAAGTAGCATTTACATTTGTTGCTTTTGAATCATTGATATATTGAACGTTCTGTATTTTTAATACTTTTTCTAAACGGTGTTCAACCCCTTGGAAATTAGATAAACTTTCACGAATCGTTGCATTTCTAATTTGCATCAATTTAGCTACAGAGCTTGCTGCCATGGCGTTTTTCATATTATGTTTTCCTTCTAACGCAATGTGTTCTGTATCCATTGTAAACTCTTCTTGGTTGATCTTTATTTCCATTTTGTTGTTATTTATAGAAGCCCCTTCATCAAATTTTTTCGTCAATGAAAAAGGAATTAATTTTGCTTTTGTTTTGTTCTTCTTTAACCATTCTGTACTTGCTTCATCATCTGCATCGTAAATCAGATAATCATTTTCAGTCTGGTTCATTGTTATTCGGAACTTCGAATTGATATAATTTTCGTATTTATATTCGTATCGATCTAAATGGTCCGGACTGATATTCGTTATAATGGCAATATCAGGTCTGTAATCTATTATTCCGTCCAACTGAAAACTGCTTAATTCAAGAACGTAGGCATCAAACTTATTTTCTGCTACTTGCCAGGCGAAGCTTTTTCCAATATTTCCTCCCAATCCTACATTTAATCCTGCATATTTCAGCAAGTGATGTGTCAGCATTGTGGTGGTTGTTTTACCATTACTTCCCGTAATTCCAATGGTCATTGCTTCTGTGTAAGGAATCGCAAATTCAATTTCCGAAATCACTTTTATTCCTGCGGCAATGAGCTTTTTTACTATCGGAGATTTGTCTGGAATTCCTGGGCTTTTCATAACCACATCTGCATTTAGAATTAAATCTTCTGTATGTTGCTCTTCTTCCCAGGCTATTTTATTAATGATAAGAACTTCTTTATAGCTTTCTTTTATTTTCCCAAAATCGGATACAAAAACATCGTAACCTTGTTTCTTACCGAGGATCGCGGTTCCTACACCGCTTTCTCCTCCACCTAAAACTACTAATCTCATTTATCTTAATTTTAGGGTAATGATTGACAAAATGGCTAACATTACAGCAACAATCCAGAAACGGGTTACAATTTTACTTTCGTGATACCCTTTTTTCTGATAATGATGGTGAAGCGGCGACATCAGGAAAATTCTTCGTCCTTCACCGAAACGTTTTTTAGTATATTTAAAATAAGTTACCTGAATAATTACTGAAGCACTTTCTGCTAAGAAAATTCCACAGAATAAAACAATCAATATTTCTTTACGAACTGCAATAGCTAAAACTGCAATAATCCCTCCAATAGTCAAACTTCCTGTATCTCCCATAAATACAGACGCTGGATAAGAATTATACCAAAGAAATCCGATCAAGGCTCCAACAAAAGCTGAAATAAAGACCGTCATTTCTCCCGAATTGGGGATATACATAATATTCAGATAATTCGAAAAAATGATATTACCCGAAACAAATGTAAAAATCCCGAGCGCGAGGACAGATATTGCCGAGGTTCCTGCAGCGAGCCCATCGATTCCATCTGTTAAATTAGCCCCATTTGAAACCGCTGTTATAATAAAAATAACTACTGGAATAAAAATTAACCAAGCCCATTTCTCATATCCATCTCCCATAAAAGACAATACTTCAGCATAATCAAATTCATTGTTTTTTACGAAAGGAATAGTCGTTGCTGTAGATTTTTCTTCAACACCTGCAGGCACAATAATTGTCGAATTTGCTGCGGCTTTAAATACATCTGTACGCCCAGTATCTGTTCTTACAGTAACAGCAGGGTTAAAATAAAGAACCGCTCCTACTATAATTCCAAGACCAACTTGACCAATTACTTTAAAGATACCTTTTAAACCTTGTTTGTCTTTTTTGAATATCTTGATATAATCGTCAACAAAACCAATTGTTCCCATCCATAATGTAGTTACAATTAGTAAAACGATATAAATGTTATGCAATCTTGCAAATAACAAAACCGGAACCAAGGTTGCAAAAATGATAATTAATCCACCCATTGTTGGCGTACCGGCTTTTTCATTCTGACCTGCAAGACCAAGCTCACGTACAGTTTCTCCAACTTGCTGACGGCGTAAAAAGTTAATTACTCTTTTACCATAAATAGTCGACAGAAGCAACGAAAGCATAAATGCCAAAGCTGATCTAAATGTGATGTACTGGAAAACTCCTGTTCCAGGAATGTCCAATGTTTTATCAAAATATTCAAATAAATAGTACAGCATATTTTTTCTGTTTTTTTTTAAAATTCCAGTTTCGAATTAAATTCCAATTTTTATCCCGAAGCTTCGCAACCAAATCCAATGCTACATTGGGTTTTGGAATTTTGATTTTGTTATTTGTTTAATTGTTCTAAAATCTCTTTTACCGTTTCCATATCATCAAAATGATGGCGAACACCATTTATCTCCTGATACGTTTCATGCCCTTTTCCTGCAATTAAAATGATATCTTTAGGCTGAGCCAATTGACAAGCGGTTTTAATTGCCTGTTTTCTATCCGTAATTCGCAGCATTTTTTTATAGTTGTGAGGCTCAACTCCCTGCTCCATTTCATCCAAAATAACTTCAGGATCTTCATTTCTTGGATTATCCGAAGTCAAAACTGCTTTATCGCTTAAATCTGAAGCAATCTTTGCCATGATTGGACGTTTTGTTTTATCACGATTTCCTCCACAACCTACTACAGTAATCAGCTGTTCATTTTTTGTACGAATATCATTTATTGTTTTCAACACATTTTCCAAAGCATCTGGCGTATGCGCATAATCTACAACAGCCGTAATTCCGCCATCCGATACTATATACTGAAAACGACCCGAAACACTTTCTAAATCAGACAGTAATCGCAACGCTTCAAGACTATCAATTCCGAGCTCTACTGCGGTTCCATAAATCGCTAAAACATTGTATGCGTTGAAAGTACCAATCAGTTTTACCCAAACTTCATTATCATTAATTTTCAACAACAATCCAGACAATTGGCTTTCTAAAATCTGAGCTCTATAATCTGCATAAGATTTTAAAGCGTAAGTCAGTTTTTTAGCTGCAGTATTTTGCAGCATTACTGATCCATTTTTATCATCAATGTTTGTCAGAACGAAAGCTGACTTTGGAAGTGAATCAAAAAATGACTTTTTAACATCTCTATATTCAGCAAAAGTTGGATGATAATCTAGGTGATCGTGAGAAAGGTTCGTGAAAATTCCGCCTACAAAATGCAAAGCTTCTGTACGTTTTTGGTGAATTCCATGCGAACTCACTTCCATGAAACAATGTGTAACGCCCGCTTCAACCATTTCATTCAAATAATGATTAATAGTTAAAGAATCTGGTGTTGTATGCGTTGCTGGATATTCTGTTTGATCTACTACGATTTTTACAGTTGATAATAATCCAACCTTAAAGCCTGCTTTTTGAAATAACTGAAATAATAATGATGCAATCGTCGTTTTTCCATTTGTTCCTGTTACACCAACTAATTTTAACTTTGCAGATGGATCTGCAAAATAATTAGCCGCCATAAAAGCCAAAGCGGTGTTAGTGTCTTTTACTTGAACATAAGTTATTTCATTAGCCGTATATTCAGGAAGCGTATCACAAATAATAGCTTTTGCTCCAAGCTGAATTGCTTTTTCGATATAATCGTGTCCATCAGAAAGTGAACCGCGAATTGCTACGAAAATGTCATTTGCTTCTACTTTACGAGAATCAAATTCAATTTTCTGAATAGCAATATCCGTTGAACCTTTCACAGATTCAATAGCTACTTTATATAATATGTCTTTTAATACTTTCACGATAATTCTAATACAATTGTTGTGTTTTTACTTATACTGGTACCCGCTTGAATCGATTGATTCTTCACTTTCCCCATTCCATTTACTTTAACTTTCAAACCTAAATTTTCTAGTAAAGCAATTGCATCCATTCCTGGCATTCCTTTTAAATTAGGAATCTGGTTAAGCTTTTTATTAGCTTCAGCCGTATATTTATCATAACTAGCCTCCTGTTTTGGAATCCTAGTATCTAATTTTTTAATCTTATTTGTTGAAGGCGCATCAGTAAAAATCTTTTGAGCAATTCTTTTAAAAACTGGTCCTGCAACATCTGCTCCGTAATAATTATTTCGAGATGTATTTGGCTTATGAACCACTACAATACATGAATATTTCGGATGATCAGCTGGAAAATAACCCGCAAAAGAAGACGCATAATACATTCCTTCTCTTCCTGCGTTACCATAATTCACCATAGCCGTTCCTGTTTTTCCTGCCATTGAAAAATCTTTTGAATACAGCTTAGAACCTGTTCCTTTTTTCACAACATTTGCCAAAACTGCTTTTACCTTTTTAAGTGTTTCTGGCGAACAAACCTGTGGATTCATTACTTCTGTATCAAACTTTTTAATGGTTTTGTTCCATTCTTTAATTTCTGACACAAACTGTGGCTTTACCATTACCCCATTGTTTGCAACCGCATTATATAAAGTTAAAGTCTGCATTGGCGTAACCGAAACGTTATATCCAAAAGCCATCCACGGAAGCGTAGTTCCCGACCAATGTTTGTCTCCAGGCTGTGGAACATAAGGCCTTCCTTCTCCTTTAAAATGCAATCCCAATGGTTTATTTAAGCCTAAATTATTGATATGATTTACAAACTTAGAAGGGTTACTTTTGTAATTTTCGTAAACCGCCTGAACCATTACGGTATTAGACGAAAGCTCAAATCCGCGCGCCAAAGTAACTTTCCCATAACCCCCTTTATGCGAATCACGAACAGCTCTTCCATAATATCTAATTTCTCCTCCATGGCTATCGTAAACTGTACTTGTATCAGCCACTTTATCTTCTAAAATCGCCAGCAAATCAACTAGTTTAAAAGTCGATCCAGGTTCGTGAGATTCAGCAACCGCATAATTTGTTGTCTCGTAATAAGAACCATCTTCTGCTCTTCCTAAATTTGAAATCGCTTTTATGTATCCTGTTTCCGTTTCCATTACGACCACACAACCATGATCTGCTTCGTAATCTTCCAATTGTTTCAACAAAGCGTGGTGAGCGATATCTTGTATAAAAACATCTATAGTCGAAATCACATCGTAACCGTCAATTGGATCTACTTCGTTAACATCACGAATAGGCTTCCATTGTCCTTTTGCGATTTTTTGCTTTAGAATCTTACCATCTTTTCCGTTCAAATAGCTTTTAAAAGCCCATTCAATTCCTTTTCCTACTTCTATTCCTGTTGCAGGATCAATACGGTCGTAACCAATTGTTCTTTCTGCAATTTTACCTATCGGATGTTTTCTAACTGTTTCTTGCTCAACAATAATTCCACCTTTGAAAGCCCCTAAATTGAATAATGGAAATCCTTTAATTTTTACATATTCTGTATAACTTAAATTGCGGGCAATCAAATAATATCGGTTTTTATTCTCGCGTGCTTTTCTTAATTCTTTTTGAAAATAGCCGCTTGGCTTATCTAAAACAGTTGCTAGTGAATCTGACAATTGCTTTACATACTTTTCGAATGTTTCTTTTTTTGGCGCTTTTGCATCAAAACGAATTTCGTAATTCGGAATTGATGTTGCCAACAAACTCCCATCGGCAGAATAAATATTTCCTTTGTTAGCAGGAATTACAAAGTTTCTAACCGTACGCTGTTTCGCCAATTTTCTATAGTAATCACCATCAACCCATTGAATATTGGTTAATTTAACGACAATAGCAATTGCCATCAAAAAGATGAAAACTGCTACGAGGTAAATTCTGTAGGATATATGTTTATCGTCTACTGCCATATTCTTTTAAAGAAACTTTTTTCTTCTTCTTTTTTAACTTCTATTTTCACTGGTGGAACCGTCGACGGAAAAATTTGTTTTTCTAACATTTTATCCGAGATGGTTGACTCCATTTTTAATTTCATCAATTCTGAACGTCGATCTACAAATTCTGATCTTAGTTCTTTTACTTCATTATTTAATTTTGCGATCTCAAAAACCTTTTGTTCGTATCGCTGTGTATTGGCAATCATCAAAATGGCCAGCAGAATTATAAAGACGATAAAACGCCAATTTTTCACTGCATCTTCATGAATCAGGAATCTTGCTTTTAATATGCTAAATACACCACTTTTCATTATTTCCTACCTTAATATATATTATAGCTTTTCTGCGACTCTTAATTTGGCACTTCTTGCTCTATTATTAATTTTGATTTCTTCGTTGTCTGGAACAATCAGTTTTCCGATAGTTTTAAATGGAACTGAAAAATTTCCGTAAAAATCTCTTTCTGGTTCTCCTTCAAACATTCCGTTTTTAATAAATCTCTTTACCAAACGATCTTCTAAAGAATGATACGAGATTACCGAAAATCTTCCTCCTGGCTTTAAAATCTCCAACGACTGCTCAATAAATTCTTTTAAAACATCCATTTCCTGATTTACCTCGATTCGAATTGCCTGATATATCTGAGCCAAAACTTTGTTTCGAACTTTCTCTGGCAAAAACTTTTTCAGAACATCTTTCAGCTCTTCAGTCGTTTTGATCGGATAATCTTTTCTTGCCTCAACAATTGTTCTAGCCAAAACTGGCGCATTTTTCAATTCCCCATAATCAAAAAAAACACGACGTAAATCCTGTTCTTCATATTCGTTAACCACTCGATAAGCATTTAAATCATTTTTTTGACTCATCCGCATATCTAGTTCGGCATCAAATCTTGTAGAGAAACCTCTCTCGGGAACATCAAACTGATGTGATGAAACTCCCAAATCTGCCAAGATTCCATCTACTGCTTTTACTCCGTGAAAACGTAAAAACCTTTTTATGAACCTAAAATTTTCGTTTATCAAAGTAAACCTTTCGTCTGGCAGTGCATTGGCAAGCGCATCTTCGTCTTGGTCAAATGCAAACAGCCTTCCGTTTGGCCCTAATCTTTTTAAAATCTCTTTTGAATGACCACCGCCTCCAAACGTAACATCTACATACACACCATCAGGTTTAATATTTAAACCATCTACTGTTGGATGAAGCAAAACCGGATTATGATATTCCATCTTCGTCGTCATTAATATTTCCCATTACTTCTTCGGCTAGATCTGCAAAATCCATATCTTCGCCGCTAATTGATTTCTCGTATAAATCTTTGTCCCAAATCTCAACAATATTAACCGCAGATGAAAAAACCACATCTTTAGAAATACTTGCAAACGTTACCAAATCTTTTGGAACAAGCAATCTTCCTAATGCATCAACCTCAACCACTTTAACACCAGCAGTAAACCTTCTAATGAAATCGTTGTTCTTTTTTACAAAGCGATTAAGCTTGTTGATTTTTTTCATCATAGCATCCCATTCTACCATAGGATACAACTCCAAACACGGCTGAAAAACAGAACGCTTCAAAACGAATCCGTCTTGAAGAGAAGCCGTCAATTGCTTTTTTAAAGGCGCAGGCATCATTAGCCTTCCTTTAGCATCGACTTTACATTCATATGTTCCAACAATTGTGTTCAAAAAAACTAGTTAACATGTTATACAGCAAAAATATAAAAAATTTTACCACATTTTACCACTTTATACCACTTTGTTAATAAGTTTAACCACTTTGCTACCACTTTTCATAATCTACATTTAATCAATACCTTAACTATTAATTAACAGATTCTAAATTGCATTATTTATTCAAAAAAATAATGCGCTAATTTTCTTAAAAAATTGATTATAATGCACATTTCTTAACATTTGCGTATTTTAACAAATACCATATTAATTACTGATTTTTAACATCTTACATATTCTACTGAAATTATCTAGTTAAAAAATGGCATCAAAAATTCATTTTTGTTGAATTAACCCTATATTTGTCGAAATTGAAATTGGCATTAGATTAGATGGACAAACACTATAAAAAAGAAGGCAAATACAGCTATTTCGAAGCTGGAGAAGGAACTCCGATCGTTATTCTGCATGGTTTAATGGGAGGTCTAAGTAACTTTGATGGTGTAGCACAATATTTCCCAACGAAAGGATATAAAGTTGTTATCCCAGATTTGCCAATATACACCCAAAGCATTTTAAAAACGAACGTAAAAAGTTTTGCGAAATACGTAAAAGACTTTATCACTTACAAAGGGTTTGACAAAGTTATTCTTCTAGGAAATTCTCTTGGAGGACATATTGCTTTGTACCATACAAAACTTTATCCTGAGAAAGTTGCCGGACTTGTAATTACTGGAAGTTCTGGACTTTACGAAAGCGCAATGGGAGACAGCTATCCAAGAAGAGGCGATTACGAATACATCAAAACAAAAGCTGAAGCTGTATTTTATGACCCAAAAATTGCAACTCCCGATTTGATTGATGAAGTTTACGCTACAGCTAATGACCGCATCAAATTAATCAAAACTTTAACCATTGCGAAGAGTGCCATTCGTCATAATATGGCTAAAGATTTGCCAAAAATGGATGTTGAAACCTGTATTATTTGGGGTCGTAATGACTCTGTAACTCCTCCAAATGTAGCTGAAGAATTTGATAAATTGCTGCCTAATTCAACTTTATACTGGATTGACAAATGCGGACACGCAGCAATGATGGAACACCCTCAGGAATTTAATGAAATTCTTGAAAAATGGCTTACTGAAAAGAATTTATAGCCGTCAAAATTTATTTTTTTTAGGAGGTTTTAAAACGAAAGAACATGAAAATTAACACCGCCGAATTTATTGTCAGCAATTCTGACGCATCAAAATGTCCAAAGGATTTTTTGCCAGAATATGCTTTTATAGGAAGATCAAACGTAGGTAAGTCATCTTTGATTAATATGCTTACCAACAATAAAAACTTAGCCAAAACATCTGGAAAACCAGGAAAAACACAATTAATAAATCATTTCAAAATCAATAACAATTGGTTTTTGGTCGATTTGCCTGGCTATGGTTACGCTAAAGTTTCTAAAAAAACAAAATCAGTTTTTCAACAATTTATTACTGATTATTTTGAAAACAGAGAACAACTGGTTTGTGCTTTTGTTTTAATTGACATTCGCCACGAAGCTCAAAAAATAGATATCGAATTTATGTCTTATATGGGCGAAAGCGAAATTCCGTTCTGCATTATTTTTACTAAAGCAGATAAAATTAGCAAAACGAAAATAGATTCGCATATTACAGCTTACAAAAAACAGATGTTTGCCAACAACTGGGCCGAAATGCCTCAATATTTTGTAACCTCATCTACAGAATCTACCGGAAAAGAAGAACTTTTGTCTTACATTGATGAAGTAAACCAAGAGGTTTTTAAAAACAATTCTGAATTTTAAAGTTTAAAAAACTCACAATATTAAAATCCCAAACTCCAATTGTAAATCTGGAATTTGGGATTTTTAGGTTTTGAAAGTAAAATCTTAAAAAATAAATCGTTTTTTATAGCCCGCAAACTATCTTTTAAACTACATTTGACCCAACCAAAAACAGTTTATGAAGAATCCAAAACCATTCTTTTTTATTTTCTTGACCCTGATTCTGACATCTTGCAAAACACCAACTTATATGTTTACATCTGGACCGAGATCTGGTGTTAATTTTACCTCAGGAAGATGGCTGATGAATGAATTAGATTGTCCAAAAAAATCCAAGGACAAATTAACTGAAGAATCTTTAGCTTTTTTTAAAAAGAATTTGGGAGACCGTTTATTTTATATAAATGATGTTAACGGATTATTAGTGAGCCGAAAGATTCATTTAAATCCTAGTAAAACCAAACTAAAAGAATTAAAAGACGGAACCGGTTTTGATTTTTTCATCAATATCTCAACTACAAAACGCAAAAGTGATTTTTCTTATATCGAACTCTATCAATCCGATGATGAAATAGGGAAAAACGAAGCCGCTGTACTTGTTGAAATTTACGATTTAAATTCCCAAGAAATCATCTATTCTCAAAATGTCGTCGGTATTTCTCAAAAAACAAAAACCGAACCGATGTGGTCTACCGAAAAATCAAACAAGTTTATTGATAATGTAAAGTTTTACAAAACATCAGATAAATTAATGACAGGAGCTTTAAAAAAGATATTCAAAGACCTAGACAAAAGATCTGTCAAATAAAAGAATAACGGGAAATAGAATGCTATTTGGCTTACTTAGATAATTTACAATAAAAAAAAATCCCAAACCCAATCTTTAAAATTGGAATTTGGGATTTTTTATATTGGAATTTCTATTACTTTGTAAGTTCCAGTTTTTCTGCAAAGTAATCACAGAAGTCTTTCATTGTGTCAGACATTTTTTCATCGTCTGTTGCACGTTTAAAAGTATCGGCCATTGCAACTAAAGTCTGGTGGAAGAAAATCTTCATTTCATCTACCGGCATATCTTTTGTCCATAAATCAATACGCATGGTTTCTTTTACTTTACTGTCCCAAATAGAAAGCATGATTGCTTTTGCTTCTTCCGCTTGAACTCCGCCGTCTTGCGCACTCCATGTTAATTTTTCAGGAACGCGGTTTTCGTCTAATACTATATTAAATTTAATTTCTGAGTTTATATTTGCCATTATTTCTTAGGTTTATATTTTGATTTTTCGAAGATTTCTTTTGGCTCAATTTTAAATAAATCAGCCAAAGTAACATCACTATTATTTTTCATGTAAGAACGTACCATCTGCCAGCCAATCCAAGCTCCCACTCGTCCTGGAGAATCGTTATCTATTTCTAAAAAGAATTTAGAGAAAGGTGCTGGAGCTATAAATCGTGCTCTCAACTTTGGGTCTTCACTGTAAAGCATTTCATTTTCTATGAAATAACGCCACATATAGGCTTCGTTTTCTTCACACCATTTTATCTGCTCTGGAGTATATCCCATTTTTTCTGCATCTGTATAGTCAGGAATCAGCAAATCTTTTGCATAAAGCTGTTTTCCTTCAAAAACCATTTGAGCAACCAAACTCTTATCTATAGAATTTGGAATATTTCGATACGAAAAACTAGAAACTACATCTGGCATAATTTGTCTTTCTTCAAAGTTCTCTTTTAAGTAATTTGGAAACTCATAAAACTTATGATTTTTTCCTAAATACAATTCTAAAGCTACAACCACCAGACTGTCTGCATAAATCGATTTTGCATTATAGTCCATTTCTGCAATTACGGTAATTACCTTTGGAATTTTAGTTTTAGGAAAATAATATTTTACATGCTGAAAAAGTTCATTAAACTCTTTGCGAACCGGCTCAAAATTGCTGTATTTTTTCTGAACTTCTTCATAAACTTCTCTCCAGATCGGATCGTTCATTTTCTGAACCCAAACGTTATCATCATTACCAGGAAAGAAAAACGGATATTGTTTTTTTACTTTCGCAAGATCTTGCGGTTTGGTTTCAAAAAACACCTTATCAAATCGTTCCACTTTAATATCAACAGGAATTTCTTCTACTTCTTTTTCAACCTTACTTTTTTGATTGCAAGACAAAAAAAACAGGCATAGAACCACTGCAAAGCGATATATTTTCATTTTATTTTAATTAGATTTGTGTTATCAGAATTTTAAGTAGTTGCATACTCAAAATAATTCTGCAAATATACATCCCTGCATCTTAAAACTTAAACTATTATGGCTAAAAAAAGCACAATTCAGACAGAAAAAGTAAATACGCACATTGTAGAGTGGTTAAAAAATTACGCTGCTAATGCAAAAGTAAATGGTTTTGTAATTGGAATCTCAGGAGGTGTAGATTCTGCAGTAACTTCAACTTTATGCGCACAGACAGGACTGAATGTTTTATGTGTCGAAATGCCTATTCACCAGGCAGAAAATCAAGTTTCAAGAGGAAGAGAGCATATTGAACAGCTCAAAAAACGCTTCCCTAATGTTTCTGACGTTAAGACCGATTTGACAGAAACTTTTGAATCTTTTAAAAGCGCAGTGCCTTCAACTGAAGATGCAGCAAAAGTTAATTTAGCTTTAGCAAACACACGTGCACGCATTAGAATGACATCTTTATATTATTTAGCAGGAATTCATGGTTTACTTGTTGCCGGTACAGGAAACAAAGTGGAAGATTTTGGCGTAGGTTTTTACACAAAATACGGAGATGGCGGCGTAGATTTAAGTCCGATTGCTGATTTAATGAAATCTGACGTATACGCTTTAGGAGAATTTTTGCAAATTCCACAATCTATTTTAACAGCCGCACCTACCGATGGATTATTTGGAGACAATCGTACAGATGAAGATCAATTAGGGGCAAGTTATGACGAATTAGAATGGGCGATGTTAGCCGCGGAGTCAGGAAAAACGGCATCTGACTTTGAAGGGAGAGAAAAATCTGTCTTTGAAATCTATAAACGATTAAACACCAGCAACAAGCATAAAATGGATCCAATTCCAGTTTGTTTAATACCAAAAACGTTAAAATAATACATTTTAACATTCTCTGCGAGTTATTACAGAATTTATTTATTAATTTTACCACTCCAAAAACATGAACAATTCTAAAAAAGGTAAAAATTATGATTAAAGTATGTCTAGCAGACAATCATCCTGTGACGCACTTTGGCGTTAAGTCTTATTTTAAAGACCACGATCAAATTTCAATTGTTGCCAACGTAGGCAATTTTTCAATGGTTAGAGATATTCTTCAAACGAAGGAGATCGACATTTTAATTCTAGATTTAGAGTTAGAAGGTCTTTCAAGCATCTTTGAAATTAAATCTATCTTAAAAAATTTCCCAAAAACAAAAATTGTTATTTTCAGTGATCTTGCTGAGCAAATGTACGCTCCAAACGCAATTAAAGCAGGAGTTTCTGGGTATGTACACAAAACAGAAAAACTTGAAACATTAGGTCATTCTATTATTAAAGTACACGAAGGAAAAATTATCATCAACGAAACAGTACGTAAAAACATGGCACTTATTGCTAAACAAAGCAAAAGTGAACGTCTGTACAGAAAACTTTCTAACCGCGAAATCGAAGTTTTACGTTATTTAAGTGATGGTAAGAAAAACAATGAAATCTCTAAAATCTTAAATCTGAACGAAAAAACAATCAGTACTTACAAACTGAGATTATTAACAAAATTGAATGTTACTAATCTTGTTGATTTAGTTAATAAAGCTAAGACTTTAGAAATTATTTAATCAAGTCGAAAATCTTAGCCTTTTAAGAGAATCGAAAATTATAAAAACTCTATCTATTTTGAATTATCAAATTAGATAGAGTTTTTTCTTTTTAGTGATAGGGCACTACTACTCGTCCTAATTTTTTCGAAAAGTTATTCAGCAATTTAGAATAATCGATCACCATACTCAAAACTTCCGAATTATCTTCCTGCGGATCGGTTAAAAGAGAATTCTTTAATTCTGCAATAATCCCAGACACCAAATACCATCTCATAGAAAATATCGTATCTGAAACATTCTGCTCAATGGTTTCACTTTTATGTTTTGGAAAAATATTCTGCCCTTCCCAATTATGAATGGTTAATCTTTCATCTTCCATCAAAATATTAGTTACTTCCTGAGCAAACTCAGGCTCTAAATGCATCAAATATTTATCTAAACTAAATGCTTCATTCTGATTATAAAAATCAATAATATTTTTGTAAATATTTTGAAACAAAACATTCGACAACTCTACCTCATCTTCTTGCAGACTTAAGTATATTTTTTCGAATACTTTATACTGTCTTTTTTCTGAAACTTCTTTTACATTTCCTTCTTCATCTGCCCTCAAAAAAACATCTTCAAAATTTTCTACCACACTTCCGTACAATAGCAAAATCTCAATGACTTTTCTTTCGAAACCATATAAAATATCTACTTTTTGATTTTGTTCTTGCGGAAAATATCCTGGATCCCCCGGATAATCGTAACCATCTGGAGGACCAGTTCTTGGATCTTCTGGATCTCCTCCTGAAAATGTACCCGCTTGCGGAGGCTGATTTCTGACTACCTCAAAAGGCTTTTGTTCCTGTTTCTGCTTTTTATTAGCGTCAGCTATATCTTTCTGAATCAGCTGCGCCAAAGTGCTCGTCAAGACCTGCTCCGAAATATCCATGATTCGAGCACATTCCTGAATATAAACTTCACGCTGAATACGGTCTGGAATTTTAGAAATACTCGTAACCATATCGCGAATCAGATCTGCCTTTTTTATCGGGTCATTCTTGGCTTCGCCCATTAAAATCGAAGCCTTAAATTGTATAAAATCTTTACTGTTATTTTCTAGATAAGATACTAAATCATCGTGTGAATTTTTTCGCGCAAAACTGTCTGGATCTTCTCCATCAGGAAACGAACAAACTCGCACGTTCATTCCTTCCTCCAGAATTAAATCGATTCCTCGAATAGAAGCACGCAAACCCGCCGCATCTCCATCAAAAAGCACCGTTATATTTCTAGTAAGACGATTTATCAAACGAATCTGATCTGGCGTTAAAGCGGTTCCAGATGAAGCCACAACATTTTCTATTCCAGCTTGGCTGAACTGAATCACATCGGTATAACCTTCAACCAAGTAACAATTGTTTTGTTTTGCTATAGATTGTTTTGCATGATAAATTCCATAAAGGACTTTACTTTTATGGTAAATATCACTTTCAGGCGAATTGAGGTATTTTGCCGCTTTTTTATCATTCGTTAAAATACGACCTCCAAAACCTAAAACACGACCCGACATACTTTGAATTGGGAACATTACACGCCCTTTAAATCGGTCAAATGGCCGATCTTCTCTCGGAATTGTTAAACCTGTACTTTCTAGAAATTCTAATTTATATCCCTTTCCTAAGGCTTCTTTCGTCAAAGCATCCCAAGTTTCGGGAGAGTATCCTAAATTGAATTTTTTAATGGTTTCATTCGTAAATCCTCTTTCTTTAAAATACGATAAACCAATTGCTTTTCCTTCTTCAGAATTAACCAAAACATCCTGAAAATACTTAGCAGCAAATTCAGAAACCAAATACATACTTTCACGAAGATCTGTATTTGCTTTTTCTGCTTCCGTTTGCTCCGTTTCTTCAATTTCGATATTGTATTTTTTAGCTAAATAGCGAATGGCTTCTGGATAGGTAAATTGCGAATGTTCCATTAAGAATTTAACAGAATTTCCGCCTTTTCCGGTACTAAAATCTTTCCAGATTCCTTTTGCCGGAGAAACCATGAACGAAGGAGAACGCTCGTCTGAGAATGGACTCAGCCCTTTAAAATTACTTCCTGCACGCTTCAAATTCACAAAATCGCCAATAACCTCCTCTACTCGAGCAGTTTCAAAAACAGAATCAATGGTGGTTTGTGAAATCAAAGTGTATTAAATTTTAAAAGTTGAGAGCTTGCAAAAATACGTAAATCTTGTTGGAATTTTAATCATTTTTAAATCAAAAAAAGCATCCCTAACGAGATGCCCTTTTACTAACTAAACTTAATTTTATTCTTAGTTGAAATCGAAGCGAATACCTAACGAAATATTATTCTCATCGACAGCATTATTTTTAAATACTGGATTTAAATCATATTTCAAATACAAGCTTATTTCCTTATAACCTATATAAGAACTCAAACCGTAAATGAAATTATTTACATTATAATCGCCTTTTGTTTTTTGCGTTGTTTTATAGTCGTTGTCTTCAAATTTTAAAATCTGTTTCGATTTTACATTGATTCCTGCATAACCTCCAAATCCCATTCGAAATCCTTTATGTGTTCTAAAATAAGATTTCCCATCGTAGTTTCCGTCTTTCGAAAAATCAAATTCTAAATGAACTGGCGCCACTAAATACACATTTCTAAAACGAGATTCCTTTAAATGTATCGGATTTGTCACTAAATCTGTCTGGTCGCCATTTACAACAAAACTGCGATTATCTGTTGGTCTAAGATTGTTATACATTAAGGAAAGTCCGTATTTGGCATGCAGCAAATTATTATCATTTAAAATTCTGGAATTAAGAGTTAAACCCCATTCGTAAAAATGTGATCCGATAAAATCATAATTGGAATCCTGCAGTTTACCGTCGATCATTGTACTGTTTAACCCCATTGCAAATACAAATTGAGAAGTTGTTCTTTTTGATTCCCTTTTAATTTTGTCATCTTGACCGTTGTACACCTTCATTGCAGGAATCTTAATTTCTGTTTTATGCGGACTAATCGAATCGCCGCCAGTACCAATTAACAAAACCGTTCCTCTTTCTTTATTATAATTCACTTTGCCATCGACTTTTTCCTGAACCAATTCTTGCAATTTTTCCTGTTCAAGAGCCACTCTATTCTCGATATTACGGGCTCTTTTTTCTGCAAAATCTTTTTTCTTTTTTTCTGCTTCTTCTTTTGAAATTGTTCCTTCTACTAATTGATTATTAACCTCATCGACTTCTTTCTTTAATGCCGCTTTCTCTTCATTGGTTATATTTTCGATATTAACCGCAATTGCTTTTGCCTTGTTTTCAAAAGTTTCTTGTCCTACCATTTTAGTAACAAACAGGAATACTAAGAGAAATAGATAAATTGTAAAATTTTTCATGATTACTTTTTTTGATTGATTGATTTGATTGATGATTTAATTTTTAACGTTTCGATTTTCAACAGCAACTTTAACGGTGTGGTAACTTTTATTGATTTTTGCAATCATTTTTTCTCTAAAAGAAAGTTCCAGTTCGCCGTCAACCTGATCTAATAAATCGTTAGAATTAATTTTGATTTTTGATTTTGATTTAACTGCATTTTCTGCTAAAATTTTCGTTTCAGCTGTTTTTAATAACCGATCGACATTGTCTTGTTTAGACATTTCGTCAATTAAAGGTGGATTGTTTGTAGATTGTTTTTCTTGATTGTTTTTGATGATTGAAGACTCCGCTATTTGATTGGATTCATTTTGAATGATTTTATTTGAAATTTGCTCCGAACCTTCGGAATTGTTTTTTTTGTTTTTGTTTACTGTTTCCTCCGAAGTTTTTTTGGCAATTGCTATTTCCGTTTTTACTGAATCAACAGTGTTTAAAACAGGTTCTGTTACCGATTCTTTTTCGGTTTCAGCTTCTTTTTCTTTTTCAACAACTATCGTTTCTGGCATTTTAACAGCCTTTTTATTTTGATTGAAAAAAAACGTTCCAACCAATAGAAATCCGATGAAACTTGCTGCTATATACAGCCATTTTCTTTTTGATACTTGCACTGAACGAAGAGGAACTGTTGGTTTCTTCTCTTCTGCCACACTCAACATCGCATCTAATCGATCCCAAGCTTTGTTGCTTGGTTCTATTTCGCGTTGGTTTAGTTTTTCACGGAAATCCTTTTCAAAATTATTCGGTTCCATTATCTTGTTTTTTTAAAATAGTAATTTGCGTTTGCAACATCTTTCTGGCATGCGATAATTGCGATTTTGATGTTCCTTCATTTATTCCTAACATCTTGGCAATTTCATTGTGTTTGTAACCTTCAATCGCATATAAATTGAAAACCATTTTATAGCCGTCGGGCAAAGCATCAATTAAATACTGAATCTGTTCTACTGTAAACTGGCTGTCGATTTCGTTAAAACTTTCTTCTACAAAAAATTCATCTTCGGCAAATTTTACTTTTTTCTGAACTCTTAAATACGAAATGCATTCGTTAACCATAATTCGGCGGATCCAGCCTTCAAAACTTCCTTTGTGTTCAAAGTTTTTTAAATTGGTAAACACTTTCATAAAAGCCGTTATCATTACATCTTCTGCCAATTGAATGTCTTTTATATATTGGCGACATACACTTAACATTTTTGAAGAAAACTTACTGTAAATCTGTTGTTGTGCCTGACGATTGTTTTCGACAGCCAACTGTATGATTTTGGTTTCTTCTTGATGTAAATGAATAATTTTCATTTATAAGTTTTTGGTTTTGGTTTGTTTTTGGTTTTAGAAACAGACTTCTATTAGCATAGACGATTGTCGATTTGAAATGGTTGCATCAACTGTAAAAAAATTTCAATTTTTTAAAATTCCAAATTCCAACGCATAGCAATACCCAACTGATTTACAACAAAGTAAATCAATTATCTAATTGACAAATTTTCTGATTATCTAATTTAAAAGATTATTTTTTTCTTTCAATAACGTAGTTGACCATCAAAGTAAGTGCATCTTTATACTCAGAATCTTCGAAGTTTTGAAGCAGAGAAAGCGCTTCCTGTTGGAATTCGACCATTTTATTTTCGGCGTAAGCCAAACCATTATTATCTTTTACAAAGGCAATCACTTCTTTTACGCGTTTTTTGTCTTTGTTGTGGTTTTTGATGGAGTTTATCAGCCACTTTTTTTCTTGCGGAGTACAGGTATTTAAAACATGAATTAAAGGCAAAGTCATTTTTTGCTCTTTAATATCGATTCCGGTTGGTTTTCCGATAGCTTCTTCGCTATAGTCGAATAAGTCGTCTTTGATTTGAAAAGCCATCCCGATCAGCTCACCAAACTTTCGCATGTTTTCTACCTGAATATCATCTTCAATTACAGCTTTCGCGCCAAGCGCACAACAAGCCGCTATAAGTGTTGCAGTTTTCTTTCTGATGATTTCGTAATAAACATCTTCGGTAATATCAAGTCTTCTTGCTTTTTCGATTTGCAACAATTCTCCTTCGCTCATTTCGCGAACGGCTACAGAGATGATTCTCAGCAAATCAAAATCACCATTATCAATAGAAAGCAATAAACCTTTAGACAATAAATAATCTCCAACCAAAACGGCAATTTTATTTTTCCAAAGTGCATTGATTGAAAAGAATCCGCGACGGCGATTACTGTCGTCTACCACATCATCGTGTACTAAAGTTGCCGTGTGAATTAATTCAATTACCGAAGCTCCGCGGTAGGTTCTTTCGTTTACAGTACCGCCAGAAACCATTTTTGCAGTAAGAAAAACAAACATCGGACGCATTTGTTTTCCTTTACGGTTTACGATATAATAAGTGATTCTGTTTAGTAATGCAACCTTGGAAGTCATCGATTCATGGAACTTTTTTTCGAAAAGTTCCATCTCGTTAAAAATAGGCTGCTTTATTTGAGACGTAATATTCATTTAGACTCCAAATATACTATTTTAAATAAAAATACGTTGTGTATTTTAGGTTAGCATTTAAATATTTTATGTTTTAACCTGAAAAAAAACTCCAAAAATAGCTCTAACTAATACTGATTTGAATTCATTAAGTTAAAAGAAAAACCTAAAACCATTTTTTTTATGAAAACAAAACTTTTATTAATTAGTACTTTTATTACTATGTCTTTTTTCATGAGCTGTAATTCTGATGAAAAAACAAATGACGGATCGGCAGCTGCGATTACCAACGATGAGATTATAACCAACGCTAAAATCGATGCTTCTGTTGAGGATGTTACTGATATTGCTGAAGATCAATTTAGCTCTCAATTGAATGTAAATGCAAAACCAAACGGACCTATAAAAAATTATCTTCCTAGCTGTGCTACAATCACTACAGTTTTAACCAATAATACTTGGACCAAAACAGTAGATTTTGGCGTGGAAGGCTGCACTCTTAATAACGGAAATACAGTAAAAGGTAAAATGGTTGTTTCTTTTTCAAACGATTTTACTTCTTCTACACAAACCATTAGCTACACTTTTGATGGATTTTATCATAATGGTAAAAAAATTCAAGGAAGCAAAAGTATCGTGAGAACTATTAAAGAGACTAATTTATTGGTGACAGCACATCCTGTTTCTACAGCTTCTATAGATTTAACCATTACCTTCGATGATGGAAAAGTGTACACGAGAAAAGGAACTCTAACAAAAGAAATGACTTCTGGCTATGACACATGGTTTGATTGGGATGATAACGTGTTTGTAGTTACCGGAAGCGGTTCTACAACTTTCCCGAACGGAGATACTTTTTCGGCAGAAATTACAACTCCTCTAGAGTTTAATGCGTCTTGCAGAAAATCTATTGCTGTAAAAGGAATTGTCTCTATAACTAAAAATGGCGCTGCAGCAACTATTGATTATGGTAGCGGAGAATGCGATACACTTGTAAAAGTAACAAAAGATGGAGTTACAGAAGAAGTAGATTTGAAAAAATAAGCATCCTTTTTGTCCAAAAAAAGAAGCATTAAGGACGAGAAATTCTCGTTTTTAATGCTCTTTTTATTTTATACCGATAAAATATCGTAGCGGATTATACTTCTGCTTCTTTGTTGGCTAACTGGCCGCAGGCTGCATCGATGTCTTTTCCTCGGCTTCTTCTTACTTTTACGACAACACCGATATTTTCTAGCGCTTTTATATAAGCCATAATCGATTCTTCTGAAGCTTGCTGGAATTCGCCATCATCAATTGGATTGTATTCAATCAAATTAACTTTACAAGGCACATATTTACAGAATTTAACTAAAGCATCAACCGAAGCTTTGTCATCATTGATTCCTTTCCAAACTACATATTCGTAAGAAATTTTACTTTTGGTTTTTCTATACCAATATTCTAATGCTTCTCGTAAATCTTTTAAAGGGAAGTTTTTACTGAAAGGCATAATGCGAGCGCGAGTTTCGTCTATAGCTGAGTGCAGAGAAACTGCCAGCTTAAACTTCACATCATCATCTGCCATTTTTTTTATCATCTTCGGAATTCCTGAAGTCGAAACCATAATTCGTTTTGGAGACATTCCTAAACCTTCTTCTGAAGTAATCATGTCTATTGCTTTAATGACATTATTATAGTTCATTAAAGGTTCTCCCATTCCCATAAAAACAATATTAGAAAGCGGATGATTGTAATACAAACGGCTCTCTTTATCAATAGCTAGAACTTGATCATAGATTTCTCCAGGTTCTAGATTTCGCATTCTTTTTAATCTTGCTGTTGCACAGAAATTACAATCCAAACTACAACCAACTTGACTAGAAACACAAGCTGTAGTTCTAGTTTCTGTCGGAATTAAAACAGACTCTACCACAAGTCCGTCATGAAGTCTAACAGCATTTTTTACTGTTCCATCACTACTTCTTTGCATTGTATCAACCTTAATATGATTGATAACAAAGTTATTTTCAAGCATAGACCTTGTAGCTTTTGCCACATTTGTCATGTCTTCAAAACTGTGAGCCCCTTTGCTCCATAACCATTCGTAAACCTGATTTCCGCGAAACGCTTTATCTCCATTTTCAACAAAAAAATCGCGAAGCTGATCTTTTGATAAGGCCCGTATGTCTTTTTTCTCCATTTGCATGCTGCAAAGTTAGTTTATTTCCAGTATTTTCTAAAACTTAAAGCACTTTCCCTCTTTTTTATTGATTTATTTCCAAAAAAATAGACTGAAAAAAAGCTGTCTGAGATGTTTCCGATGAAAACACACAATAAACTAATAGGCAATTACTTATACCTTATTTCCCTTCCTTTAAAGATAAAATCTGAGCGTTAATAGGCCATTACCACCTTTACTATAATAATTTAATAAAAGTTTAGCCATGATTTTTATCATTTCATTTTCTTCACGCGCGCGATAATTTTGGTGTCAGAAATAAGGAGAGTTTTTGATTCTTTAACCACTAACTGAATTTTAAAACGCCTTCATTTAAATGATTAACCTATACTTTATCAACATGAAAACAATTCAATCATTTTTACTGACAGTAATTTTTACAACAATAGCATTACAGGCAAATGCTCAAAAAAATTATAGTGTAGCTGCAAACTCAACTTTTGAAGTAGCAGGAACCTCTACAGTACACGACTGGGTAATGAAATCTACAGAAGGAACTGGAATGGCCAACTTAATAATTAAGGATTCTAAACTTGCTACAATAAATAGTTTAAGAATTTCATTATTGGCCGAAAGCTTAAAAAGCTATAAAACTAGTATGGACAAAGTAGCTTACGAAGCTTTGGATACCGAAACACACAAGAATATCGAATACGTTTTAAAATCTGCTGAAAAGATAGATGATAACACTTGGAACTTAACGGGAGTTTACACTATTGCTGGAGTAAGCAAAGAATACAAAACTCAAGTAAAAGTAACTACTAGTAAAGGAAATATTATTTTGCAAGGTTCCAACCAAATTACTTTTGGCGATTTTGAAATGACTCCTCCTAAAGCGGCTCTTGGAGTTGTTAAAGCAGGAAAAGATTTGACTGTTATTTTCAATATTGTTCTAAGTTAATAAATATAAATATGATCTCTAAAAGGGAACCTTACAGGTTCCCTTTTTTTATATACAACTAACTATTTTACTTTTTTAGCAAAAAACCAAGCCTACTTTTATTAATAAGATTGTTTTCGCTAAAAATGAAAACGTTGTAGTTATTAAATATCAATTTAATAAAATTTTAACAATGATTTTTATCATGTATTAAGCTGATTTATAGGCTGACCTTTGGTACAAGTTAAAATAATAACTTGATCAATTAAGAAAACCTGCCGGCTTTATTAACTTATTTTTTACAATAAAAACATGACAAAATGAAAACTAATAAAACAAAATTATTCGCTCTTGTTATTGCAATTTTCGGAATTACCTCATTTGCGACAGCACAAAAATCATATGCCTTAGATAGTAAATCAACTTTTTCTGTAGCTGGCACATCTACACTTCACGACTGGGAGATGAAATCGGCGTCTGGAACTGGAACAGCAACTCTAAACATTGCTAGCGGAAAGCTAACTGACATTGATGCTCTAACCGTTACTCTATTGGCAGAAAGCGTAAAAAGTGAGAAAAAAAGCATGGATAAAGTGGCTTACGAAACGCTAAAAACGGATAAAAACAAGCAAATTAAATATGTTCTGAAATCTGCTGAAAAAGTAAACGAAACTACTTGGGAACTAACCGGTACTTACACCATTGCCGGAGTTAGCAAAGTTTACAAAACTTCTGTAAAAACGAATGTTACTGCAAATGGATTAAATATGCAGGGAAGTAACAAAATCACTTTTGCAGACTTCGGAATGAAATCGCCAACAGCAATGCTTGGAACAATAAAAACAGGTCAAGACCTGACTATAAAATTCAATTTAAACTTTAATTTATAAACGCCATGAAGAAGATTTATATCCTATTTATTACAGTATTAAGTACGTTCGCTGTAAATGCACAAGTAAGCTTTGGAAACATGCAAAACCAAATCTCTAAAGGGAAAGACGGCATCAACGTTTTTGACGTACAAAAAGACAATAGAGAATTTAAAGGCATTAGCATCGACTTTGGTGGTGCTTTCAACATGGATTTCCAAGCAACAAATTCATTCAACAATCAGCCTGCTAGTTCTACCACTACGACTACTACAAGTACTGGTACGACTGTTAGAACCATTACCGGATATCGTTTAATGAATACTGAAAACAATTTTACTCTTCCTGCAGCTGATATGTATATTGGCGCTCAATTGTTTGATGGAGTACGAGTAAATTTAGATGTTTATTTAGCATCAAGACACCACAATGATTCTTATGTAAAAGGTGGATACTTACAAATTGACAAGTTAGACTTCATCAAAAAAGACTTCTTGGCAGATGTAATGAAATATGCTACCATTAAAATTGGACAAATGGAGAACAATTTTGGTGATGCTCACTTCAGAGGTTCTGATAATGGTAATACAATTAGAAATGCATTTGTTGGAAACAACATCATGTATTCTTTCACTACAGAAATGGGTATGGAGGTTTACTACAACAGAAATGGGTTGGTAAGCATGTTAGGAGTTACAAATGGTAATTTAAATCAAAGTAACGAAGAAGTTTTCTATCCTTCTGGTCCAAATGCAAACACAACACATAGTCCTTCAATCTTAGCTAAATTGGGTTATGACAAACAGCTTAATGAAGACTTAAGAGTAAGAATAACTGGGTCTTATTACCATAATGCAAATCTTGGAAATGCAAACATATATTCTGCTAATAGATCTGGATTTGGCTACTGGGGCATATTGAATAATAACGCTTATAAAAATACTATTACTAAGACTGATGCTAATGGTACTGTTATTTCTACAACTACTACTGATGTTCCTACTAGTTTCAGTAAAACATCTACGCCAGAGGCAACATTCAACCCTAATTTCAAAAATTGGGCTACTACATACATGATTAACCCTTTTGTAAAATATAAAGGACTTGAATTCTTCGGAACAATCGAATTAGCTTCAGGAGGAGATAAAGCGGGTACTGATGACAAACGTACTGCTAATCAATATGCATCAGAGCTTATTTACAGATTTGGAGGAACTGAACAATTCTATATCGGAGGAAAATACAATACCGTATCTGGAAAATTATCTAACGCTGATGATAAAAAGGTTACCGTAGATAAATTTGAAGCAAGTGCTGGTTGGTTTATGACTAAAAACATTTTAGCTAAATTAAACTACGTGAATCAAAAATATAAAAATTATTCACAATTTACAGGAGATCCTGCTACTGGAAATCTAAACAACTTTTATGGCGGTAAATTTGAAGGTATAGTATTCGAAGCAACCATTGCGTTCTAATATAAAAAAAATGAAAACGAGATTTCAAATATTAATAATGGGTTTAGCAATGTTCTTTTTATTAGGAAGTGCTAAACCCACTTTTTTCGCAGAAGATAGCGCTGTGGCAATTAATAAAATTAAAATAGAAATCACAGGACTATCTACAGTTGGCAAATATAATTGCTCAAATACCTTTGCTATAAAGGACACTGTTTATGTAAACTGCATTAAAAAAAACACTTTCAATACCGAAATTAAAATGTCTGACTTTGATTGTGGCAATAAAATAATGACGAAAGATTTACAAGGAACCGTAAAAGCAAAAAAATTCCCAAACAGCACTGTTTCTATAAGCGACATAAAGCCAATGGGAAAGAACTACAAATGCAGACTAAACTTTTTCATAACCGACAAGACGCTCAAATACAAAGATTTTATACTATATAATACAAATGATAAAATTCAAGGAACGCTTAGTTTAAAGTTCTCTGATATTGAGTTGGAACCGCCAGTAAAAATGGCTGGCTTGATTAAAGTGAAAGATGATATTGTAATTAATTTCAGTTTATATAAAAACTAAATTTTCTTGTAAAAAAAAAATCGAACCGCGAGCTAAAAAGTCAAAATTTGGCACAAGAATTGTTTTGCTCTTAAAAGAAAAATAATCTTACAAAGAGCTCAATCATTTTAAAATTTGTACTTTTATTTTTCAGCCATATAACCTTTAAGTTTTATCAACCTAAAAAAATGTAATTATGAAAAAACAAATTTTAAGTTTAGCTGTTGTTGCCTTATTAGCATTTGCTGTTCAGTCGTGTGAAAAAAAAGAAAATAAACCTGCCGAAGATGAATTAACACTAGGCAACAAAGTCGATTCTCTTACAACAGATATCGAAGAAGTAAAAGACAGTGCTGTAAGCAAAGCAGAAGGCGCTGCTGCTAAAGCAAAAGATGCTACAGAAACTGCTGCTCAAGATGTAAAAGACGCTACTAAAAAAGCGGCAAACGATGTTGAAAATGCAGCTAAAAAAACGGCAACTGATGTAAAAGATGCTACTAAAAAAGGAGCCGAAAAAGTTGAAAATGCAGCTAAAGCCGCCAAAGACGGAACTGTAAAAACAGCCAAAGATGTAAACGAAGCTTTGAAAAAATAAAACCTTTTTAAATCTTAAAATAAACCATTCGCAAAACGAATGGTTTTTTTATGCCCAATAGCAAGCAGATATTTTTGTATTTTTGCCTTCAAATTACAAGATACTACACCATGCATTTTATATCACAAGAATTAGAAGATTATATCGAACAGCATTCTGAAAATGAACCAGAATTGTTAGCTAAACTTAATAAAGAAACGTATCAGAAAATACTTTTGCCTAGAATGCTCAGCGGTCATTTTCAAGGACGTGTTTTAAGCATGTTGTCAAAATTGATTCGTCCGGTTAATATTCTTGAAATAGGAACTTATACGGGCTATGCTGCTTTGTGCTTATGTGAAGGAATGCAGGAAAATGGTCAATTACACACCATTGATATCAAAGAAGAATTGGTCGATTTTCAGAGAAAATATTTCGACGCATCTCCTTGGGGAAAACAGATTTTTCAGCATTTGGGTGAAGCCGTAAATATTATCCCAGATTTAGACTTAAAATTTGATTTGGTTTTTATTGATGCTGACAAAGAAAACTACCTGAATTACTGGGAAATGATTGTTCCAAAAATGAATAAGGGCGGTATTATTTTATCTGATAATGTTTTATGGAGCGGAAAAATACTTGATCCTGTTCATCCAAATGACGTTAGCACAAAAGTACTTTTAGAATACAATCAGCTTTTAAAAGACGACCCGAGAGTAGAAACGGTTTTATTACCAATTCGAGATGGGTTGACGGTTTCGAGAGTGCTGTAGATTTTTAAGATGCTAAGTTCTGAGATACTAAGTTTCTGAGATGCTAAGACTCTAAGTATTTTTTGCTAAAAAAGGCTTTAGCCAAATACCTATTTGTATTTTGACTAAAGCCTTTTATCTGCCCATAAAAAAACCTCCAGCTTAGCTGGAGGTTTTTTGCAATATATATCTTTAAAACCTTAGAATCTCAGAAAATCAGGACCTTAGAATCTTAAAAGAACTATCCTGGAAAATACTGTGGTTTTAGTTTTCTATAAACTAAATAAAGTAAAAATCCGAAAAGTGCTCCGAAGAAATATCCGGTAAGGATATCACCTGGAAAATGCAATCCTAAATAAATTCGGCTGTAAGCAAAAACTAAAGGCCACAGAAATATGAATCCGAAATATTTGAAATAGCGTTTTAAAATCAAAAATAAGAAAGTTGCAACCGCCATAGTGTTGGCAGCATGTCCAGAGAAAAAGCTATATGATTTTCTAACCTGAACCACTCTAATAATTGTGTTTACTTCCGGATCATTGCATGGTCGCAAACGCTGAAAAGTGTGTTTGAATAAATTACAGGTCTGATCTGTGAAAGCAATTAGAACAGCTATAAAAAGCAACAAATACAGGGTTTGTTTTCCTCCTATTTTTTTATAAATAAGATAGAATAGCAATAGGAAAAATGGCGTCCAATACAATTGATTAGTAATAATAAGCCATAATTTGTCGTATGTTTCAGAACCTAATCCGTTAAGAAAGATTAAAAGATCTTTATCTAATTCCTGTATTTTTTCAAGCATTACATTTGGCGTTTAATAGGTCCAGAAAGAGTATCAATATCTTCTTTTACTTTTTCGATTTCAGTGGCAGTGTCTCCTAAAAGATTTCCTGTATCTCCAAGCAAATTAGATTTTGCATTATCAATTTCTGCATTGATATTTCCAGTAATATCATTCAAAGATTTCGCATCAAGACCATTAGCCTCTGCTCCTTTCTGAATTTCACTTTTAATATCATTAGTTGCATTTTTTAACTGAGCCATAGCCTTTCCCATTGTACGTGCAATTTCAGGCACTTTATCAGAACCAAAAAGCATTAGCACTATAAACAGTATGAAAACTAATTCTCCTCCTCCTATACCAAACATAACTTTTATTTTTGTTGTCGCAAAGATATTAAATTTTGAAGCTTAGAGTTTTAAAATTAACTTAAAAAGTCCTTGAAAATGCATTTAATTAAAAGAAAAAAGCTCATCAAGCTTTTATAAACCTGATGAGCTTTTTATTGATTTTTATTTTATTTAGTCAAATTTTGACTTAGTTTCTACTTTTGGCCAAGAATTATTGGTCACATCAATATCTGCTGTTAGCAATTGTGGATCAATTTGAATGCTCTTAATTGCTTTTGTAGTAGCGTACACTTTTCTAGCTGTATCATTACTTTTTCTCCAGATCTGTGCTGGATATTTGTAATTATCTTTAGAACCATCTTCGTAAGTAATCTCAACTAAAATTGGCATAATCATTCCGCCTGGCTTATTAAATTCTACTTCGTAGAAATATTTAGGAGATTTAATAGAAGCTTTTTCTTCAGCAGTAAAAGTCTGGTCTACATAATCTGCCAAAGGCTTGAAATCTTGCACTTTTAAAGCTTTTTTCTTAGAGTCGCTTACTTCTGCATTATCTCCAGAAACTAAGTAAACAAAAGGCCCTTTTTCAAAACCAAAACGTCCTTTTCTAACTTTTACATCTTTAATATCTGTAGTTGGTGTATCTGAAACGTAATATTGTTTTACCTCTTTAATTCCGATATCTACGAAATCTGTCGAATAGAACCATCCTCTCCAGAACCAATCCAAATCTACTGCCGAAGCATCTTCCATTGTTCTAAAGAAATCTTCTGGTGTTGGGTGCTTAAACTTCCATCTGTTTGCATACGTTCTGAATGCATGATCAAATAATTCTCTTCCCATAACTACTTCTCTCAAAATATTAAGACCCGTAGCTGGTTTTCCGTAAGCGTTATTTCCAAATTGGTGAATGGTCTCAGAGTTTGACATAATTGGCTCTAAGAACTTTTGATCTCCACTCATATAAGGAACGATGTTTTTTGCTGGTCCTCTTCTTGAAGGGAAATTTGGATCTAATTCCTGCTCTGCCAAATACTCTAAAAATGAATTTAACCCTTCATCCATCCAAGTCCATTGGCGCTCATCTGAGTTTACAATCATTGGGAAGAAAGTATGCCCAACTTCATGAATAATAACACCAATCATTCCGTTTTTCACTTCTCTGCTTGTCACTCCGTTTTCATCTGGACGGCCATAATTCCAGCAAATCATTGGATATTCCATTCCTTGGTCTTCTGCTGAAACAGAAACTGCTTTTGGATAAGGATAATCAAAAGTATGAGACGAATAGCTTTTTAAAGTATGCGCCACAACCATTGTTGAAGTTTCTCCCCACAATGGGTTTGCTTCTTTTGGATAAACAGATTCTGCCATAACAGTTCTGTTTCCAATTTTCACAGCCATTGCATCGTAAATGAATTTTCTAGAAGAAGCAATTCCAAAATCACGAACATTTTTTGCGCTGAATTTCCACGTTTTTTTCTTTTCAGAAAAACCTTTTTCAGCTGCTTCTGCTTCTGCCTGCGTTACAATAACAACGGGTTTGTCAAATGATTTTTGAGCTTGCTCATATCTTTTAACTTGTTCAGCAGTAAAAACTTCGCTTCTATTCATTAATTCACCAGTTGCATCGATCACGTGATCTGCAGGAACTGTAATATTTACATCAAAGTTTCCGAAAGGAAGAGCAAACTCTCCGCTTCCCCAGAACTGCATGTTCTGCCATCCTTCAACATCATTGTAAACTGCCATTCTTGGGTAGAATTGCGCGATTACATATAATTTATTTCCGTCTTTCTCGAATAATTCATATCCTGAACGACCGCCTTCTTTTCTGTAGTTATTGATATTGTACCACCATTTTATTGAGAAAGAAATTTTTTCTCCTGGTTTTAATGGCGAAGTCAAGTTAATACGCATCATGGTTTCGTTGATCGTATAAGACATTGCGCTTCCTTTAGCATCTTTAACTTGTTCAATATTAAAACCGCGCTCTAAATCTTTTTTCAAATATTTAGAAGAAAAACCATCAAGTGGAAGAACTTGACTAATTTTATCGCTTTCTGCTAATGAAGTCTGCGTATTGGCTTTTGCTTGATTTTGATCTAATTGTACCCATAAATACTCCAGACTGTCTGGCGAATTATTGGTGTAAGTGATTGTTTCAGATCCACTTAATTTTGAATTTTTATCATCCAATTCAACATCAATTTTGTAATCTGCTTGCTGTTGGTAATAAGCAGGTCCTGGAGCTCCAGAAGCCGTACGAAACATGTTTGGTGTTGCCAGCAAATCGTACATTTGGCTAAACTTGTTAGTATCGTACTTTCCCTGTTGTTTGGTTGGTGTTGTTGCTTTATCCTGCGCCACTATCATTGCAGGAAAAAGTAATAATAATGAAAGTTTTTTCATAAATTTTTAATGGTAATTTCTTTAGGCTGTGAAAATAGTAATTAAAACATTAATTTTACCAATACATTAATATTTTAACAATTCTTTCCTTGAAGATTCTGTAAAAAGAACACTTCTTTTCGTATCAAATGCTGAAATATGTGTAATGTTTTGCTGTTCTGAATTCCAATCTACCAAAATCGTATTTGAAATCTCAAGTGTTTTAAACTTATCTATATCCTTAATTCTTGAATAACAGACCAAAACATCATCAGCTTCGACTTCTTTGGATAAAAAAGTTATCGCTTTTGATTGCCCATTTACTTTAATCAGAAAGTGTTCTGATAAATATTTTTTTAATAATTCAACATCTGCCGGAGTTTCCTTGCTTGTACCAACATATGTCTTTTTGTGATACTTTTTCTCCATTGCATTATTCAAATCATCAATAAAAATGCGGGAAGTAATTTGCAGCATTTTCTTTTCTGCCACATAATTTATCTGAAAAACACCTACATAAAATTTATGAAAAGCAAATGCCGAAGACAATACAAATAAAACTCCCAGCAAAGGATAAATTAACTTTTTTTTCATTTTTGAGTAGCCTCAGCTTTCTTAAATTCTTTATTCTTATTAATCATGAAATCCATTAACTGAAACTTCTGATCTGGGTCTACTAAGTCTTTAGAATGCGGATCGTTTGAGCAATACATTAAGAAAAGCTCTACTTCATCATCTTTAAGATTAAGCGTTTTAGAATAAAAATCTTTTGTAAAATTATCTTTCGCGTATTCTACAAAAGCAATATCTGTAACTTCCTCCTCTTTTACTTCGTCTTTTTTACTTAATAGTTTTTTGACATCTTTAAAGATACGCACAAAATCGGTTCCATATTTTATAGTTTGATCCGAAAGCATTGCATTGTTTTTGGCAGCAGACTGTTGATCGTCTTCAAATTGCATATCAACATATTTCTGCGAACCGCCTTGTAAAGCTTTTACCTTTAATTCTTTATGAACAACAACTTCTTTAAGCTGATTATTGACTAAATCTAATTTTATTTTTAAAAGAATCTCAGCACAATCTTTTTCAGTTAAAACTATTTTTTTTGATTGAAATGTAAGCCCTGAGAATAATAAAGTATCTTTTGGCTGTGCAACAATATCAAACAAACCGCCAGAACCAATAAATGTCCTAACATTAGCATTAATATTCATTACATAACCACTTTCTATGGCTAAAAAATCATTTATAACCTGACCGTGTAATGGTTTCCTGAAACCGTTTTGCCCTAATACAATTTGACAAAATAAGCATACAACGAGTACTCCTAATTTATTTTTCATTTTCGAGAATTGTTAGATATTTTCTTGCTAGATCTGTGATTAAAAACATACTCATTGTTTTGTTTTTTGTATTCAAAGATACAGCAAAATCAGCATCATCCACACAAAATAATTGAAATCCTTTAATATCATCAACTGGAATTTTCAATCTATCTGTATAATAATTCTCCTCAAAAAGGTATTCCAGTTTTCTAAAAAGCGCTTCTTTTTTCTCTACATTAACCTCTTTTTTTAGCATCGCAGTTCGTCTCGAAATCGCATTTAACAACTTATCTACAGAAGTCGAAGTTGCTGTATAAACTTTTCGTTCTGCAGGCGTATATTTTTTTTGGCCGTACGGAATAATTCCTAAATTCTCAGCAGTTATATTTGCATTTTCATTGACAATTACTTCTTTTAACTCCACTTCCTTAGCCGTCATTTTTATAACTAAAGAGCTAACAATCAAATCTTCTACCGATATCCTGCGTTTAACAGGCTCTAAGTTTACAGCAGAAAAAACCAAAACATCCCCTTCATGCACTGCAATGGAAAAATTACCATCAGAATCTGAAACTGTAGCGGCTTGCGTGGCATTATTTATAATATTAACACCTTCAATCGAAGTCGATTGCTCTTGCACTCTTCCCACTAATAGCTTCAAATCTGTTTTTTGTCCAAAACCAATCTGAACAAAAAAAAGAAAAACAATAATTGATATAATCTTACTTACCCTCACTAGCAATCATTTCTTTATATTTTACGGCCAATTCTCCTAAAAGAAATTCTGTAGAAGTTTTATTTTTAGAATTCAAAATCACAGTAAACTTGTCATTTTCAATAGCATAATATTCAAATCCTTTTACATAATCTGCCGGAATTTTTAATCGGTCAATAAAATGATCCAGACTAAACATATTTTCTAGAAGTCTCATAAAAAATTCCTTTTTCTCAACGGCAACTTCTTTCTTAAGCATAGCTGTTCTTCCTGAGAAGAAATTCAGCAAAGGATCTGCCGAAATAGAACCTCCAGCCATTGATCCTGCATTTGCTGTAGCATTTAATGCAGTCGCCGTTTGCAATTTACGTTCTGCTGCGGTATATTTCTTTTGCCCCATTGGAGTTATACCCAAACTTTCGGCATTAATATTATCATACCTTTTTACAACGACCTCTTGCAATTGATACATAATCATACTAAGATTAACGGTAAAATTAAGATTTGAAAAATCTTCTTGTTTTAGCATAACCCTTTTTTCCCTAAAGCTTATTGAAGAAAAAACTAGAACATCATTTGGTTTTGCTAAGATTGAAAAAGATCCAGATGCATTTGTTGTTACTGTTTCTTCTGTTTGTGCGTTAATCACATAAATACCTTCCAAATCTAAAGTATTTGAAACCACTTTTCCATTGAAAGCAGAACGATCTTGACTTTGAGACCAACAAACTTGTCCCGCGATAACAATTAAAAAACAAGTAATTTTCTGAAACAAAATAAAATAAATTAGAAATATTCTTAAAATGGTAAAAATATCTCAAGTCCTTCCAAATTTAATACTAATGACTTCGTAAAAATATGTTAATTAAACCATTAAAAACTTAAACAAAAACAGAGTTTTTAATATCTTTAACAAACAAAATTTGAGTTTAAAAATCATGAAAAGCGTTATTATTGCAAGCACTTCTACTTTACACGGAGGCAACTACTTAGAATATATTTTACCTACATTAAAAACACATTTTAAAAATTGTAAAACAATCTTATTCATTCCCTATGCGCGTCCTGGCGGAATTTCACATGAAGAGTACACCAAAAAAGCCGCAGAGGCTTTTGCAAGCATCAACATTGATGTTAAAGGAATTCATGAATTTGAAAATCCGCAAGATGCTGTAAAAAATGCAGAAGGAATTTTTACTGGTGGAGGCAACACGTTTTTACTAGTTACTCAGCTTTATAAAAATAATATTATGCAGTTACTTTCTGAAACTGTAAAAAATGGAACTCCTTATTTAGGATCAAGCGCAGGAAGCAACATTTGCGGTTTGTCAATGCAGACTACGAATGACATGCCTATCATTTATCCTCCAAGTTTTCAGACTTTAGGATTAATTTCATTCAACTTAAATCCACATTATTTAGATGCCGATTTACAATCTAAACACATGGGAGAAACTCGCGAAACAAGAATTAAAGAATTTCATGCATTCAATTCTATTCCGGTTTTAGGTTTAAGAGAAGGAAGCTGGTTAGAAGTTAAAGGAAAAAAAATTACATTAAAGGGAGATCTTAAAGCTCGTCTGTTCAGACAAAACCAAGATCCTGTTGAATTAGATCCAGAAAGCGACTTAAGCGATTTAAAGTAAAATCCAATTTAAAAATTCTAAATTCCAAAATTAAGCCAACAAATGAATACAGAATTGGAATTTGGAATTTTTAAAGCTATTGGGATTTAGGCTTAATCTAAAAACAAAAAAGCCTCAAACAATGTTTGAGGCTTTTGAAGAGCGAAAGACGAGGCTCGAACTCGCGACAACCAGCTTGGAAGGCTGGAGCTCTACCAACTGAGCTACTTTCGCATTAACCGGGTGCAAATTTAAAAATTTTAATTTTAAAAACAAATAAAAATCAAAAATTTTATTTTCACAAAAACAAAACTAAAAAGTTTGTTTTTTAGAGCGAAAGACGAGGCTCGAACTCGCGACAACCAGCTTGGAAGGCTGGAGCTCTACCAACTGAGCTACTTTCGCATTGGTTGTGCAAATATAGAAAGAAAGTTCAGTTAAAAACAAGCTTTTCGGCAAAAAAAATTAATAAAAAACAACAATTATTTATAACTGATTTAAAATTAAAACGTTATAAATGCAATATTTTTAAAAAAATTATGGTCACAATTAAAGAAATTACGTCAAAAGAAACTTATGCTGTTCGCCAACCTGTATTGAGAAAAGGAAAACCTATCGAAAGTTGCGTGTTTGAAGGTGATGATTTAGAGTCTACTCATCATTTTGGTTTATTTGAAGGCGAAAATTTAATAGGAATTATTTCCTTATTTAATAAAATCAACACTATATTTGCCGCACAAAATCAAGCGCAAATTCGCGGAATGGCTGTTTTAGAGACCCATCAAAAAAAGGGGTTTGGAGAGGCTTTGGTAAGACATTTCGAAACCTATTGCAATGAAAATCAAGTTGATATAATTTGGTTCAATGCAAGAACAGCCGCTGTAGGCTTTTATCAAAAAATGAATTACCAGCCACTAGGCGAAGCGTTTGATATTAAAGATGTTGGCGAACATTATTTAATGTTTAAAAAATTATAATATGAAAAAAATCTACTCTTTAGTAGTAATATGTATTCTTGTGGGCTGCAAAAAAGAGCGCCCAGAACTCACACCTATTGTCAAAAAAAAGGTGCCAGCAATCATACTTACTGATGAGAGAAAAGTTGAAATAGATACTGCAACGATAAACGTTTTTAAAAGTGAAACGTTGAAACAATTTTACATCGCATCTGAAAATCAAACGGTGTGGGGAAATCTTAAAAAGAGAGCTTTTGTTTTATCACAATTAGAAAAATCTGAAGAACTAGGCTTAGATCCAGAAGATTACAAAATATCTCAGCTGAAAAAATTTGAAAGCAAAGTGACATCGCTTAGCAATAAAGATTTGGCCGCTTATGACATTTTACTGACTTATAATTTTGAGAAATATCTCAATCATATTTATAAAGGAAAGCTCGATCCTAAAAAATTATATACCAATTGGGATTTGGACGCCAAGGAATTTGATGTAAATTCTGTTTTAATTAAAGGATTCAACAAAAACAAATTGGACAGCGTTGTTGAAAACATTCAGCCTAAAACACAAATTTACAAAGAGTTGCTAAAAGCACTTGAGATTATAAATACTTTTCCAGATGACAATGTAAAAACGATTGAATCTGCTGATAAAATTGTTTTAAACGATACCAATCCTGCTTTAATAAACATTAAAAAAAGACTTTTGTATTGGAACGATATGTCAGGAAAAGACAGTCTTACAAAGATTTACAATCAAAAAACTTTTGAAGCCGTTAAAAGATTTCAAGAAAGACATGGCTTAGCTTCTGACGGCGTTATCGGAACAGGAACTATTCGCGCTTTAAACTATTCTAAAGAAAGTAGAAAAAAACAGATCATTGCCAATTTGGAGCGCTGGAGATGGTATCCGTCAGAATTGGCTGAAAATTATTTTATCATTAATATTCCCGATTACAGCTTAAATGTTGTTGAAAATCAGGACACCACTTTGGTTCGAAATGTTGTTGTAGGAACTAGCAAAAGAAGAACTCCTATTATCACATCTTTCTTAAAAACAGTTGTTTTTAATCCTACTTGGACTGTTCCGCCAACAATTTTAAAAGAAGATGTCGTTCCAGCAATGAAAAGAAACCGAAATTATCTGGCCAATAAAAACATAACGATTTATGATACTTCCGGAAAGGTAGTTTCTCCAATGGCATGGAACGAAAACAAACCTAACAATTATCGATACGTACAAAGTCCTGGCTCTGATAATTCGTTGGGATTAATGAAAATTTTATTTCCAAACCATCACAGTGTTTATCTGCATGATACCAATCACCGCGGAATTTTTGGACGTAATAATCGTTCTCTAAGCTCTGGATGTGTACGTGTTGAAAACCCACTAGAACTTGCTCAGCATATTTTAGACGTTGACGGAAACTGGCCTCAAGACAGAATCGACACAATTATTGCAAGTAAGACAACTATGAGTTTTAAGATTACCAAAAAATATGCTTTATACCAATGGTATTGGACCGCATGGAGCAAAAAAAATCAGCTCATTTTCAGAGCTGATATTTATGATTTAGATTCGGATTTATATGAGCAATTAAGAAATTAGCCTCTCCTCCATCGAAAAGCTTCTAGATGGATGATAGATATATAAACACGATTTGTCTTTTATTAATTGAATAATTTCATTTGTCAATTCAACCGGAACTGCAGGACAGCCTTGACTTCTGCCTAATCTTTTATGATCTCTGATGAAAGATTCAGATACATAGTCTGCACCGTGCATTACAACACCTCTTTCGCGAGCATTGTCGTTTACGCCATTTTCTAAGCCGTCTAAACGTAGTGAAGCACCATGTTTGCCTTGATAAATTTCACCAGTTGCATAAAATCCTAAACTGCTTTTAAATGAAGAATTAAGATTTGAAAATGCTGAAGCAAATTCTTCACCAGTATTTCTTCCGTGAGCTACAAGCGAATTAAACAAAATAGTATTGGTAGTTAAATCAATCACCCACAAACGTTTTGAGTTTGATGACAAACTAAAATCAATCAGTGTTAAGATGTTTTTCTTAATCACTCCTTTTTCTTTCAACAAATAAAATCCTTTTAAAGCTTCCGAGAAAGTTTTAAGTTCAGGCATTTTAAAGTTGTTTGAATTTAATGAATTATAAACGCTCTCGATTTTAGAATCTACTGTAACTTTTTCGACTTTAGCAATCGCTTTTACAGTGGCATTTTTTTTAAGGTCGGGTGTGCTTTTTGAATCTTTTCCAAAAGACAACAGCAAAAACACAAATAACGGATAAATTTTGTAAATCATTGAATTTCTTTAGGTTAAACAAAAAATTTGGGTATCGCAAAAATATAAAAAAATCAATCCTTGCAAAATATAAGCCTGATTTTCAGGCCTTTTTTACTTAAACTTTAACATAATTAACATAAAAATGCTTTTTCTGTAAGATTTTGTCTTACAGAAAAAATCACAACATTTTTAGCCCATTTCTTAAAAAAAATAAAACAAAAAATGAAAATATTGAAACTAAAACTGTAACAAGTAGAACAAAATAGAGTCTATTTCTACTATAAAAAATACATTTGCATTTTATTTTGCACCAAAAAAACCAATGAGAAAAAACATACTCTTCTGTTTCCTAATATGCTCTGTATGGAGTTATGCCCAGAAAAAATCCATTCAGGCACAAGTAACTTCGCACACTATTTCTATTGATGGGAAACTAGATGAACCTGCTTGGGAAAATGTACCAGTTGCCGCAGATTTTATCATGCTGGAGCCAGACAATGGAAAAGCTATTCCGCATGAAAAACGTACAGAAGTAAAAGTCCTATATAATAATGACGCAATTTATATTGGTGCAATGATGTACGATGACGAGCCTTCTAAAATTTTAAAGGAAATCTCTCAGCGTGATAATTTTGGAACGGCGGATCTTTTTGGTGTTTTCATAAACGGCTTCAATGACGGACAACAGGATTTTATGTTTTACGTTTCTGCTGCCGATGTTCAAGGCGATTGTATCATGACCGATGCAAATGGTGAAGATTATTCTTGGGATGCTGTTTGGATCAGTAAAGCCGCTCTGACAGAAAATGGATGGGTTGTCGAGATGAAAATTCCGTACTCGGCATTGCGTTTTTCAGGAGAAAACAAACAAATCTGGGGAATCAATTTCTTTAGAGAAATCAAACGTGACCGTTATAAATATACTTGGAATTTTGTCGACAGAAAGATTGGCACTTTTACACAACAGGCTGGAACATTGGAAGGAATTGAAAACATCAAACCCCCTACTCGACTATTCTTTATGCCTTATGCATCGTATTATTTAAATGCTGCTGAGGGACAAAAAACATACGGAACAATTAAAGGCGGAATGGATATCAAATACGGCATAACTGACGCCTTTACAGTCGACGCCATTTTAATTCCAGATTTTGGACAAACAAAATATGATGATCAGATTTTAAATCTTGGCCCTTTTGAACAGCAGTTTAATGAAAATAGAGCATTCTTTACAGAAGGAACAGATTTATTTAGTAAAGGAAATATTTTCTATTCCAGAAGAATTGGAGGCACTCCATCGATCGATCCTACATTAAATGAAAATGAAGAAATTACAGAATTGCCCGCTGCTGTAAATTTAGTTAATGCTTTAAAATTATCAGGAAGAACAAAAGACGGACTTGGAATTGGGGTTTTAAATGCTGTTACAGAAAAAACTTTTGCTACCATAAAAAATACCGAAAACGGCGAAACGAGACAAGTAATTGTAGAGCCACTTACCAATTATAATGTATTGGTTTTGGATCAGCGCTTTAGAAAAAACTCATCGGTTACTTTTATTAACACCAATGTAACTCGAAATGGCCATACTAGAGATGCAAACGTAACTGGTCTGGCTTGGGACTTAAACACAAAAGCCAATACTTATAGTTTATTTGGAAACGTAAAATACAGTCACATTAATGATTCTCAAGATAAAAATGGATTTTATTCTACTGTAAGTTTAGCCGAAACTAGCGGAAATTACAGATACAGCATAGGTTCAGATTTTGTTACGAAAGATTATGATCCGAATGATTTGGGTATTAATTTCTATACCAATTATTACAACTTTTACGGAAATGCCAATTATCGAATTTTAAATCCGACCAAGCGTTTTAATACATTTAGAATCAATTATAATATGTATACCGAATTCAATAAAGAATCTGGAAAACTGCAGGACAATAATATTAATGCGAACTTAAATCTAACAACGGTAAAAAACAATTACTACGGAACCGGAATCACTTTTTACCCCTTAGAAATTTATGATTATTATGAACCTCGTGCCAACAACAGATATGTGACAATTCCGCGAAGGATAGAAAGTTGGGGAAGTATTTCAACCAATTACAATCATAAATTTGCGATTGACTTAAATGGAACACTGAATGTGTTTGATGAATCTGAACGTATCACATATGGCTTTGATATTGGCCCTAGATATCGTTTCAGTGATAAACTTTTACTGACTTATTTCTTTAGTTATATTAGAAAAAACAACAATAAAGGTTACATCGATCAAATTGATGCTGACCAGAATGACGCCACTCCAAATGACATCATTTTTGCCAACCGAAACGTTATTACGTATTCTAATACTTTAGGAGGCAAGTACGCGATAAATAGCGCTATGACCATAAATCTGGCCGTTCGTCAATATTGGTCCTATGCAGATAATAAAGATATTCTGACTTTAGAATCAAACGGAAATCTTAGTCCGTATCCTCAATACACTGACAACAAAAATTCAAGTTTCTATTCTTGGAATGCCGATTTATCTTATTCTTGGTGGTTTGCGCCTGGAAGTCAGCTTTCGGCCCTGTATAGAAATAATGCAGCTAATTTTGAACGAGTTATTGATAAAGATTACAGACACAATGTGGCAGGATTATTAAACAATGATGCCCTAAAACATATCTTTTCTATTAGCGTAAAATACTTTATTGACTACAATGCCGTCAAAAATAAAGTCAGAAAAAGAGCTTAGCGTGAATTAATTTTAAAAAATAAAGGCATCTTTAATTAAATCAATATTTTTTTTTATAGTTCATTTTATTAAATATAAATGTAACATTCCTCAGGTTTCAAACTTTAGAAATGCCTTATATTTGTAGAAAACAAAAATGTAATGAACAAGAAAGTTATCCTTATGATTTTAGATGGTTGGGGAAAATCTCCTGACCCTAAAGTATCTGCAATAGACAATGCAAATGTTCCTTTTATAAACAGTTTATATAAAAACTATCCAAGCGCGCAGCTTAGGACTGATGGATTAAATGTTGGTTTACCAGAAGGACAAATGGGAAATAGTGAAGTTGGACACATGAATCTAGGTGCTGGAAGAATTGTATACCAAGATTTAGCCAAAATAAACTTAGCTGTAGAACACAAAACTTTAGCAAAAGAGCAAGTTTTAATTGATGCTTTTACTTATGCTAAAGACAACAATAAAAAAGTACACTTTTTAGGATTAGTTTCAGATGGTGGTGTTCACTCACATACTTCACACCTTCGCGGATTAATCGATGCTTCTCAAGAATATGGTTTAGATCAAGTTTACATTCATGCTTTTACAGACGGACGTGACGTTGACCCTAAATCAGGAGGAAAATATATTCACGATTTAGAAGATTACATTAAAGATACTCCAGTAAAAATTGCTTCGATTATTGGGCGTTACTACGCAATGGATCGTGACAAACGTTGGGAACGTGTAAAATTGGCTTACGATTTAGTTGTAAATGGCGTTGGAACTCCATCCACAAATGCTGTTGCAAGTGTTTTGGACAGCTACGCAAAAGACGTAACAGATGAATTTATCGAACCTGTTGTTATTGTTGATGAAAATGCAAAACCTCTTGCTACAATTGTTGAAGGCGATGTTGTGATCTTCTTTAACTTTAGAACAGATAGAGGACGTGAACTTACTGAAGCGCTTTCTCAGCAAGATTTCCACGAGCAAAACATGCATAAACTAAACCTATATTATGTAACATTGACCAACTACGATGAAACGTACCAAAACGTAAAAGTAGTTTACAATAAAGATAATATTACTGAAACACTTGGTGAGGTTTTAGAAAAAGCAGGCAAAAAACAAATAAGAATTGCAGAGACTGAGAAATATCCTCACGTAACGTTCTTTTTCTCTGGTGGCCGTGAAGTTCCTTTTGAAGGCGAATCTCGTATTTTAAGAAATTCACCAAAAGTGGCAACTTATGACTTAAAACCAGAAATGAGTGCTTACGAATTGGCAGATGCTCTTGTTCCTGAATTGAACAAAGGCGAGGTTGATTTCGTTTGTTTAAACTTCGCAAATGGCGATATGGTTGGGCACACAGGAATTATGGAAGCCGCAATTAAAGCGTGTGAAGCTGTGGACGCTTGCGCGAAAAAAGTAATCGACGCTGCTCTTGCCAATGACTACACAACAATCGTAATTGCCGATCATGGAAACTGCGAAACCATGATTAATCCTGATGGCTCTCCCAATACGGCTCACACAACAAACCCAGTGCCGATTATTTTAGTTGACAAACAATTAAAAAGCATTCAAGATGGTGTGTTAGGCGACATCGCTCCAACAATTTTAGAATTAATGGGAGTTCAACAGCCAAATGCAATGACTTGTCATTCGCTTTTGTAAAAAATTTTGAACCATATAAGTGATATAAGTTCATTTAAAAAGAACTTACGAAAAGAGGCGAATTCTAAAGAATTCGCCTCTTTTATTTTTTATATATCTCCATCATACTCCGGAGGAGTATAATATTTATAGAAAAACAATATTCCTCCACAGAAAAAGCTCCAGCGGAGCAACATATTTTCTATTTTATAAGTTCATTTAATAAAATATTCTACTTAAAGACAAAGCTTTTTACATTTACTTATATAACTTATATGGTTTAAAAAACAAAATGATAAATCTGCTCCACTCCATAAATAACAAGCCCAATAACTCCACCAACCAAAGTCCCATTGATTCGAATGTATTGAAGGTCTTTTCCGATTTCTAATTCTAATTTTTCAGAGACCTCTTTTCCGTCCCAGCTTTTTACGGTTGAAGAAATCAAATCTCCAATTACTTTTTTGTTATTTAAAAGAACCGATAACAAATCATTTTTTATGAAACTATTGATTTTATCAATCATAACAGGATCTTCCTTAATTCCGTTTCCAAAAGTTTGAATTAAATTTGAAATGCTATTTTTTATTGAAGAATCATCACCTTTATTTAAATCATTTGTAATGGACAATTTTATTTCATCCCAAATTCCGTTGATGTAATCCTGAACCTCTTTCTTTCCAACAAAACCCAAAATCATATCATTGATTTTAATTCTCATTTCTTCGGAGTTTTTCACTTTTTCCAAGAAATTAAAAATGTACTCGTCAATTTTTAGACGAACTGCACTTTCTGTTTTTTTAGCTTCATTTAAAAAATCTTGCAAGCCATTAAAAACACCTTCTGTTATGCTTTTATCTGCCAAGCCAAAACTTAAAAGCGGAGTCGAAGCTTTTACTTTTTGCCTAATTAAATCTTTATTGTTCGTTAATTCAGCGCTCATTACTTCAAGAAGGTTAGTCAGCATTTGATTTTTTAATTCTCCTTTTTGCAAAGGTTCCAAAGCAACAGCAACCCAATTTCCGAAATTAATGCCTTCTATTTTTTCTTTAAATTGAACCTGAATAAATCTTTTGATCTCTTCGTCTTTTATTGTTCGTAAAATTCCAGGAATAATATTTACTGCAACAACATTTGCTATTTTATTGGCATTTTCTTCGTGTGAAATCCAATCTGAAGCTTTAACAGCAAAATTAAATTCGTCCAATTTAATCTCCATTTTTTCGCGATCTAGAAATTCTTCGGAAACAAAATTTCCAAGGTTCTCTCCTATTTCATTTTTCTTGGTTGGAATAATCGCTGTGTGCCAAATCGGAATTCCCATCGGATGACGAAAAAGTGCCACAACCGCAAACCAGTCGGCAATTCCACCTACCATTGCTGCTTCACTAAAAGCCTGAAGCATCGGAATTTTAAAATAAATGGCAATTATAAACAACAGCACCGCAACACCTAAAAGCGCCAAAGCATTTTGCTTCATTTTCTTCAAAGCTTTTACTTTAGCAATATCTCGCCCTATAATAGTTTTCATAATAGTAAATATTTACACTAATTTATGGCTTTTTTCTGAAAGACTCATGAGTTATTAGCCACGAATTAGCCAATTATCTCAAATCTTTATCTTTAAATTCTTCATTTATGAAGTCTATGAAATAGGATTTTAAAAGATTTTTATTTGCGATAACACATGAATTAGTGGCGAAAAAAAATTACATAAAAAATGAGATAAAAATTGTAATTTTGCGAACTGAAAAATGGAAAAAATATGATTATCCAAAAAACTAGAGAGGAAATCGAATTAATGCGCGAAAGTGCTTTAATCGTATCAAAAACATTAGGAATGATTGCTTCTGAAATTAAAGAAGGAGTAACTACATTATATCTTGACAAATTAGCCGAAGAATTTATTCGTGATCACGGTGCAGTTCCAAGTTTCCTTGGATTGTATGATTTCCCGAATTCGCTTTGCATGAGCCCAAATGCTCAAGTTGTTCATGGTATTCCTAATAATGTTCCTCTTAAAAATGGTGATGTTATTTCGGTTGACTGTGGTGCTTTCAAAAATGGTTTCCATGGAGATCATGCATACAGTTTCGAAATTGGAGAAGTTGCGCCAGAAGTTAAAAAGCTTTTACGTGTTACTAAAGAATCTCTTTACGTTGGAATCAGAGAATTTAAAGCTGGCAATCGCGTAGAAGATGTTGGAAATGCGATTCAAAAATATACTGAAGCTCACGGTTACGGAGTAGTTCGTGAATTGGTTGGACATGGTGTTGGGCAAAAAATGCACGAAGAACCAGAAATGCCAAATTACGGAAAACGTGGACGCGGAAAACTTTTTGTCGAAGGAATGGTTGTCGCAATCGAACCTATGATCAACATGGGAACTAGAAACATTAAACAGCTTAAAGACGGCTGGACAATTTTGACCGCTGACGGAAAACCAAGCGCACATTTCGAGCATGATGTTGCTTTAATTGATGGAAAACCAGAATTATTATCAACTTTCCAATACATCTATAAAGCCCTTGGAATCGAGAGCAATGAAGAAGATGAATTTAGACAAGTGCCGTTAGTGTTATAACACGAATTTCACAAATTGACACGAATTAATTTTTGTTGAAATTTAGGAAATGAATGATTGAATGATGAGTGAGTTATATCTAAAAGATGAATCCTATAAAATTATTGGAATCTGCATGGAAGTCCATAAAATTTTAGGAAAAGGACATAGTGAAAAAGTGTATGGAGATGCTCTTGAATACGAGTTCAGAAGAAATAATATTCCGTATAATCGCGAATTAAGGTATAATATTGCCTACAAGGATATTATATTGCCAAGTTACTATTTTGCAGATTTTGTTATTTTCGATGAAATTATTCTGGAATTAAAAGCCATTACAGCATTAACAACAAGTGAAATTAAGCAAACATTAAATTATTTAGCTGCATCAAAAAACAAATTAGGCCTATTGGTTAATTTTGGAGAAGACAGCCTTAAATACAAAAGAATAATACTTTAAACCCAAATCAAAAGTTCGTGAAATTTCACCACAGTATTAATTCGTGTTAATCTGTGAAATTCGTGTTCAAATTTATTTAACTGTGAAAAAACTTTTCAAATTAGTACTTAATACCATTCCACGCCCATTATTAATTCGTTTGAGTTATGTGGCGCGTCCAATTTTAGCTTTCTCTTTAAAAGGAGATAAATTTACAGATCCTATTGACGGAAAAAGCTTCAAATCGTTTTTGCCTTACGGATACGGAAAACAGCGAAATAATGTGCTTTCACCAAGTACGCTTTCTTTAGAAAGACACCGTTTGCTTTGGCTGTATTTAAATGATCAGACTGATTTTTTTACAGCACCAAAAAAAGTATTGCATTTTGCTCCAGAACAAGCTTTTTATAAAAGATTTCGCAAGCAGAAAAACTTAGATTACACTACAACTGACTTACTTTCGCCATTGGCCGATGTAAAAGCGGACATTTGTAATTTACCGTTTAAAGACAACGAATATGACGTTATTTTATGCAATCACGTTTTAGAACATATTCCAGACGACACAAAAGCAATGCAGGAATTATACCGTGTCTTAAAACCAGGCGGAATGGCAATTCTGCAGATTCCTCAGGATTTATCTCGCGAAGTTACTTTTGCCGATGATTCGATTACAGATCAAAAAGAGCGCGCTAAAATCTTTGGACAATACGACCATGTACGCGTTTACGGACGTGATTATTTCGATAAACTAAGAAGCATTGGCTTTATAGTTATCGAAGAAGACTATACCAATAAAATCGCACCAGAATTGGTTGAAAAATATTGTTTAGCAAAAGGCGAGATTATTCCGCTTTGCTTTAAACAGGAAAACTAATTTTTCATCATATAAGTTCATTTAATAAAGAGTTTTCAAAATATCAGATTTGAAAACTCTTTATTTTTTTTGCCCAATCCCTAAAATATAAGCCTAACCAAATCCCTAAATCTTGGAACCTACAAAATCATTTCAGTTCTGTTTTGACATCAGTTTGGAAAAAAATCTGAATGTCTATATTCCAACCGCTTACATTGTTGAGAATACTAGTGAAATCAAATACTTAGACAAAAAAGCAAGTCCCGATGTACTGGAAAGTTTTGGAATCATTTTTGACAATTTAGATTCCAATTCAAAAAGAATATTAACAGCTTGCGACTCTCTTAAACCTGAATTTATTTTTAAAAAGTTTGGTGCCAAAATTAAATCAGCTAAAACAATTGCTGATTTACAGAAAGATTCAAAAATTGAATTTGCCATTCGCCAGCACTTAAAATTCAATTTAAGTTCGTTTTACGATTTAATAGTAAAAGAACAATTTCCTTTGTCTTTAAACCTCGGGCCTGAAAAAGATTTCTACCGTTCTAGAATCAGCATTGAGCCTATCGATTTTGAACCTCAGATTCAATTTGACAAACATGCCGAAGGAATCACTTATACTCTATCTTTAAAAGAAAATGAAACTGTTTTCCCTCCAATGGATAGCAAAGTTGATATTCTTTTAGATGAACCAGGCTGGCTGATTATCAATAAAAAACTTGGGCAGTTAAAAGAGCTTAATTCTAAAAAATTAATGCCTTTTTTAAAGAAAAAATCTATTGAAATTCCATCCAAATTAGTTGATGATTATTTCAAGAGTTTTATTCCGCAAATTGCAAAGAAAATAGATATTGAAGCAACTGGTTTTGAAATTGAACTTCGTGATAAAATCATTTCGTGTACGATCCAGCCTATTCATGATTTCTTCAAAAACTGTTATTATCTCAATCTTTATTTTGATTATAATGGATATTCATTTGATGCGAGCAAAACTAAAAAATCACATTCTTTTGTAGATTTCAGTGTTGCTAATGAACCTAAAATAATTCAATTTAAAAGAAATCCTGACGAAAATTTATATATCGATAAATTAAATGAAATTGGTTTAACCAAAATTAAAAACGAATTATTTGGATTAAATTCAGAAGTTGAAAACACAGATCCTTACGTTAATATCCAACTGATTATTAATAACAAAGAAGAGCTGAAACGTTTAGATTTTACTATCGAAAATTTAAAACTGGAAAGCAAAGAAATCATTACAGAAAACCACACCATTTCTGCTTCAAAAGAAACAACTGGAGATTGGTTTGATATTAAAATAATTATTACCGTTGGAAATTATAAAATCAATTTCAGCGAAATTATTCCGAATATAAAAAGCAAAGAAAGACTTTTTGCATTACCTGACGGAAACTACTTTTTGATTCCGCTAGAATGGTTTAGCAAATATGGTTCTTTGGCCAAATTAGCCAAAACAGAAAATGGTGTTTTACTTTTACGAAAAAGCAATTTTACTGCTTTGGACGGAATTTCAGAAATTGATAATGATTTAGATCAAATTCATCAAGCCGAATTTACAGCTTCAGACTTAATAAAAGCAACTTTAAGACCGTATCAGGTTGATGGAGTAAAATGGCTTTTGGGCCATTTTAATTCCAATATGGGCGCATGTTTGGCTGATGATATGGGACTTGGAAAGACGTTGCAAACTTTATCTGTTTTGGTTTCGGTGCAAGAGCAATTAGGCTTTACAACCAAAACTACCAATTTTGATTTATTTGCCAACGAAACCACTATAGAAAGAGAACCACTTAAAGCTTTAATCGTTCTACCTTCTTCGCTGGTTTTCAACTGGTTTAATGAAGCAGGAAAGTTTACACCTCACTTTTCGAAAATGCAATATGTTGGAAATGACAGAAAATCATTAGCAAGCAGAATCAATTCAACCGATTTGATTTTTACAAGTTACAGCATCATTCACCGAGATATTTCTATTTTAGAAAAATACGATTTCCGTTATTTGATTTTGGACGAAAGCCAGTACATTAAAAACAAAAATTCTAAGATTTTTAAAGCCATAAATAAAATCAGTACAGGACATAAAATTGCCTTGAGCGGAACGCCGATCGAAAATTCGCTTGACGATTTATGGTCGCAAATGCAGTTTATTAATCCTGAGATTTTAGGAAGCTATGCTTTCTTTATGGAAAATTTCAAAAATCCGATTGAGAAAAAACAGAATGAAGAAGTTTTAGCAGAATTAAAAAATTTGATTCAGCCTTATATTTTACGACGAACTAAAGAACAGGTTTTAAAAGATCTACCAGAATTAACAGAACAGATTTACTACTGTGCCATGGATCCTGAACAGGAAAAATTATACGAAAAAGAAAAATCTAAAGCTCGTAATTTCCTTCTTAAAACTGACGGATCTCCTGACAAAATTAGTATTATCAATACTTTGATGAAATTACGCCAGTTGAGCAATCACCCAAAAATGATCGATGCAGATTCTGAAATTGATTCTGGAAAATATATTGCGGTAACCAATTATTTGGAAAGCTTAGTAAAAGGAAAACAGAAAGCGATTATTTTCAGTTCGTTTGTTACCAATTTAAGTTTTTATACCGATTGGTGTAAAGAAAATAAAATTGATTTTTGCGAAATTACAGGTGAAACGCCTGCCGATAAAAGAGAACAGCAAGTAAAATTATTTCAGGAAAAAGAAAATCCGTTGTTATTCTTTATTTCGCTAAAAGCCGGTGGAGTTGGCTTGAATATTACAAAAGCTTCTTATGTATTATTCTTGGATCCATGGTGGAATCCTTTCGCAGAAAAACAAGGAGTTGGACGTGCGCACAGAATTGGGCAAATGAATAAAGTAAACGTGATTCGTTTTATTTCTAAAAACACAGTTGAGGAAAAAATCATCAAACTGCAGGAAAATAAAAAACTATTATCTGATTCCCTTTTAGAAGAAAGTTATATTAATGATGAGATTGAAGGTAACTTAGAATATATTTTGGGTTCATAATCGTTAAATCCAATAGAACGGCATCTTTTTCGTTATATAAAATTGTTATATTTACAATCTTACAATGTTTTAAGATGCCAAAATTTTTATATACAAGCTTAATTTTTCTTTTTATTTTCACTTTAGCGAAAGCTCAAGAAAAAGAAATCGACCCACCGTATAATATTAAAACGGTTTCGTTTATCCAGAATGGCAGTAATGTTCCGCCAATTTTCGAATTAGGTTCAGGATTTACCTTTCAATTTGATGATTTATTTGGTAATGAAGCCAATTATTACTTTGAAATTATTCATTGCGATTACAATTGGTTTCCAACAAATATTCCAAAAACAGACTATATTCTCGGCATGGATAATCAGAGAATAACCGATTTTTCGAATTCTTTTAACACACTGCAGGTTTATACACATTATAGACTTTCTTTTCCGAATCAGTTTACACAGCTTCTAAAGCTTTCGGGTAATTATATGCTTCGAATTCTGAATGAAGACAAAGAAGTTATTTTCTCTAGAAAATTCATTTTGTATGAAAACCATTGTACAGTTGGAGTTCAAGTAAAAAGAAGCCGCAACCTTAGCAATATTGAGTATAAGCAGAATCTTGATTTTGCCATTTTATCCAATGATATTGTTTTTCAAACTCCTTTGCAAAATGTAAAAGTGCTTTTACTTCAAAATGGCAACTTTCATAACGAGATAAAAAACATTGTTCCTCAATACACAATTGGCAATCAGCTGGTTTATAAATATGATAAAGAAACCCAGTTTTGGGGCGGAAATGAGTTTTTGTATTTTGAAAACAAAGACATTCGAGCGGCCAATAATAATGTTGCCAAAATAGGTTCGAATAATGATATTTACAATGCGTTTTTGTACACCAATGCTGCAAGAGGAAATCAGCTTTATACTAATTATGAAGATGTAAACGGAAATTTTGTAGTGAAGAATATCAACGGTTCTAACAACGATATTGAAGCCGATTATGCTTGGGTTTATTTTACTCTTTCTGCTCCTGCTTTTAGAATGAACAAAGATATTTATATTACTGGAATGTTCAACAATTACAGCCTTTCACCAGAATATAAAATGGATTACAATACTGATAAAGGAGTTTTCGAAAAAGCTATTATGATCAAACAAGGCTTTACTAATTTTCAGTATACCGTTGCAGACAAAAAAGGGGTTGTCGATTACGAAAATGCCATTGACGGAAACTTTTATCAGACTGAAAACGAGTACACCGTTCTGGTTTATTACAAAGAGGCAACGGACCGTTATCAACGTGTAATCGGAAAGGGAAATGCAAACTCTATCAATATAGTCAATTAAAACAATGTTAAGGTTTTAGTTTAAACGATTTTTTTTCGTAGCTTTGCCACTATAACACTCACATATATACGGCGTTAGTATGGTTTCTCAAATTACACGAGGCATAAAAATATCTGTTTTGACTAGTTTTGAAGGTACATACTTCAAAAACTACAAGATTCATTTTGCTTTTAGCTACGTAGTTACGATCGAAAATCATAGTAAAGATTCTGTACAATTAACTTCACGTCACTGGGAAATTTTTGATTCTCTAAATGATCTAGAAGTTGTAGATGGTGAAGGTGTAATTGGTAAAAAACCAGTTTTAAAACCTGGCGAAAACCATACGTACAGCTCTGGCTGTTTATTATCGTCTCCTTACGGCGCAATGAAAGGTCATTTCAATATGATCAATTTTACTACCACAAAAACATTCAAAGTAATTGTTCCTACTTTTAGAATGTGCGCTCCTTTTGCATTAAATTAAGATATAGTTTACATCTATAGCTTTTATCGTTATCTTAATCATAAAATTGTCAATTTATTAATTTATCCTTTGTACTTTTGTGCAGCGTTAGATTATTCGTAACAAAACAAATCGTCTAACTTTAAATTGTCTAATTCACAAATTTTAAATAACATGCTTAAAGGATTTTTTCATGTACCAAAAGCGGTAAACGAGCCTGTAAAGAGCTACGCACCAAACTCACCAGAAAAAGCTGCTGTTCAGGCTGCTTATACCACAATGTGGAATTCTCAAATTGACGTTCCTTTATATATTGGAAACGAAGAAATTAGAACTGGAAATACAAGAAACATTACAGCTCCACACAACCACAAACATGTTGTTGGAAAATATCATTTAGCTGAAAAACAACATATTGAAAAAGCAATTGCTAATGCACTTGAAGCAAGAAAAGCATGGGCTAACATGGCATGGGAACAACGTGCTGCTATTTTCTTAAAAGCTGCTGAACTTATCGCAGGACCATACAGAGCTCGTATTAATGCTGCTACAATGATTGGTCAATCTAAAAATATTCACCAAGCAGAAATCGATTCTTCTTGCGAGTTAATCGATTTCTTACGTTACAATGTTGAGTTTATGACTCAAATCTACAACGATCAGCCAAAATCAGATTCTACTGTTTGGAACCGTGTAGAGTACAGACCATTAGAAGGTTTTGTTTACGCTATTACTCCTTTTAACTTTACTGCTATTGCTGCAAATCTTCCTGCAAGTGCTGCTATGATGGGTAACGTTGTGGTTTGGAAACCAAGTGACAGCCAAGTATTTTCTGCAAAAGTTATTATCGATGTTTTCAAAGAAGCTGGAGTTCCTGATGGAGTTATCAACGTAGTTTTTGGAGATGCTTTAATGATTACAGATACTGTTTTAGCGAGCCGTGATTTTGCTGGTATTCACTTTACAGGATCAACTCACGTATTTAAAGATATCTGGGCTAAAATTGGAGCTAACATCCATAATTACAAAACTTACCCAAGAATTGTAGGTGAAACAGGAGGTAAAGATTTTATCATTGCACATCCAAGCGCAAACGTAAAACAAGTAGTTACAGGAATTACTCGTGGTGCATTTGAATTCCAAGGACAAAAATGTTCTGCTGCATCTAGAGCTTATGTTCCTCAAAGTTTATGGCCAGCCGTAAAAGAACAGTTAATTGCTGATGTAAAATCTATGAAAATGGGTTCTCCGGAAGATTTTGGAAACTTCATTACAGCAGTTATTCACGAAGGTTCTTTTGACAAATTAGCTAGCTATATTGACCAAGCTAAAAAAGATGCTGATGCTGAAATCATCGTTGGAGGAAATTATGATAAATCTGTAGGATACTTTGTTGAGCCAACAGTTATTGTAACGACAAACCCAAAATATACTACAATGGAAACTGAGTTGTTTGGACCAGTTATCACGATTTATGTTTACGAAGATGCTAAATGGGAAGCAACTTTAGAATTAGTAGATACTACTTCTGAGTACGCTTTAACAGGAGCAGTTTTCAGCCAAGATCGTTACGCTATTGAAGTAGCTACAACTAAATTACAAAACTCTGCTGGAAACTTCTATATTAACGATAAACCAACTGGAGCTGTTGTAGGTATGCAACCATTTGGTGGAGCAAGAGCTTCTGGAACTAATGATAAAGCAGGATCTGCCTTAAACTTATTACGTTGGGCTTCTCCAAGAACAATTAAAGAAACTTTTGTAACTCCTGAAGATTACAGATATCCTTTCTTAGGATAATTTGGTTTAGAGTTCAAATTATAGATTATAAAAAGGCTTAAACTTCATTCTGAAGTTTAAGCCTTTATTTTTTTAAGTAAAGAGCTAAGCATTTACCCTTCCCAAATCAACAATTCCTTTATCAAAATATATCATTTCTTACATTAAAGTAATTTTACACTTAAATTTTGTAATACTTTTCTTATTTATTTAAAAATCAGCACTTTAAAAAATTTAAATGCCTTATTTTAATACTTTAAAAACTTTTTGTTCCAGTCAAAAAAAAATCATCCTTATAAATTTGCTTCCATCTTAAACGATCTTAAAAGATTTAATACAATAAACAATATAAGAATGAGAAATCTAAACAATGTTCCTAAGATTATTATGGAATCAAAAAGTATTGGACATCCAATAGATTACAAATGGACAAAAAGGAAAATAAACGAACTTTTAGATCCTTCAGAAGAAAATATTAACCTTGAAGACACTCTAATGCAAATTAATCACAAGGGGTCAATTGGTTTAACTGCTGCATTACTAGAATGGATTTATTGGCGTTTTACAGGGTACACTCAAGCAACAACCGATACACAGAAACGCATTGAAGCACTTTGGTGTTCCATTAATAATCGCGAGCAAACAAATCCTCTGTTATTTGACACCGACCTAGAAACATCAGCAGAAGGAGCTATTAATGGCGCATTATGGATTGCTTTAATGAATGTTAGAATGATTGATGTGAGATACAGAAAAGGTTCTTACTTTTTACAAAGCGAACTTATTGGACTGGTTCTTCTTGCACGTCATATTACTCCTAAAAAGAAAAAATTTGACAAGTGGTTTAGTAAGTCCATTATAAATTTAATTCACTCTCATCCTAATCCATACAAAAACGATGAATTAGATCAAAGCGATGAAGCTGTTTACGATTCTTCAAACGAACCTGTAATTTCTAGAGAATTTTTCTTTGATGCAGAATTCAAATATACAGTTGAAGCAGCCGAAAACTCAATTCATAATTTCATTGATAATTTAAATATAAAAGCAAATCCTTTCTTAGATTTTTCTAAAAAAGCATCTTAATTAGGCCTATTAATTCAAAAACCGGAAAGAATTCTTTCCGGTTTTTTTATATCAAACTAAGGCTTAAATTTTAAAGGAAGATGAACCACTTTTTTAGTTTCAAAAAATTCATTCTCAAATATTGCTGCTAAGTCATACAAAGTGGCATTCGGAAAATCTTTTAATTCTTCTGTTAAATCTCCACCTTTTAAATATAGGATTCCATTCTTTAAAGTATGCTTGTGCTGCTTTTTGATTTTATCTTTTATCCAAGAAACAAAATCTGGCATATTGGTTACCGCACGGCTAACGATAAAATCGAAATCACCTTTTACCAATTCGGCACGTTTTTGTTCCGCTTTCACGTTCTTTAATTCTAACGCATCTACAACTCCTTGCACTACTTTTATTTTTTTGGCAATCACATCAATCAAATAAAAACGGGTTTCTGGAAAAAGAATCGCTAACGGAATACCCGGAAAACCACCTCCTGTTCCAACATCCAAAACTGTCGCTCCAGGTTCAAATTTCATAATCTTAGCAATTCCTAACGAATGCAAAATATGTTTTGTATATAAAGAATCAATGTCTTTGCGCGAAATCACATTGATTTTTTCATTCCAATCGTGATATAATAAGTCTAATTTTTGAAACTGTTCGATTTGAAGATCGGTCAAATTGGGAAAATATTTCAATATCTCATCCATTGCTGTAAATTTTTAACAAAAGTACTACTTTACGATTGAAATATTTAACTCAATTTTGCAAATTGAGAATTTATAATAATTACCTTTGAAACCTATTTAAAACAATTATGAATAACACGGCTCCAACTTTTGCAAGGCAAGACAATTTGAAGTTCTTCAGAACGCTTAACTCTCGGGTAAACAATTACTTCAAAGAAAATAATATCAAAAAAACCGGAAACTGGAAATTACACTTAAAAGCCGTTATTCTATTTGCAGTTTTTTTAACTCCATATTTTTTAATTCTTACACTTGACATGCCATTTTGGGTAATGCTGCTTTTATCTATCGTAATTGGTATTGGAATGGCTGGTGTTGGAATGAACGTAATGCACGATGGTAATCACGGTTCTTATTCGACTAAAAGCTGGATTAATAAATTTATGGGAGGAACAATCTATGTTCTTGCCGGAAATGTTTACAACTGGCAGGTACAGCACAATGTACTTCATCATACTTACACCAATATTCCTGGTCACGACGAAGATCTGGATGCAGGAAGAATTATCCGTTTTACAGAACATGCAGAATGGCATAGTTTTCACCGTTTCCAGCATTATTACTCTGTTTTCTTATATGGTTTACTAACTTTTAACTGGGCCATTACTACTGATTTTAAGCAGATGAGAAATTATCTTAAAAGGAAATTATCGTACGGTGAACCAAAAAGTCCGAAAATTCTTTGGACAACCCTTATTATAACTAAAGTTATTTATATCTCTATTTGGATTGTTTTACCAATGGTAATTGGAATTACGTGGTGGAAAGTACTTCTTGGATTTTTCGTAATGCATTATACTGCCGGATTAATTTTAAGTATTGTATTTCAGTTAGCACACGTTGTAGATCATACTACAAATCCTTCTCCAAATGAATTAGGAGAAATGGACAACACTTGGGCTGTTCACCAATTGTACACTACTACTAATTTTGCACCAAAAAATGCAATCGTAAACTGGTATACAGGCGGATTAAACCATCAAATCGAGCACCATATTTTCCCTAATATTAGTCACATTCATTATGGTAAAATTGCAAAAATCGTGAAGGAAACTGCAAAAGAATGTAATTTACCTTATTACGAATATAAAACAATGGGAAGCGCTATTGTAGCTCACTTCAAACATTTACGTGACTTAGGAATGAAACCTGAATTATCTGTTTAAACTAAAAAAAATCTATTAATAATTAACCTTCCTTAATAGGCGCAGCAAATTAAGGACATTCAAAATTTTTATAATGAATCATATTCTTTCGGACAGAATCAACAATCTTGCAACTTCGCAGACATTAGCAATGGCCGCTTTGGCAAGAGAATTAAAAGCACAAGGAAAAGACATTATCAGCTTAAGTTTAGGTGAGCCAGATTTCAATACGCCAGACTTTATTAAAGAAGCTGCAAAAAAAGCAATCGACGACAATTACAGTACATATTCTCCAGTAGAAGGTTATTTGGATTTAAGAGAAGCTATTTGCAGAAAATTCAAAAGGGACAATGATTTAGAGTACAAACCATCACAAATCGTAGTTTCTACAGGAGCAAAACAATCTTTATACAACATTGCGCAAGTAATGCTAAACGATGGTGACGAAGTTATTCTTCCAGCTCCATACTGGGTTTCTTATTTCGAAATCGTAAAACTTTCTGGAGGAGTTCCTGTTGAAGTTCCAACATCAGTAGATACTGATTTCAAAATTACGCCAGAACAATTAGAAGCAGCTATCACACCAAAAACAAAAATGATGTGGTTTTCTTCTCCATGTAATCCTTCTGGATCTGTTTACAGCAGAGAAGAATTAACAGCGATTGCAAAAGTTTTAGAAAAACACCCAAATATCTACGTAGTTGCAGATGAGATTTATGAGCACATCAACTTCTCTGGAACTTTCTGTAGTATCGGTTCTATCCCAGGAATGTTAGAAAAAACAATTACTGTAAACGGAGTTGCAAAAGCTTTCGCCATGACTGGATACAGAATTGGTTACATCGGAGCTCCTGAATTCATCGCAAAAGCCTGTACAAAAATTCAAGGACAAGTAACTTCTGGTGCAAATTCTGTAGCACAAAGAGCTACAATTACAGCTGTAGATGCTGATCCAAGCGTACTAAACGAAATGGTTCAGGCTTTCCACGGACGTAGAGATTTAGTAGTTGGATTATTAAAAGAAATTCCAGGAGTAAAAATCAACGTTCCAGAGGGAGCTTTCTATGTATTCCCAGACGTTTCTTCTTTCTTCGGAAAAACTTTAAAAGGTCACGAAATTAAAGATGCAAACGATGTTTCGATGTACCTTTTAGCTGAGGCAAACGTTGCAACGGTAACTGGAGACGCTTTCGGAAATCCAAACTGTATTCGTTTCTCTTACGCAACAAGCAACGATATTTTAAAAGAAGCATTACGCAGAATCAAAGAGGCTTTGACTGCATAACAATATTCTAAGTTTTTATAAAAACGGCTTAAGGTTCAAAAGTTTCATCACTTTTATACTTTAAGCTGTTTTTTTTATGCAATTAATTTGGGCGTGTCCCTACGGGTCGGGCTATCTGTTACAAGTCCTCGCACTTCCTTCGTCAGGCTGTGGGCTTTCCACTACTATCCCTCACGCAAAACGGTAAAAAGAAAAATTCACTTTCAAAAGAAAGAATCTGCTACAATCTCTCAAATCTGCGAGAGAATAAATTAGAACTTTCAAAATTCCCATTCTACAATATTATAAAACCTCATATGTAATCCTGTAAAGCATAACGTTTTATAAATCGTCAACTTTGTAATGTATTAATTTAAAAAACTATTCGTCATGATACATACAGATGAAACCACACAAGAAGCAGTTAAAACTTTAGAAGGATTAATTTCAATCCTTGAAGACGGAAAACTAGGATATACAGATGCGGCCGAACACGCAGAAAATCCAGCAATGAAAACTGATTTCCTAGAATATGCCCGCGAAAGAGCCTTATTTATTGTAGAATTACAAGATCAAATCAATAAACTAGGAAAATCAACAGACACTTCTGGCGGAGGCCCGCTTGGAGCTTTACACCGAGCATGGATCGACATAAAGTCTGCCTTTACTGGAGGCGATACAGAAGCCATCATAAACGCTTGTATTACAGGTGAAGAAGCTGCTGTTGAAAAATACAAAAAAGCACTAGAAGAGAATCATTTAGAACATGATCAGGTTTATATCATTTCAAAACAATTAAATAGTATTCAAAATACTTTATCACAAATTAAAATGAGAGCAAGCTAAACGATTCATGCTTTTTTTTTGAAAACTGCTCAGTCTTCGGATTGGGCGGTTTTTTTTGTTTTTTATGCATATTCAAATTTTACCCTTAGAAAAAAGACGAAATAACCTACTTTTTGCTATTGTTTTTTTATATATTTAAACAATTTAGATTATAAAATAAATGAATATGAAATCGGACGAAATAAAGAAACTTTTTGAAAATTTGAATCAGCTACATTACAATTAGAAGGAATTGAATGTTGGAGTGCTCGCGATTTACAATTATTACTTGGGTTACAGTAAATGGGAAAATTTTGAAAAAGTAATTCAAAAAGCTAAAGACGCCTGTAAAAATGCTGGTGAAAATATAGACAACCATTTTCCTGACGTCAGGAAAATGGTAGAGCTAGGTTCAAATTCTGAAAGATCTATAAATGATATTGCACTAACACGTTATGCCTGTTATTTGATTGCTCAAAATGGCGACAGTAGAAAACAAGAAATTGCATTCGCACAAAACTATTTCGCAGTTCAAACCCGTAAAGCAGAAATGGTAGAACAGCGCCTTTTAGAATTCGAAAGAATAAAAGCTCGAGAAAAACTAAGCCAAACAGAAAAACAATTATCTGGAATTTTGTATGAAAGAGGAGTTGATAGCCATGGATTTGCATTAATAAGAAGCAGAGGTGATCAAGCTCTATTTAGATTAAGCACTAATATGCTAAAAAAGAAAATGGGCATTCCTGATAATAGACCCGTTGCCGATTTCTTACCTACAATAAGTATAAAAGCAAAAGATTTAGCTGCTGAAATGACAGGTTTAAATGTTCAAAGCAAAGACTTGAAAGGACAAAGCAAAATAGAGACAGAACATATTGATAATAATATTGCTGTTAGAGAAATGTTGACAAAAAGAGGTATTATTCCTGAAAATCTCTCCCCTGCAGAAGATGTAAAAAAGCTTCAACGAAAACTTGATGGAGATGAAAAAAAACTTTTAAGAGCTGATAAGAAAAAGAAAAAATAATTAACAAAAGATTCCGTGATTAAAGAATCTACCAATATTAAGTTAACAAATTCAAAAAAATCGCTTCATCACTAGCAAACTCGAATAATTTATTAGACCTTTGCACACTTTTTTTCGGGAATACCACAAAAGTCTAAAGTTTTAGAAATGAAGAAGAAAATCGAAATATTAGCTCCTGCTAGAGATTTAATTGGAGGAATCGCTGCCATAAACAGCGGTGCCGATGCTGTATATATTGGTGCGCCACAATTTGGTGCACGTTCTAATGCCAACAACTCTATTGAAGATGTTGCCGAACTGGTTAAATACGCACACTTATTTAACGCACAAGTTTTTGTGGTTATGAATACCATTTTGTACGATAACGAATTAGAAACTTGTCGTTCAATGATTTGGGAATTATACGATATTGGTGTCGATGCCTTGATTATCCAAGACATGGCGATTATGGAAATGGACTTGCCTCCTATTGTTCTTCACGCCAGCACACAAGCCAATAATCGTGATGCAGATAAAATTAAATTCCTTAAAGATGCCGGAATCAAACGTGTCGTTTTAGCACGTGAATTAAACTTGCATCAAATTAAAACAATATACGATCACGCTGATGTTGAACTAGAGTTTTTCGTAACTGGAGCTTTGTGTGTTTCTTTTAGCGGAAACTGTTATATGAGTGTGGCCAACGGAGAACGTAGTGCCAATCGTGGTTCATGCGCACAAAACTGCCGTTTACCTTATAACCTAATCGACGGAAACGGAGATACTTTAATCAGAAACAGTCACTTGCTTTCGATTAAAGATTTAGACGTTTCAGATCAAATTCCGAATTTGATTGAAGCGGGAATCGTTTCTTTTAAAATCGAAGGAAGATTAAAAGACGTTGCTTATGTTAAAAACAACGTATCTTATTTACGTCAAAAATTAGACAGCTATTTAGAAGGAAGCGATAAATACATTAAAGCATCTTCTGGAAAATGCACCTATACTTTTGATTCTACTTTAAGCAGAACTTTCAACCGCGGTTATACCGATTATTTCGTAAACGAAAGACACAGCTCTATTGGTTCTTGGGAAAGCCCAAAATCAAAAGGGCAGTATATTGGTAAATTGATCAGAACTGTTGGAAACGCTTACGAAATCGAAAATGGCGAATTGTTAAACACGGTGACGGACTTTGCTTTATCAATGAAAACAATGAAGCTGACGGAATTTACGTAAACAAAGCCGAGAACGGAAAAGTTTATCCAAACGTTTTAAAAGAAATCAAAGACGGGACTTTTATTTACCGTAACAATGATGCTGCTTTTATCAAAATTGTGGAAAGAGAAGACAGTGCAATCCGTAAAATCGGAACGACTTTATTGTTTACCGAAAACGAAAAAGGTTTCGAATTAATCGCAACCGACGAAGATGGAAACGTAAGCACTGTAACTTTAGAACATCCTAAAGAACAGACAAAAACAGGCGAATCTATCGCAGAAAATATCAAAACTCAATTGGCAAAAACAGGTTTTACACCTTACAGCGCCGATGAAATTGATGTTGTATTTTCTCAAAACTGGTTCCTTCCTATTTCAAAAATCAACGAAATGAGAAGAAATGTTTTCGATCAATTATCAGAAATTCGTTTGGCAAATTATGTTCGTGAAGAACACCAATTGGTAAAAACTTCACATCCATATCCAGAAACCAAATTGGATTTCATGTACAACGTCTCGAACAAAACGGCTCGTAAATTCTACGAACGCCACGGTGTTACCGAAATCGAAAAAGCATTCGAATTACAATGGGATCCAGGAAAATCTCGTGTAATGACAACCAAATATTGCATCAAATACGAATTAAAAAAATGCCCGATACACCAAAAAGATATCGTTGGCGTTAAAGTAAAAGAACCATTGGTATTAAAGCAAGGCGAGTTAGAATACAAACTTAAATTCAACTGCAAACCCTGCGAGATGGAAATTTGGGAAAAAGATGCCGAATTTGAAATTGAAGAAGATCATTTTCACTAGGTGACTTAACCGCAAAGTTTTCTACCGCAAAGAGCGCAAAGAAATACGCAAAGGTTCGCAAAGATTTTAAATTTAATCTTTGCGAACCTTTTTTTATATTGCAATTTACCCGCAATCTTGTCATTTCGACGCAAGGAGAAATCGCACACGAGATTCCGTAAAGTAAAAACACCAATCTTTGTCGAGTTTCTAATGCGATTTCTCGTTCCTCCTTTAGATTTGTTTTTTGAAATTTAAGTAGATTTATGATTGAGAAAGGAAGCAAAAGTAAACTGTTCGTTCCTCAGAGCTTGTGACTCATATTTCGATTAAGACTTTAGCTTCCCTTTCATCAAAGACTCAGATAGAAATTTGGGCTAGTGACCCGTTATTAAGGAGTTGAGCTTATGATGAATTTCTCAAATCATTGTTGAATCGTAAAAGCAAAGTTATGAAAAACATTATTGTCGGCATTGATATCAGCAGCAAGACTTTGGATATTTGTGTTAAGGAAGAATCTGTAAATTACTTTTCAATTGAGAACAACGTTCAGGTTATAAAACGTTTTTTCAAAAGATATTCAGATGAAAATGTGATTATAGGTATGGAAAACACAGGCAGATACAATTGGAATCTCTTTGAAGTGCTTGAGAAATTCAATTTTAGAGTTTATGTCATATCAGCTCTGCATATCAAAAAAAGCATAGGTCTTGTCAGAGGCAAAAATGATAAAATCGATGCACTGAGGATTTGTAATTTCATTGAGAAAAATTATCAGGAAAATAGAGAATGGAAGCCAAGTTCTCGCTCTATCAAAAAGATAAAAATACTATTGACCGAAAGAGCTTTAAGGATAAAAATTAAAAAACAGCTTATGGCCCAGCAGCATGATTATAAATTAATGAAAGGCATTGGATTGGATAAAGAACTAAAAAGTCTAAATGTAAAACTCATTAAAAGTGTTGAAGAACAAATTAAAGCTATTGAAAATGATATTGAAAAAGTAATCCATGATGACCAAAGTCTAAGCCAGAAGCAGAAACTGATAAAATCAGTTCCAGGAGTAGGCCAAGTTCTATCGTGGACATTATTATCAAAAACAGAAGGTTTTACGGTTATAACAGATCCAAGAAAAATGGCCTGTTACAGCGGGGTTGTACCATTCGATTTTCAATCTGGAACATCACTAAAAAGAAGACCTAGAGTTTCCATACTTGCAGATAAAGGACTCAAAACCATCTTACATCTGGCAGCAATGAGTGCAATACGTTTGGATAATGATTTAAGCAAATACTATCATAGAAAAATTGATGAAGGAAAGAACAAAATGAGTGTTTTGAATGCTGTGAGAAATAAAATAATTCATAGAGTTTTTGCAGTAATAAAAAAACAAATCCCTTATAAAAAAGATTTGGTTTTATCATAGAAATCGAAATGACAAACTGTATGGTTACATGATGAAAAAATTAACCTTACAATAAATTAAAATCTGCCGAATCTGCAAAATCTGCGTGAGAATAATTTTCATTTTATTTATCTTTAATTTTTTAATCAACTTGAATTGAATCCAAAAACAATATTACAAAACATTAATTTTTGCAGTTCTTTTGGCATACTCTATTTTTAGAAACCTTTTTTATTGATTTTTCTAATCTAAATTATACCTCTCTACCATTTTTTGGAAATAACCATCGTCCGTCAATTTTCCTTCAACCAATTGATTACCCTTTGAATCGTATTCATAAAAAACTAAACTAGTTTCTCCAACAGTTAAAGTTGTTCGCACAAGTTGTTCGTTTTGATCATACTCATTGTCCCACCCCAAATGACTACCATTTTTATATTCTTTTTCAAATTCAACAAAACCATTTGGATTTCTATCTAATACTAAATAGCCAGTAAAAAGCTTTTGATGATACATTACTTTACGACAACCATCATCGTCCCATCCACAATATTGGATTTGGCTTTCATCAATTCTATTTTTGTGCGGTTGTTTTAAACTCATAATTTTATAATAAACTAATAAATAATAAAAATAGCTATTTTTGTTTATAAAAAATTTCAATTCATCAAAATGAAAATACTACTCCTAGGTTCAGGCGAATTAGGCAAAGAATTTGTCATTGCCGCCCAACGAATCGGACAAACTATAATTGCAGTTGATAGTTATGAAAATGCTCCGGCCATGCAAGTCGCACACGGGTTTGAAGTAATCAATATGCTTGACGGCGAAGCTTTAGACCGAATCGTAGCCAAACATAAACCTGATTTTATCGTTCCCGAAATAGAAGCCATTCGCACCGAACGTTTTTACGATTACGAAAAACAGGGAATCACAGTGGTTCCATCAGCGAAAGCGGCAAACTTTACCATGAATCGTAAAGCAATTCGTGATTTAGCAGCAAAAGAATTGGGATTACGAACAGCAAAATACCAATACGCAACTTCTGCAGAAGAATTACAAAAAGCTGTTCAGGAAGTTGGAATTCCGTGCGTGGTAAAACCCCTAATGTCTTCTTCTGGAAAAGGACAATCAACGATAAAAACAGAAAGCGATATCGAGAAAGCATGGCAATATGCCGTTGCAGGTTCGCGTGGCGATGTTATTGAAGTTATTGTAGAAGCTTTTGTCGATTTCCATTCAGAAATTACACTTTTAACGATTACTCAAAATAACAACCCTACTTTATTTTGTGCTCCAATTGGTCATAGACAAGAACGTGGCGATTATCAAGAAAGCTGGCAGCCGGCTTTGGTTTCAGAAAAAGATTTATATGAAGCTCAGGATATGGCCGAAAAAATTACCGAAGCACTTGGCGGTGCCGGACTTTTTGGCGTTGAGTTTTTCCTGACCAATGAAGGCGTTTATTTCTCTGAACTTTCTCCGCGTCCGCATGATACCGGAATGGTAACTTTAGCAGGAACTCAGAATTTTAACGAATTTGAATTGCATTTGAGAGCCATTTTAAGTCTTCCGATTTTCGAAATTACTTTAGAAAAAGCTGGAGCAAGCGCCGTAATTTTAGCATCAGAAGATTCTGCAAATCCAACTTTTAGCGGAATCGAAAAAGTAGCCGCTTTACCAAAAACCGATTTCAGGATTTTTGGTAAACCGACGTCAAGACCTTATCGAAGAATGGGTGTTGTTTTAAGTTACGATGCTCTTTCGACTCCAATTAACGAAGTAGTAGAACGTGCCAAAGAAACGGCAAAATTAGTAACTGTAAACTCTTAGAAAATGAAAAAACTTATATTTATGATTTTCCTATTTATTGGAATTTCAGCACAAGCGCAAGACAAAAAGAAATTTGACAAACCAACAATCGTTGAAGCTTCATGTGGAGAATGCCAATTCGGAATGAAAGGTAAAAGCTGTGATTTAGCCGTTCGCATTGACGGAAAGAGCTATTTCGTTGACGGAACTACGATTCACGATCACGGAGATGCTCACGCCGAAAAAGGTTTTTGCAATGCGATCAGTAAAGCATTGGTTACAGGAGAAATCAAAGGAGACAGATTTAAAGCAACTTCATTTACTTTAATCGACGATAAAAAATAATGGCATTAATTCTCGAAAACATTGCCAAACACGTTTCTCTGACACCAGAAGAACAGGCGCTTTTTTTATCTAAACTAGAAACGAACACTTATAAAGCCAAAACGCTTTTATTAAACGCCGGAGAAGTCTGCAAACATTCGTATTTTGTAAACTCTGGAATTTTAAGAAGTTTCAATATCAACGATAATATTGTTGAACATGTTTTATCATTTGCCTGCGAAGGCTGGTGGATGAGCGATATGTACAGCTTTTTTTCTCAGAAACCAGGTCAGCTTTTTATTGAAGTTCTGGAAGAAGCAGAAGTGGTCTCTTTATCTAAAGAAAATCAAGAACAATTGTATCTTGAAATTCCGAAACTGGAACGTTTTTTCAGAATTTTAATTGAGAATTCATTAGTTGCTAATCAACAGCGATTAATGGACAATTTGAGCTTACCGGCAGAAGAGCGTTTTGAAAAATTCACAAAAAAATACGGAACATTGGTACACAAAGTTCCTCAAAAACAAATCGCTTCTTTTATTGGAGTCACTCCTGAATTTTTCAGCAAAATGAAAGCGAGACTTTTGAAAAAATAAAATTTTTCCGCCACGAATTCACAAATTTTTATTCTCAAAGATTATTAAAAGATAATTCGTGAATTCGTGGCGGAAAAAAAATTAAAATTGCTCAACCTCTGTAGAATGTTTCATTGCGGTTATTGCTGATTTTCCTAACATTACCGTATTTTGTACGGCATCAAAATAAGAAGTTCCCACAAAAGCTTGATGTTTTACAGCTCTGAATCCGTTTTTTTGCAAAGCAAATTCACGTTCTTGTAACTCAGAATATCCTGCCATTCCACGCTCTTTATACGCTTTAGACAATTCGAACATACTTGTATTTAAAGCATGGAATCCTGCCAAAGTGATGAACTGGAAACTATATCCCATTGCTGCCAAATCTTCTCTGAATGTTTCCATTTCGGCTACTGATAATTTTGCTGCCCAATTGAAAGACGGCGAACAATTGTAAGCCAGCATTTTATCTGGAAATTCTTTTTTCATTGCTTTTGCAAACTTTCTCGCATACTCCAAATCTGGATTACTGGTTTCCATCCAGATTAAATCGGCATAAGGTGCGTAGCTCAAACCTCTTGCAATTCCCTGATCGATCCCGTTTTTTACATAGAAGAAACCTTCAGCCGTTTTTTCACCCGTTAAAAACTTTCTGTCTCTTGGGTCGGCATCGCTTGTTAATAAATTTGCCGCATCAGCATCTGTTCTTGCCACAATTAAAGTTGAAACGCCCATAACATCTGAAGCCAAACGGGCTGCAATTAATTTATTGATTGCTTCCTGCGTTGGAACCAAAACCTTTCCGCCTAAGTGTCCACACTTTTTAGCAGAACTCAGCTGATCTTCAAAATGAACTCCTGAAGCTCCTGCTTCAATCATAGATTTCATTAATTCGAAAGCATTTAAGTTTCCACCAAAACCCGCTTCGGCATCAGCTACAATCGGAACTAAATAATCTTTTTTATCTTCAATATTATTTACAATCTGAATCTGATCAGCACGCAACAACGCATTGTTGATTTTTTTTACCACCATCGGAACGCTGTTTACTGGATAAAGCGATTGGTCTGGATACATTTCTCCCGCCAGGTTTGCATCAGCAGCAACCTGCCATCCGCTTAAATAAATCGCTTCTAAACCCGCATCGACTTCCTGAATCGCCTGATTCCCAGTCAAAGCGCCTAAACCCGCAACATAATCCTGACTTTTTAACTTTCTCCATAATTTCTCTGCACCCATTTTCGCAATAGAATACTCAATTTTATACGAACCCTGAAGCGTAACTACTTCACTCGCAGTGTAAGGACGTTCAACACCTTTCCATCTTGGGTTCGTTATCCAATCGTTAATCAATTCCTGAATTCTGTCTTCTGTTGTTTTCATAAATAGTATAGTTAAAGTGGTTAGTAAAGTTTATAGTTTTCAGTCTCAGTTATCAGTTTTAACTGGACTTAAATAAATAGTATTCGGAAGATCTGCGCAGATCTTTTCATTCACATTCGATCTGCCTGATCTGCCAAATCTGCGTGAGAAAATTATTCGCCCGCAGATCTCGCAAATTCAGCAGATTTTTTTTATAAATATTTGTAACACGGAATCGTCAAAAAATCAACGAAATCTGGATTTACAACTAATCTTTCCAATACTTTTTCAGCCAATGGAAATTGTTGTTTTTCATGATTTTCTTCGCCTAATTCCTCTTTGATTTTTCTGAATTCATCTAAAGCCAATTCATGATAATAAGACAAATCTAATTTTCGTCCATTATCCAAAAGCACTTTATTTTGAAGCCATTGCCACAATTGCGATCTCGAAATTTCGGCCGTTGCTGCGTCTTCCATCAAATTATGCAATGCTGCAGCGCCTTGTCCATTCAGCCATGAAGCTAAATACAAAACTCCAACATTGATATTTTTTCGAATGCCATTTTCAGTAATGATTCCAATTGGCGGTTCAATCAAATCGGCTTCTGTAATTTTTCGATGTTCTCTTTTAATATGAATCTGATTTGGAGTCGGCATTCCTTTATCAAAAACTTCTTTTGCAACCTTAACCAAATCTGGATGTGCTACCCAGGTTCCGTCGTGACCGTTTCGAACTTCACGCTCTTTATCGGTTTTTACTTTTGCAAAAGCAACTGCATTGGCTTCTTCATTGTTTCGAATCGGAATCTGTGCTGCCATTCCGCCAATGGCATGAATACCTCTTTTATGACATCTTTGAATAACCAAATTGGAATACGCATTCATAAAAGGTGAGGTCATATTTACCTGATCGCGATCTGGAACAATGAATTTTGGATTTTTTCTAAACTTTTTGATGTAAGAGAAAATATAATCCCAGCGTCCGCAATTCAAGCCTACGATATGTTCTTTCAATTCGTGAATAATTTCATCTAGCTGAAAACTTGCTGTTATGGTTTCAATTAAAACCGTCACTTTTATCGTTCCTCTTTTCAGTTTCAAATAATCCTCAGTAAAGTCAATTACAGTATTCCACCAACGTGCTTCCAGATAATGTTCTAATTTCGGAATGTAGAAATAGGGTCCAGAATTGTTTTCCAAAAGGCGTTTATGATTATGAAAAACATACAGTCCAAAATCTATCAAAGAACCCGAAACTTCTTTTCCTTCAATTAAAACATGCTTTTCTGACAAATGCAAACCTCTCGGACGCACAATTAACGTTGCTGTTTTTTCATTTAAATGATACGATTTCTGTTTCACCAAATCAGTAAACGTTATTGTTTTTTTTACTGCATCAATTAAATTCACTTGCCCATCCATCAGGTTTTGCCAAGTTGGCGAAGTGCTGTCTTCAAAATCAGCCATAAATGTTTTGGCACCTGAATTCAAAGCATTGATGATCATTTTACGATCAACTGGTCCAGTAATTTCCACTCTTCGATCCAGTAAATCCTTAGGAATTTCTCCAGCTGTCCAATTACTTTCTCTGATGCTTTTTGTTTCAGGAGTAAAAACAGGCATAATTCCCTGATCAAAATTGACTTGTTTCTGCTCACGCTGTAAAAGCAATAGTTTTCGCTGTGATTCGAATTTTCTATGCAATTCAGTTATAAAAACAATCGCTTCTTCTGTCCATATTTTTGGATAACGAAGCTTCTTTTCGGCTAAAAATTCCATCGCCGTTTCGGTAATCTCTAATTGGCTTTTCATTGCTGCAGATTTTAATTTTTTAATTAACTAAACAAATCTTCTTTTTCCCATCAAAACAACTTAACCATAACTAACTCACAATTAACAAGTTTCAACGATACAATGTTATAAAAAAGTTTTTTACAAAACAAGCGAACGTTCGCTAAATTTAAAAAATATTTTTTTGGCGATTATTTTTAGATTACTTACATTTGGATTATGGATATCGAAAAAGACTATATAAAGCTGATTTTTGGGCTAAAAATGAAACAAGTTCGTACACAAAAAAACTTGTCTCTTTTTGGTTTGGCCAAACTGACCAATCTTTCAAAATCGTACTTAAACGAGATTGAAAAGGGAAAAAAATATCCAAAAACAGATAAAATTTTACTGCTTTGCGAACATTTGGACGTGACTTATGACCAAATGGTTTCTCTAAAACTCGATAATAACCTCGCTCCTATTGGCGAAATTTTAAAATCAGGAATTCTAAAAGAAATTCCGCTTGAGCTTTTCGGAATTCAGGAAGCCGATTTAATTGATATAATTGCCAACGCTCCAGCTAAAGTCAATGCTTTTATTAGTACGATCATTGAAATTGCACAGCATTATAATTTAAGCCGAGAAAGTTTCTTTTTGGCTGCTTTACGTTCGTATCAGGAAGCCCACAGTAATTATTTTGAAGATTTAGAAGAAAAAGTAATTGCATTTTCGAAGTCTTTTCAGATCAATCTGGATTCTAAAATCAGCATTGAAGAACTGGAAGCAATTCTAAAAGAAGAATACGAATACAACATCAAAGAAATAGCATTTATAGATCAAGAAGCTTTAGGCGATTTGCGTTCGATTTATGTTCCAAAAAGCAGAACTTTATTACTTTCGACCGAATTAGATGCACCGCAGAAAGCTTTTATTTTGGCTAAAGAAATAGCTTATAATTATCTAAAAATATCCGATCGATTACTGACTTTCAGCTGGATTAAGTTTGAAAATTTCGATCAGGTTTTGCATAATTTTTATGCTTCTTATTTTGCCGGCGCTTTATTATTGCCGAGAAAATTAGTTGTTGATAAAATCAATTCTTTTTTGGAAAACGAAAATCCAAAACCCGAAGAATTTGTTCAATTAATTGAAAGCTTTGAAGTTTCGCCTGAATCGTTTTATCAGCGATTGACCAATTTATTACCAAAAGATTTTCAGCTGAAAAACTTATTCTTTTTAAGATTATCACATAAAATCGATTCTGATTTTTACCAGATCAATAAAGAGTTGCATATTACACATCAGCAGGAACCGCACGCCAACGAAACAAACGAACATTATTGCAGAAGGTGGGTTTCGGTAAAAACAATTGACGAAGCGATCCAACAAAACAAATCGCATTTTTTTGATGCGCAAATATCCAGTTATGCGAATAGCGGAAACGAATATTTGGTTTTTTCATCGGCTACAAAAGATCCTTTTTTACAGGATACCATTCGAAGTATTTCTGTTGGAATTTTGATTAATCCAACAATGAAAAAGAAATTCAAATTCATAGACGGAAAACCTTTGGTGAAACGAATTGTTGGTGTAACTTGCGAAACTTGTGCCGTACAAGATTGTTTAGAAAGAGCTGCCCCGCCAATTGTTTTAGAAAGAAAAAAACGCCACGAGAATACAGATGCTGTTGTACAGCAGTTTATGAATCAATACAGCTAGATTGCCATGAAATATTTTGCTTTACTAATAACGATACTTTCTATTAACTTCAGCCAGAAAACGGACAAACTTACTGGCCGTTATAATTATTTAATAGAAGATGACAATTCCTATATCCAAAAAGATAAAATCACTTTTAAGGATAGCATTTTTGCTTTTGATAACAAGTATTTACCAAAAGGAAAAGTTTCTTATGGCAATGTAATATTATTAGATAATTTTATTAATACTGATTTGATTATCAGTATTCCAAAAGATCAGATTACAAAAGATACGATTCTATTTTACATGCATGATAAGAAAAGTTCTGCTGCGAATTATCTTGATGAAGTGGTTGGGAAAGGGAAATTGATTAGGATTAAGTAATAGAAATTTTTAATAATCTCGAAGAAGCTAAGCCGCAAAGTTTTATTTCACTTTGAGTATAATTACCTAAACATATCTTCTCACAATCTTGTCATCTCGACGAAGGAGAGATCACACTAGAAACTCCAATCCTATAATCGTCAATCTTTGTCGAGCCACTTGTGTGATCTCTCCTTCGTCGAGATGACAAACTGCATGGTTACTTTACTTTTCTACTTCTGAAAACAAAAACTTCTTATTTAGCCCCGATAGAAGTGGAAATCCTTTTGTGGTGGGGTTCACCACAAAAGATTGGAACGGATAGCGGGACGTCAGGTCTTTTGAAAACCAAATTTCTGCTCCAGAAAAACCTTTGTCCCGAAGCTTCGGGATAGCATTTTAGAACCTCAGAACCTTTAAAAAACCTTTCTTAATCTAGATTAAGTGCTTTTCCTTGACCTTGGCGGTATCTTTGTACTATCAAAATCAATAAAAGACAAAATCATGGAAAATATAATATTGCACAAAGCAGACACAAGAGGAAATGCAAATCATGGATGGTTAAACGCTTATCATAGTTTTAGTTTTGCAAGCTGGTACAATCCAGATAGAATTCAGTTTGGAGCCCTTCGTGTTTTGAACGATGATACAATTGCGGGCGGAATGGGTTTTGGAACGCATCCTCACGATAATATGGAAATTATTACAATTCCGCTTGAAGGTGATTTGGCTCACAAAGACAGCATGGGAAATACTGAAGTAATTAAAAACGGAGACATTCAGGTAATGAGTGCTGGAACAGGAATTCAGCATAGCGAATTCAACCCAAATGCTGATCAACAAACTAAATTATTGCAAATCTGGTTGTTTCCAAATAAAAGAAACGTGACGCCACGTTATCAGCAGATTACTTTGGATGTTGAAGACAGACGTAATAAATTATCTCAAGTTTTATCTCCAAATCCAGACGATGAAGGTGTTTGGATTCACCAAGATGCTTGGTTCAATATGGGTAACTTTGATGCTGACGTTACTGCTGAATATAAAATTAAAAAAGAAGGAAACGGAGTTTATGCTTTCGTTTTAAAAGGAAATGTAACCATCAACGGTCAGGAATTAAATTCTCGTGATGCGGTTGGAATTTCAGGAACTGATGTTTTAAACATTAAAGCAAACACAGACGCTGAATTTTTATTAATGGACATTCCGATGAATTATTAATTCAAACAAAAACAATTAATACCTGTACTTTGAAACGATAACAAATCTGTAAATGAGACTGTTATCGTTTCTTTTTTTGTTCGATTTTAAAAAAGAAAGACTAACTTTATAAATACGAAAACTGTTCTGACTTTAAAATTAAATTCATCAGTAAAATTTTAAACCATGAATCCAAATAACCTAACTAAAGAATATACAAACGGAGAAGTTACGATTGTATGGCAATCTGGAAAATGCGTTCATTCTGCCAATTGCGTAAAAAACAATCCGGATGTCTTTCGTCCAAAAGAAAAACCGTGGATTACTCCAGAACAATCTACAACTGAGAAAATAATTTCTACTGTTAATAAATGTCCGTCGGGAGCGTTGACATTTTATATGAATAGCAAAAGCTAAGCTTTAAACATTAGTTTTTTCCAGCCACAGATTAGAAGGATTAAATTGATTTTTTTCGCCACCAACTGCTCGAAATAAATTGAATTGAAATTTGTGGAAATTCGTGTAATTCGTGGCAATATTTCTTTTAATCCTTCTAATCTGTGGCAAAAACCTTTACATTTTTCATTTCTTAATCTAGGTTAAGTGCTCCAGGACAACTGTCACCGTAACTTTGTCCTATCAAAATGAAATTAATTATTTAAAAAATAAAATTATGGCAACTACAAAATGGTCAATTGACCCAACTCACTCAGAAATTGGTTTTAAAGTTAAACACATGATGTTTACAAATGTTTCAGGAAAATTCGGAACTTATGATGCTTCTGCAATCACAGAAGGGGAAAGTTTTGATAATGCAGATTTTAGTTTTTCTGCCGATATCGCTTCAATCGACACTGCTAATGCAGATCGTGACGGACATTTAAGAAGCGGTGATTTCTTTGACGCTGAGAATCATCCAAAATTAACTTTTAAATCTTCTGCTTTCAAAAAAATTAATGATGGTGAATTTGAATTAACTGGAGATTTAGACATTAAAGGTGTTTCTAAAACAGTAAAATTCCCAGTTGAATTTAGCGGAATCATGACTGACCCTTGGGGAAATACAAAAGTAGGTTTAAGCATAGAAGGAAAAATCAATCGTAAAGATTGGGGTTTAAACTGGAACTCAGCTCTTGAAACAGGTGGTGTTTTAGTAGGTGAAGAAGTTCGTTTAAACATTGAATTACAATTTGTAAAACAAGCCTAATTAAGCATTCTCGGATTTAATTGGTTGGTTATTCAAGCCCTGCATTTGTAGGGCTTTTTTGTTTGCCGCTAATTGCACTAATTTCCAAGATTTTTTTTTTGCCACAGATTAAAAAGATTATTTGGATTTTTAATTTGTGGCACAATTTCAACTTTGCGAGAAAAAAATTAGTGTAATTCGTGTAATTCGTGGCAAACCTAAAAATTCACCGCACTGTATTTTTAAATTCTGTTGGCGACATTCCGGTTTGTTTTTTGAAGAATCTCGAGAAATACGAATAGTCCTCATAACCTACTTTAAAGGCAACTTCATTTACAGCTAATTGCTTATCGATTAGCATTCTTTTTATTTCGAGAATAACACGATCTGTGATTACTTCTGTTGCTGTTTTTTGGAGAATTTCGTTGCAGATTCTGTTTAAATGTTTCAGTGTGATATTTAGTTTTTCTGCGTAAAATGAAGGTAGTTTCTCGGTTCTGAAATATTCTTCTAAAAGCGATTCGAATTTATTTATTTTAATATTGTAAGAATGCGTTTGATGCGAATATGTTTCTCCATATTTTCTGGCTACTTCTATATGAATGCAATCGAGCAAGTTCAACAATTTATCTAATTGATATTTATTGTTGTGAATATTTTCTTGAATCAATAAATCGAAATAAGGAAGAATGTTAGGAATTTCTTTTTCTTCAAAAACCATTTCGGGACGGTTTTGAATGGAATGGTAAAAATTATAATCGTTGATTTTTTTTTGTCCGAAGTATAAATTGTACAATTCTTGAGAAAAAATAATAACAAAACCTTCAATGTCTTCCGATAAATTCCAATGGTGCATTTGCCCAGGCTGTAACACAAAAAGACTTCCTCTTTTTATATCAAATTGATCAAAATCGACTTCATGCAATCCCGAACCTTTTGTAAAAAAGACCATTAAGTACGAATCATGTCGGTGCGGTTCTTCTACAAAACTGTGATTTTTTAAATGTTCTGCAAAAGTATTGACATAAAAATCTCGATGAATATCGTTACAGCTAAAATTCTGAACACTATAAATGGGATATTTTTTCATAAGCGATTAGATTGTAGATTTTCGAATTGGAATTTGCAATTTCAGATTTTGGAATTTAGATTTTTTTTATTGGAATTTCACTCATAATGTCTTTATTGTGCTACAATAAGCGAAGATACTAAAAAGACTTTTATAATGCTCTGAATTACCTTTGTATAAACAAAAATCAACAATATCATGTCAAACGCATTAACTCATATTTTAAAAAACGAATGTCCTGTTTGTCATAAAGGAAAAGTTTTTACAGACAAAAATATTTTTCTGAATTTCAGTTTTCCAAAAATGAATGAATACTGCAGCCATTGCAATTATAAATTCCAAAAAGAGCCTGGTTATTTCTTTGGTGCTATGTATGTAAACTACGGATTAACAGTTGCTCAAGGAATTGCAACATATTGTATTGCACAGTATTTTTTCGAAACAAACTTCGATTTAAGAATCCTTCCTATTATTGCTATTGTGATTACTTTACTCACTCCTTTTAATCTGAGATTTTCAAGATTAGCGTGGATTTATATGTTTAAGGGTTATACGAGCTAAAAAAATAGTACTTTTGCCTTCCAATTGAAACTAATTTTCAATTTTAAAAAAAAGTAAAAATTAAATTAGACAAATGAAAGCATACGTATTTCCAGGTCAAGGTGCACAATTCACAGGGATGGGCAAAGACTTATATGAAAATTCGGCTTTAGCCAAAGAATTATTCGAAAAAGCTAATGAAATATTAGGTTTTAGAATTACAGATATCATGTTTGAAGGCACTGCCGAAGAACTAAAAGAAACTAAAGTAACGCAACCAGCTGTGTTTTTACACTCTGTTATTTTAGCTAAAACTTTAGAAGATTTCAAACCTGAAATGGTTGCAGGGCATTCATTAGGAGAATTTTCTGCTTTGGTTGCTAACGGAACTTTATCTTTTGAAGATGGTCTTAAATTAGTTTCTCAGCGTGCTTTGGCTATGCAAAAAGCTTGCGAAATCACTCCATCAACAATGGCCGCAGTTTTAGGCTTAGCTGATAATGTAGTAGAAGAAGTTTGCGCTTCTATCGATGGTGTTGTGGTTGCTGCAAATTACAACTGCCCTGGACAATTGGTTATTTCAGGAGAAACTACAGCTGTTGAAAAAGCTTGTGAAGCAATGAAAGCTGCAGGAGCAAAACGTGCTTTAATTTTACCTGTTGGAGGTGCATTTCACTCACCAATGATGGAACCTGCAAGAGAAGAATTAGCTGCTGCAATTGAAGCTACAACTTTCTCTGCTCCAATTTGCCCAGTGTATCAAAATGTTACGGCAAATGCAGTTTCTGACGCAAACGAAATTAAAAAGAACTTAATTATTCAGTTAACGGCTCCTGTAAAATGGACTCAATCTGTACAGCAAATGATCGCTGATGGCGCTACTTTGTTTACTGAAGTTGGTCCAGGAAAAGTTTTAACTGGATTGATTAATAAAATTGATAAAGAAGCTGCTACGGCTAATGCTTAATTAGTTTTTAGTGTCAATTAAAACTATACTCATAAAAAAAACCTCATAAGCTTTAATCAGTTTATGAGGATTTTATTTTATAACTCTTTTGCTTCTTCACTGTAATTATTTATAATTCCAGTAATCAAATAATTTTGATTACTTATTTCAAAAAAGATATACCAAGTCGTTCTAGAATTAGTTTTATAGAAAATATAATCTGAGCCTAAATATTGGAGAGTAACTGGAGTTTTCTTATGTGGAAAGCTTGATATACTTGAAAAAATAAAATCAACTATTTTATTTACATAGTTTCGAGCAGAATCAGGAAAACCAAAATATTCGTCTTCAAAAAGAATAAGAAGCAAATCATCAAAATATTCAAGAACCGTTTCTTTAAAAATTATTTTCTCCAAGGATAAGCTTTTATTCTTTTATACATTTCCTCTTTAAATTCCTCTGGAGTTAAACCCTTCGCAAACTCGGTATCAAAATCAAAAGTTTCAGGATCTATTCCTTTAAATTTTGGTTTTTGAATTTCGTATTCTACTCTTGGCTCTTCGACCTTGTTAATCTTTTTATTTTCTTTATCCGAATCCATTATTCCTACATTTTAATCCTACAAATTTACAAAATAAACTAAATCAATTTATAAAGTTTTCTTTTCCTTCTTTTTGTAATTAATAATAAAAACTCCCAAAATGATCAGGATAGTTGCAATTATAAAATCAATTGTAATTTTTTCATCCAAAATAAGCCAACCAAAAAATACCGCAATTATAGTGTTGATATAAGCTAAAATAGAAACCTGAACCGGCGTAACGTGTTTCAGAGCATAATTATAACTAAAAAAAGCAATTACAGACCCGAAAATCGACAGATATAATGCTGCGAAAATACTTTTAGAACTCCATAAACTCACATCAATATTGGGCGAAAAAATAAATGCCAAAACAATCTGAATGCACGAAGCCATTGTAAACTGGTAAAATAAATTAAGAACTATATTTTTAGATTTATTCCCATGAAGTTTGGTATAAATTGTTCCACCAGCCCAAGCAGTAATCGCAAACCCCATAAACATCATTCCAATTCTGTAATCGGCATCTAAAAAAGATCCTAGTCCGTCTTTAAATATAAAAACAACTCCCGAAAACCCTATTATAACTCCAACAAATCCTCTTAAACTTGGTTTTTGTAATTTAAATAATATACTGCCCAGAAAAATAAGTATAGGAGCCATAGCACTGATTACCGAAGCCAATCCGCTTGGCACAGTCTGTTCTGCAACGGTTGTAAAACCATTTGCTATTACTATCATTAACACAGAAGGAACAAGCTGGTGTTTTAAATTTTCCCACCCAATCCATTTCAATTCTTTTTTGAACAATAAAATAATCATCATGATTATTCCCGCCAATCCCTGACGAATTGAAGTTACAAACCAAGGCGGAATAGTCTCAACCGCAACTCTAATCTCCAAAAAGGTAGTTCCCCAAATAATTCCAACGGCCGCTAAGGCAAATATTAATTTATAATCTAAACTTTGTTTCATGTTAATTAATACGCTAAAAAAATCCCAAACTATACTGCTATAATTTGGGATCTTAAAATTTTATAATTTTAACTAATAAAGAATTTATTTATTCCTCACTTTCTGTTCCCATTTCCAAGCACTTGCCATAGCTTCATCTAAACTTAGTTCAGCCTTCCATCCTAAGACATTATTTGCCTTATCAGTATTTGCGTAAGCTTCAGTAATATCACCTTCACGACGAGGCATCATCTTATAAGGCAATTTTTTATCGCTGACTTTTTCAAAACTATGAATCACTTCAAGAACAGAACTTCCTTTTCCAGTTCCTAAATTGAAGGTTTCAACTTTTGCTAAATTCTTTTTGTTTAACAGACGCTGCAAAGCAATTACGTGAGCTTTTGCTAAATCAACAACGTGAATATAATCGCGAACTGCAGTTCCATCTGGAGTTGGGTAATCATTACCAAAAACAGATAATTCTTGACGCAATCCTACACCCGTCTGTGTAATAAAAGGCACTAAATTTTGAGGAACACCCAAAGGCAATTCTCCAATTTCTACTGATTCGTGTGCTCCAACTGGGTTAAAATAACGCAATAAAATAGCACTGATATTAGTAACTTTAGCAGTATCTGTAATGATTTCTTCGCCAATCTGTTTTGTATTTCCATAAGGAGACATTGCCGCTTGAACTGGAGCATCTTCCGTAATTGGCATTTTTTCGGCTTGACCGTAAACTGTACAAGAAGAGCTGAAAATGAAACTTGCTTCTGGTTTTTGCTGTAATTCCTGTAAAAGGTAAATTAAACTGCTGATGTTGTTTTCATAATACAATAAAGGCTGTTCAACACTTTCTCCCACCGCTTTTGAAGCTGCAAAATGAATTACCCCAGTAACATCATTGTGTTTTTTAAAAAAATCCTGCACTGCAGTCTTTTCTCTTAAATCTAATTTTTCGAATAAAGGTGTTTTTCCTGTAATTGCAGTAATTCCATTTAAAACATCTTCTGAAGAATTGGAAAGATTATCAATAATCACTACTTCGAAGCCTTCATTCTGCAATTCGACTACGGTGTGAGATCCAATAAATCCTAATCCTCCTGTTACTAATACTTTCATTTCGTGGTTGTTTGTGGTTATATTTTGGCTAATACTTAAAATTTCTTATTTCAAAAATTCAATTACGCTGTCTGTAATATATTTAATCTGCTCATCATCAAGTTCTGTATGCATTGGTAAAGCAATTACTTCTTGAACCAATTGATTTGTTACAGGAAATTGCTCTTCTTTATAACGAGGATCTAAATATGCTTTTTGAGAATGAAGCGGAATTGGATAATAAATTGCACAAGGAATTCCTTTATCCAATAAATGCTGCATTAAGGCATTACGATCTGCATCGATGATTCTTAATACATATTGATGAAAAACATGATCATTTTCGTTTGCATCAAAATCTGGAGTTATGATGTGTGCATTTCCAGCGAAAGCTGCATTGTATTTAGTTGCAGCCAAACGACGTGCTTGATTGTATTCATCTAAAAGTGGCAATTTTGCATTTAAAACTCCAGCCTGAATACTATCCAAACGTGAATTTACACCTACAACATCGTGGTGGTAACGTTCGTACATTCCGTGATTTACAATACCGCGGATAATGTGAGCCAATTTATCATCGTTTGTAAAAATTGCTCCTCCATCTCCATAACATCCTAAGTTTTTAGACGGGAAGAATGAAGTTGCTGCGACGTGACCGATTGTTCCTACTTTGGTTTTTGAACCAGATTTAGAAATATAATCAGCACCAATTGCCTGAGCATTATCTTCGATCACATATAAATTGTATTGAGCGGCAATTTCCATAATCGCATCCATATTTGCAGCGCGTCCAAATAAATGCACAGGAACAATTGCTTTTGTTTTGGGCGTAATTGCTTTTTTCACTGCATCAATATCAATGTTCATATTATGCAAATCTACATCAACTAAAACTGGAGTTAATTGCAATAAAGCAATCACCTCAACAGTTGCTGCAAAAGTAAAATCAGCAGTGATAACTTCGTCTCCAGGCTGAAGACCAAGTCCCATCATTGCAATCTGCAACGCATCTGTACCATTCGCACAGGGAATAACGTGTTTTGCTCCTAAATAATCTTCAAGATTTTTTTGAAACTGATGAACTAAAGGTCCGTTGATATAAGTATTTGTATCTAAAACTTCTTGGATCGAAGCATCTACAGTTGATTTTATTTTTTCGTATTGACTCTTTAAGTCAACCATTTGTATTTTTTTCATTTTGAATCTATTTAAAAAAATTAAAGACACCGTTTTCAGGCAGAAATCTCTAAAAGGAGGAACAAAAATAGTTATTAATAGCTTCAAACCAATGAAAATAGTCGAAAGAAATGTAATTTAGCTGCAAAAAAAATTACATGCTTTTTTCATACAATCTAACCATTTACATCGCAGGATTTTTCTTAAAAATCATAGCACTATTTAGTCCGAAAATTAAGCTTTTTGTTGAAGGCCGAAAAAATGTATTTCCAATATTAGAAGAAAAAATTAAAGCAGACGACAAAACAATCTGGTTTCATTCTGCCTCACTTGGCGAATATGAACAAGGACTTCCTGTTATAGAAAAAATCAAAGAAAAATATCCCTCACATAAAATCATTGTAACCTTTTTTTCACCATCTGGATACGAAGTGCGTAAAAATAACACAGTTGCCGATGTGACCATTTATTTACCACTTGATACTAAAAGTAATGCGAAAAGATTTTTAAAACTGGTTCATCCCGAATTTGCTTTTTTTATCAAATACGAATTCTGGCTTAACTATTTAAATGAATTAAAAAAAAGCAAAACACCAACTTATCTTATTTCGGGAATTTTCAGAGACAATCAGACATTTTTTAAATGGTATGGCGGTTTTTACAGAAAAGCATTAAATACTTTTACTTATTTTTTTGTTCAAAATGAAAGTTCAAAACAAAAAATTGAAGGAATTGGATTCAATAACGTAATTGTTTCTGGCGACACCCGTTTTGATCGCGTAAATGCTATTTTAGAGAGAGACAATCGTCTTGATTTTGTTGAAAATTTCAAAAACAACCAACCAACAATTGTTGTTGGAAGCTCTTGGCCAAAAGACGAGATTTTAATTACTGAATATATCAATCAAGCACCCGAAAATACAAAATTCATAATTGCTCCACACAATATTAAACCAGATCAGATTTTAGATCTTCTTTCAAAAATCACAAAACCAACGATTCTATTCTCAGAAAAAGAAAACAAAGATTTATCCGATTACAGTGTTTTCATAATAGACACTATTGGAATTCTTACTAAGATTTATAGTTACGGCACTATTGCTTATGTAGGCGGCGGATTTGGAAATCCCGGAATACACAATATATTAGAGCCGGCTACTTTCGGAATTCCAATTGTAATTGGACCTAATTATTCGAATTTTGCAGAAGCAGTTGATTTAGTAAAAATCGGCGGCTGCATGCCAATATCAACAAGCGAAGAACTTAAATTGATTTTTGACCAATTATTGAATGACAAAAACGTTCTAGAAGAAAAAAGCAAAATCTGCAAATCGTTTATTCAGGACCACAAAGGAGCCACAGAAACCATTATGAAACTCATCTAATAGCTTTTTGATTTGATAAAGATGTTAAATTTGAAGAAAAAAGCCAAAACGATTCTACTGTAATAGTCTTAAAAAACAAAATAAACCGTAAATCAAAGAAACTAAATAACTGATTTTCATAAAGATTATTCAATAAAAAATTATTTAGACGACAAATTAGATAATTTAAGAAAAATTTATAATTTTGGCATATTCTTTGATAAATAAGATAAACGTGAGTAAGGAAAATATTTTAAAAAAAAAGTGAAAAAATATTTTACATATTAAAAAATTTATATCTTTGCCACGAATTAATAATTAACCTTTTATAATAAAGTAAGATGAAAAAAGTATTTTTAAGTTTAGCTGTTGTTGCTGTATTAACTGTTGTATCTTGTAAAAAAGCTGACGCTGCTGCTGAAGCTCCTGCTGTAGATTCTACTGCTGTTGCTGTTGATTCAGCTGCTGCTGTTGTTGATTCTGCTGCTGCAACTGTTGATTCTGCTGCTGCTAAAGTTGATTCTGCTGCTGCTAAAGTAGAAGAAGTAAAAAAATAATTAGAACCTAAGTTCTAACGATTTTAAAACCATCTCTATAGATGGTTTTTTTTTGCGATCAACTTTTTTTTTCGCAAATCCCACAAACAAAAAAAGCGTTCGCAATTGCGAACGCTTTTTTCTTATTCAGCCACCTCCTCTACCTCTTCGTCTTCAGATTCCTCATCATCAAAAATTGACTCACTTGAAGAAAAATCCAAAATCTCCGACCTAGAAGAATAGGTCACAATTTCTTTCACCCCTTTCTGCAAAAGCAATTCTGTACTATATTTTCGACTTGTAGCAAAATGGACATCGCCAAGCATCAATTTAAAAAAATATTTCCCACCAGAACCTTTAAACTTCAAAAACTTGGCAAGCTCAATATTCGCTTTAAACTTCTCAATATCCTCTTCACACTCAAACCTCAACTCATAACTCAAACTCGTAAAAATCACTTTCCCCCTCCGAGAAGTAAACGTAAACTTATATTCATCATTAAATCGCTTGCTAATTACAAAAGCACCCATTTATAAATTTTAGATTTTAGATTATTGATTTTAGATTTTTTTCAAGATTCCGAGATTCTGAGATTCTGAGATTCTGAGATTCTGAGATTCTGAGATTCTGAGATTCTGAGATTCTGAGATTCTGAGATTCTGAGATTCTGAGATTCTGAGATTCTGAGATTCTGAGATTCTGAGATTCTAATAAATTTACTGCGTAAATTTATTACCCGCAAGTCTGCAAATAAAAAAAGCCTCTTCAAAAGAAGAGGCTTTAGTACTCAGAGCGGGACTTGAACCCGCACGAACATTGCTGTTCACTGGATTTTAAGTCCAGCGTGTCTACCAATTTCACCATCCGAGCATTGTATGGTCTTAGAGCGAAAAACGGGGCTCGAACCCGCGACCTCGACCTTGGCAAGGTCGCGCTCTACCAACTGAGCTATTTTCGCATTTTCAAATTCTATTTAAGAACTGCAACACTTGATTTGTTTCGTATTGCGAGTGCAAATTTAGGACATTTATTCAATTACACAAGCGTTTTTTCAAAAAAAAATCCACTTATTTTATAACATTCTGATAACCTAAACTTTAAAATTGAAAATTTTTAGATTTTATTTTTTAACCAACATTCTTTTGATCTCATTCAGCTTCATCAATGCTTCTACTGGCGTAATTGCATTAATATCGAGACTCAAAATTTCTTCTTTTATCTCTTCCAACAAAGGATCATCTAGATTAAAGAAACTCATCTGCATTTCATCATTAGCAGATTTTATTCCGTTTAAAGCATCGCTTGAATGATTCTTTTCTAATTTCTTTAAAAGCTTTTGTGCTTTCGAAATAACCAACTGAGGCATTCCAGCCATTTTTGCAACGTGAATTCCAAAACTATGTGCACTTCCTCCTTTTACCAGTTTTCTAACAAAAAGAACAGTATCTTTTAATTCTTTTACGGCCACATTAAAATTCTGGATTCTTGGCATTGATTCTGTCATTTCATTCAGCTCATGATAATGCGTTGCAAAAAGCGTTTTTGCTCTTCCTGGATGCTCGTGCAAAAATTCAGCAATTGCCCAAGCAATTGAGATTCCGTCGTATGTACTTGTTCCTCGTCCAATCTCATCTAACAACACTAAACTCCTGTCTGAAATATTATTCAAAATCGAAGCCGTTTCGTTCATTTCTACCATAAAAGTAGATTCTCCCATAGAGATATTATCTGAAGCTCCAACTCTAGTAAAAATCTTATCTACAATTCCCATTCTAACGCTATCAGCAGGGACAAAACTTCCCATTTGAGACAAAAGTACAATTAGAGCTGTTTGTCTCAAAATCGCCGACTTACCCGACATGTTTGGCCCGGTAATCATAATAATCTGCTGTGTTTCTCTATCCAAGAAAACATCATTGGCAATATACGGAGTTCCAACAGGCAATTGCTTTTCAATCACAGGATGTCTTCCGTTTTTGATATCCAATTCAAATGTATCATCGATTTCTGGACACACATATTGATTTTCGACAGCCATTTGCGTAAACGAACATAAACAATCTAGTTGCGCAATTAAATATGCATTCATTTGAACTGGCTTAATATACGTGCCAATCCACGCCACTAATTGTTCAAAAAGCTCGCTTTCTATTTTATAGATCTTTTCTTCTGCTCCTAAAATTTTGGTTTCGTATTCTTTTAATTCTTCGGTAATATAGCGCTCTGCATTTACCAAAGTCTGTTTACGAATCCATTCTTCTGGAACTTTATCTTTATGGGTATTTCTAACCTCAATATAATATCCAAAAACATTGTTAAAGGAAATCTTCAATGAAGAAATTCCAGTTCTTTCCGATTCTCTTTTTTCAATTCCTTCTAAAAATTCTTTTCCTGAAGTTGAAATCGCACGTAGCTCGTCTAGCTCTTCATTTATTCCTGCCGCTATCGCATTTCCTTTTGAGATTGCAACTGGCGCATCTTGATTTAAAGTCGTTTTAATTTTTTCACGAAGCAAATCACAAGCATGCAAACTATCGCCGATAACTTTCACAGCTTCTTGAGGACTTTCCAGTGCAAGAGTTTTAATCGGAATAATGGCATCTAAAGATTCCTTCAAATACACTATTTCACGAGGCGAAACTTTCCCTGTAGCTATTTTAGAAATCAAACGTTCTAAATCTGAAATCTGTTTAATCTGATATTGGATATTATGTAGAATTTCAGGATTTGATTTTAAATAAGCCACAACCTCATGTCGCCCTTTTATTTTATTAGCATCTTTTAAAGGAAGTGCCAGCCAGCGTTTCAACAAACGTCCCCCCATTGGAGAAAGTGTTTTATCTATAACGTCCAAAAGCGTAACTGCATTTGGATTATAACTATGATACAATTCTAAGTTTCGAATGGTAAATCGATCCATCCACACATAAGCATCTTCTGCAATACGCTGGATTGCCGTAATATGCTGCACACGATTATGCTGTGTCTCGGATAAATAATATAAAATTGCTCCAGAAGCAATAATTCCTTCTTTTAATTCTTCAACACCAAACCCTTTTAATGAATTCGTCTGAAAATGCTTTGTTAAGGTTTCTAAAGCATAGTCTTCTTTATAAATCCAATCTTCTAGGTAGAAACTATGAAAATCTTCTCCAAAAGCAGTTTTAAAATCATTCTTATTATTCTTTGGAACCAAAACCTCGCTTGGGTTAAAGTTCTGCAACAATTTATCAATATATTCTGCATTTCCTTGAGCCGTTAGAAACTCTCCTGTCGAAACATCTAAAAATGAAATTCCGATATTTTTATTAGCAAAATAAACAGATGCTAAGAAGTTATTTGATTTTGAATGCAAAACCTCGTCATTCAAAGAAACTCCAGGAGTTACAAGTTCAGTCACTCCTCTTTTTACAATTGTTTTGGTCATTTTTGGATCTTCCAGCTGATCACAGATCGCAACACGAAGTCCGGCTTTAACCAATTTTGGCAAATAAGTATTTACAGAATGATGCGGAAACCCAGCAAGTGCCGTTTCTGTATCAGATCCTGCACCTCTTTTTGTTAATGTTATTCCTAAAATCTTAGAAGCTCTAATGGCGTCTTCTCCAAAGGTTTCATAAAAATCTCCTACTCTGAAAAGCAGACATGCATCAGGATATTTAGCCTTGATTTCGTTGTACTGTTTCATTAAAGGTGTTTCCTTCACCACTTTCTCTTTAGCTGCCAAATTGTAATGTTTTTAAATGAAAAATTAAGACAGCGAATTTATGCTTTTTTAGCCGCATATGAAAAGCTTCAAAAATTAAAATATTTTAAGAATTTTTTAGGTTGTAGTATAAGATTTTTATATAGCTTTGTTTATCATTAAAAAAGACCCTTAAAGATGAAAAAAATAATCTTATTCGCTATGTTAGCTGTAGCTGGTATTACAGCTACGAATGCACAAACAACTAAAAAAGCTAAAGCGGCTAAAGTTGCTAAAGTTGAAGGAGCAGGAATGCTTTTTGAAACAGAAACTATTGATTACGGAACTATCGCTCACAATGCTGATGGAAAACGTGAATTCGTTTTTGTTAACAACGGAACTAAGCCACTAATCATTACTAACACTACAGGATCTTGCGGATGTACTATTCCAACTACTCCAAAAGAACCAATCGCTCCAGGAGCTAAAGGTGTTATTGGTGTAAAATATGCTACTGATAGAGTTGGTGCTTTTACAAAAACTGTAACCGTAACTTCTAACGCAGAAGGACAACCTACAAAAATCCTTACTATTAAAGGTACTGTTTTACCAGATCCAGTAAAAAGCTAATCTGAAAAACATTTAAAATAATCAAAAAGCTTCCTTATCTTTGGAAGCTTTTTTTATGACTACAATTCAAAAACAATGAGAAAACTCGAAAACAGCGAACTAGACCGTAAATCTATTGAAGATTTTAAAAAATCGGAGAAAACACCTTTAATATTAGTTTTAGACGATATTAGAAGTCTGCACAATATTGGCTCCGTATTTAGAACTGCTGATGCGTTTTTGATTGAAAAAATAATCTTATGCGGAATCACCGCAACTCCTCCAAATAAGGAAATCCATAAAACTGCTCTTGGCGCAACCGAAACCGTTGCATGGGAGCATCATGAAAATGTTCTGGAAGTTATCGAAAACTTAAAGAAAGAAAATATTCTTACAATGGCAATTGAACAGGTTGAAAGCTCTATTTTTCTTCAGGATTTTAAAATCAAAGAAGACCAGAAATACGCTTTAGTTTTTGGAAATGAAGTTTATGGCGTTTCGCAAGAAGCTGTTGCAATCTGTGATGGCTGTATTGAAATTCCGCAACTAGGAACTAAACACTCTCTAAACATTTCTGTAAGCGCGGGGATTGTAGTTTGGGATTTATTCCAAAAAATAAATTGGCGACAATAAAATCAATCAGATTTTTTATTAAAAACATGTGATTTTACAATTTTTAAGCCTAAAAATGTTAGAAATGTAAATATATTTTTTTATTATTATAAAAGTAATACTTTTATAAAATGAAAAAGAATTACCCCTTAAAAACATCTTTCATATTCATTTTACTGCTATCCAGCTTTATTGGATATGCACAACAATATACCTTAATTCCTGATCCTAACTTCGAACAAGCTTTAATCGATTTAAGTATTGATAGTGGCACTATTGATGGTCAAGTTCTGACTGCAAATATTATTAATCTGAAGACATTAGTGCTACAAGGAAAAAATATTTCAGATCTAACCGGAATAGAAAACTTTACAAATCTGGAATATTTAGACTTAGGTGCAATTAATAATGATCCTAATAGAAGTAACAAAATCAGTAATTTAAACATTACTAAAAATACAATGCTTAGATTTCTGAGTTGTAGCTTAAATAATCTGATAAATCTTGATTTATCAAAAAATACTAATCTTTCTGAATTATATTTAGATGGAAACAAATTTATCAGCATAGATATTTCTAACAATAGGCTCTTAAGAATTCTACAGTGCAACATGAACAACCTCATGTATCTAGATGTAACCAAAAATACAGCCTTACAATATTTAACTTTCGACGATAACAAATTAACGAATATAGACGTTTCAAACAATACAGAATTAATCAATTTAAGTTGCAATAAAAACCAACTCACTAGTCTTGACATTACTAAAAACATAAAGCTAGTAGTCTTATTTTGCGGATTTAATAAATTAACTGATCTAGATGTCAGTCAAAATACAATTATTCAGCACATCATGTGCGATTTTAATCAACTTACCAGTTTAAATATCAGTAATAACCCGGTATTAAATTTTTTAAACTTAAACAGCAATAGAATAAGCATTTTAGACATTTCGAAAAACCCTCAATTATCTGTTATAGGTGCCTCTAGTAACAATATAACCAGCATCGATGTAACGAAACATATAAGTTTAAACGATTTAAATATAAGCAGCAATCCTATATCAAATCTAGATGTTACAAACAATGGCGAATTAGAAAGATTACATTTTAGCTCGACAAAGGTCCCCTTTATTGATACTTCTAAAAACCCCAAACTAACACAGTTACATTGTTCTAACACATTATTAACTTCTTTAGATGTTTCTAAAAATCCTGAGTTAACCAGCTTTGTCTGCAATAGTAATTTATTAACTTCTTTAAATTTAAAAAACGGAAACAATACTCTACTTAATAATTTAAGTTTTGTCTCCAACCCAAGCCTTAGCTGCATTCAAGTAGACAACGCAAATTATTCGAATGCCAATTGGTCTGCTTACAAAGACAATTCGGCTACTTATTCTAACAATTGCAGTAAATTTTCAGCTGTGGCGTCTCCGGTAATTAAAGCTACTGGCGATCAATTATACTGCCCTCAAGAAACTAAAAAAATTGTAACAGACATAACCATAACAAACGATCCTTCTGAAACTGGAACCGAAGCCATTTATATTCAAATTTCTTCTGGATATTCTAGCGGTCTTGACAAGCTTGTACTTTTAAATCCTACAGCACATTCCAACATTACCACAAGTTGGGATGCTGCGGCAGGAAAACTAACATTATCTAGTTCGACTGCTGGAACTGATGTTTTATATTCCGATTTTGTTGCTGCTATTAAAGATGTTGCCTTTACAAATTCTTCTGCAACAGCTTCTGGAATAAGAACATTTTCGATAACAATGGGGAAAGCAAATTATTTACCGTCTACACAGCATTATTATGAATATGTTCCAAGTATAGGAATAACTTGGACAGCGGCAAGAGATGCAGCAGTGGCTCGTACTTATTATGGTCTTCAAGGTTATTTAGCCACTATATTATCTGCTGATGAAGCAAAACTAATTGGCGAGCAAGCTTCTGGAACGGGATGGATTGGAGGAAGCGACGCTGAAACAGAAGGCGTCTGGAAATGGGTTACTGGTCCTGAAACAGGAACTATTTTTTGGAATGGAAACGCAAATGGTTCAACGCCAAATTATGCTTTTTGGAACACAGGCGAACCCAACCAGCAAGGCGATGAAGACTATGCACACATTACACAGCCTGGTGTAGGAATACGAGGCTCTTGGAACGACTTATCAAATGCAGGAGATACCTCTGGGGATTATCAGCCAAAAGGATATGTGGTAGAATATGGCGGAATGCCAGGAGAAACTCCTTTACAGATTGCAACCAGTACCAAAATCACCATTCCTGTGGCAACACCGGCCAGTAATCTGAGTCCTCCCGTTTGCGATTCAGGAAGTTTTACTCTTACCGCAACCGCCAATGCTGGCACGATTAAATGGTACGATGCCGCTACAGGAGGAAATTTATTAGGCACAGGAAACACCTACACTACTCCATCAATAAGTACAACTACCACTTATTACGTTGATGCAGGCTGCGAATTAAACCGAAAATCGATAATTGCAACTGTAAATACAACTCCTGCAACTCCTATTGCAGAACAAGACATTTATACTAATTGCGGACCAGGAGTTTTAACCATTAAGGCAACTTCAAATGTTGGCTCTATAAATTGGTACACTTCAGCAACTGGAGGAACAAGTATTTATGCGGGAACCACTTTTACAACTCCTACAATTTCGTCAAATACAACTTATTATGCCGAAGCATCAAATAGTGGATGCATCAACCCAACAAGAACTCCAATAAATATCGAGATTTACACACCACCAGCAGTTACTGATGAAACTTTGCCATTATGCGAATTTAAGACCATAACATTAGATGCTGGAATTTCTGGAATGAGTTATTTATGGTCAAATGGAGCTACAACTCAAACTACTACTGTTAGTACTGGCGGAACATACACGGTAGCCGTTACAAGTCCATCTCCCGAAAATTGTACGAGTACAAAAACAATTATGGTCGAAGAGCATAAAATTCCTCAAATTGCAAGAGTTGATGTTGAAGGAACTAGAGCTATTATCTATCCTGTAAAAGCAGAAGATTATTATGAATATTCTGTAGACGGAGTCAATTTTCAAGATTCCACTATTTTCTACGATGTTCCTGGCGGATTACAAACTGCATATGCACGAGAAAAAAGTGGTTGCGGACAAAATACCAAACCATTTGTAGTGCTTGTTTTTCCTCCATTTTTTACACCAAACAACGATACTTACAATGATGTGTGGGAAGTCACTGGAATGGAAAATTATCCTCAGGCAGTTGTTACAATTTTTGATCGCTACGGAAAATTAATAGCACAATTAAGCCGCTTCAAAATGACGTGGGACGGTACTTTAAATCAGGTTCCGCTTCCTGCTTCAGATTATTGGTATGCTTTAAAAGTAGATGATTCAATGCCGATCTTAAGAGGCCATTTTACTTTGAAAAGATAGTTTAGAATTTGGTAATGTGTCAATTTGATAATTTAGATAATTAAAAAAAGACATCTCTACAAAATTATCTAATTGACTCATTATCTCATTATCTCAATATCTCAATTAATTAAGCTTCTTCTTAATTTCATTCAATATATAAAGATAATCTTCGTGTTTTTTTACAAAATCTCGGTCCGAAACATCAATGATTAAAACATTCAAATCGGTTTGAGATTTTATGTATTCCAAATAGCCATTATTGATTTTATCTAAATAGGACGCTTCAATATTTTGCTCATAAATACGTCCGCGTTTTTTTATGTTTTGAAGCAGTCGTTCTGTATTTTGATACAAATAAACATACAAATCTGGTTTTGGCATTTCTTTATAAATAATATCAAACAGATTTCTATACAAACGATATTCATCTTCGGCAAGCGTTATTTTTGCAAAAATCAAAGATTTAAAAATATGATAATCGGCAACTATAAAATCTTTAAACAAATCAAATTGCGCCAAATCATCGGCCAATTGCTGATAACGGTCCGCTAAAAAAGACATTTCCAAAGGAAACGCATATCTATTTTGATCTTTATAAAATTTGGGCAAAAACGGATTATCTGCAAATCGTTCTAAAACAGTTTTTCCGTTAAAATCTTCGGCAATTTTATGCACCAAAGTAGTTTTTCCCGCACCGATATTCCCTTCAAAAGCAACATAATTAAACTGATTTAAAGGAATTTTTGCAATCGGACTTTTCAGATTCTGCACAACTGTACAAACACTATTGTCTGGAGTTAGGGCAATCAATTCGGGAATTGTTTTTTGTAAAATCGGATGTTTCCAGCTTAATTTTAAATCTTGCATCGGAAGCAAAACAAAATTCCTATTTTGCATTAGCGGATGCGGGACTTGAAGTTTTTCTGTATCGATTATTTCGTTATCAAAAGCAATCAAATCAACATCAATAATTCTAGATTGATACCCTTCTTGATTCAAACGGATTCTTCCTAGTTCCTTTTCGACTTTTAAAATTTGATTTAATACTTTTTGCGCAGATGAATTGGTATGCAAAAGAAGTGCACAATTATAAAAAGCATCACTTTCAAACCCCCACGCAGGAGTTTCGTAAAGTTTTGAAACCTCAATAACAGTCCCCACATTTTGATGTATCAAATCAATACAATTTTGAATGTTTTCTAGTCTGCTGCCTTGGTTGCTGCCTATCGATAAAACGACTTGATGCTGTAATTTCATAATTAATGCAAATTAACTAAAACTATTTTAGAATTAACCAATATATTTGTGAAACGACGTCTCAAATCCAATCCGAAATTTAGATGTCTAGTTTGTAACATTTTGCCCTTTTTTGCTACTTATTAAAAAAATATACATATGAAGTTTTTAGGAAATGTAATTGCCACAGTTATTGGTATTTTTGTTTTTATTATGCTCTTCTTTTTTGGAGTAATCTTTATCGGAGTTGTTTTTGGCGGTGACGACAGTGTTTCCGTTAAATCTAATTCGGTTATTGAATTAAATTTAAAAGAAATTAAAAACGATTACGCAGGAAAATATAAAGATCCATGGGTAACTCGTTTTTCTGAACAAAAAGGCATTGGTTTAACCGATGTAATTAACGCAATTGAGGCTGCAAAAACAGATGATAACATCAAAGGAATTTCGATCTTAAATGATGAATCGTCTCTTGGTCTTGCACAATATAAAGATTTAAGAAATGCTTTAGAAAGCTTCAAAAAATCAGGGAAATATATTTGGGCTTATGCCAATACGTATTCGCAAAAAGAATATTACTTAAACTCTGTTGCCAATACCATTTATCTCAATCCAGCTGGAGATTTAGATTTTAAAGGGCTTTCTTCTGAAGTTATGTTTTTCAAAGATTTTCAAGATAAATCTGGAATTCATATGGAGGTAATACGTCACGGAAAATACAAAAGTGCTGTTGAACCTTTCTTAGACAATAAAATGAGCGATGCCAATAGAGAGCAGATTACTGCACTTCTAAACTCTATTTGGGCTATCGTTTCGGCAGATATTTCAAAAAGCAGAAATATTCCCTTACCAAAATTAAACGAAATTGCAAATGGTCTTTTGGCTCGAACTCCAGAAATGGCAAAACAGCAACATTTAGTAGATATTGTTGCTTACGAAGATGTTTATCACGATGCCATTAGAAAAGTTCTAAAAGTAGACAAAGATGAAGATTACAACAAAATTTCAATTTCAGATTATACTCAAAATCATGTAACAACAGCTTTAGCTGATGCTTCAAGCGATCAGATTGCTATTATTTACGCTCAAGGCGAAATTGGAAGCGGTGAAGGAGATGTAAATACAATTGGAGAAGGTTCTATGCGCCGCTCTTTGCAGGAAGCTAGAAAAAATGATGATGTTAAAGCAATTGTCCTTAGAATTGATAGTCCAGGCGGAAGTGCACTAACTTCTGATTTAATCTGGAGGGAAATTGAAATTACTAAAAAAGTTAAACCAGTTGTGGTTTCTATGGGTAATTATGCAGCTTCTGGCGGTTATTATATTGCCTGCAACGCCAATAAAATTTTTGCTGAAAACAATACCATTACAGGATCTATTGGAGTTTTCGGAATGCTGCCAAATTTTAGTCCATTGGCAAACAAATTAGGAATAAATTCTGAACAAGTTAAAACGCACGAAAACTCAGCAAACTACAGTCCCTTTGTGCCTGTTGATGAAAAATTTAAAGCTTTCACTTTAGAAGGAGTTGAAAAAGTATACAACACTTTTGTAACTCATGTTGCGGAAGGCCGAAAAATGACTTTTGCACAAGTCGATTCAATTGCGCAAGGTCGAGTTTGGTCAGGAACTGAAGCTCTAAAAATTGGTTTGGTGGATAAAATTGGCGGATTAAATGATGCGATCGCTGAAGCAGCTAAAATTGCTAAAGTAAAAAAATACAGCACTCAGAATTATCCTGAATACGAAAAAACACTTAACGATTTACTATCAAATCTTCCTTTTGCAAAATCGAAAGAAGCTTTCATAAAAGAAGAAATCGGCGAAGAAAACTATCTTCTTATCGAACAGGTTAAGAAATTTCAAAAACAAAAAGGAGTGCAAGCAATATTGCCCTACGGAATCAATATTTATTAATTGAATTAAAGATGAATAAAGCAATTCTTTTTTTAACGGTTTTGTTTTGGAGTTTCATAAATGCTCAAGACAAAAAAGAAATCTCCTTTAAGGAAACACCAGCTATCTTAAAGATTAACAACGATCAGATTTTTGGTACGCTGACAACTCCAGATTTGACTAAAAAATTTCCAGTTGCTTTAATCATTGCAGGCTCTGGCCCAACAGATAGAAATGGAAATAACCCCATGATGAAAAACAATTCGCTGAAAATGCTGGCAGAAGCTTTGGCTAAAAACGGAATTGCATCTTTGCGATATGATAAAAGAGCAATAGGAGAAAGTAAAGCTGCAGGAGGATCGGAAGGCAGTCTGGTTTTTGAAAATTACATTCAAGATGCCAAAAGCTGGATTAATTACTTGAAACAAGACAAGCGTTTTTCTAAAATAATCATAATTGGTCATAGTGAAGGCTCTTTAATTGGAATGGTCGCCAGTGGAAAAGCAGACAAATTCATTTCGATTGCCGGAGCAGGCGAACCAGCAGATCAAATTCTAAAAACACAGATTGGGGCAAAATCAATGAAACAGCTAAACGATATGACTTTTCCGATTATCGATAGTTTAAAAAACGGATTTGAGGTAAAAAAAATTGATCCAATGCTGAATTCTCTTTTCAGGCCAAGCATTCAACCTTATTTGATTTCTTGGTTTAAATACAATCCGCAGACCGAAATACAAAAACTTACTATTCCTGTTTTGATCGTACAAGGAAATAATGATATTCAAATTGCAGTAAAAGATGCAGAGAATTTAAAACAAGCCAACAAAAATGCAGATTTGCAGATTATTGATAAAATGAATCATATCATGAAAATTGTTGATGGCAATCAGGAAGCTAATTTAGCGACCTACAACAATGAAACACTTCCTATTTCTGAAGTCTTGGTTGAGAAAATCGTTTCATTTATTCAGAAATAATAAAATAAATTCACTTAAAAATCCGTTTTGAAAGTATTCTTAACGGATTTTTTTATTCAACAATTTTAATAAAATTCTTACATTTTTAAGAAAACTTTATCTGCAACCTGTAGTAAAAAAAACTATTTTTGCAGGAATCGATTTTAAAAAGTTAACCCTCAAATCTATTAATATATGCTAAAAAAAGTTTTAAAAATAAGTGCCATAGTCATTGTGGTATTTGTTGCTGCCTTATTTGCCATTCCGTTTTTGTTTAAAGATCAAATCAAGGCTAAAATCGTTGAAGCTATCAACGAAAGTGTTGATGCTAAAGTAAGTTTTACAGATGCCAATTTAAGTTTATTCAAAAATTTTCCAAACGCAACGGTTGGAATCGAGAAATTAGTTATCATCAACAAAGCTCCTTTTGAAGGCGATACATTGGTTTCTTTAGGAGAATTGAATTTAAAAATGAGCGTTAAAGAACTTTTCAAAGGAAAAGATGAGCCTTTAAGCATTCAGGGAATCAGTTCTACAAACGGATTAATAAACATTATTTTCAATAAAGATGGTGTAGGAAACTTCGATATTGCCTTAAAAGACAAAAAAGAAGATAAAAAAGACGAAGCAAGCAAACCACTTGCACTTAAAATTCAGAACTATAAAATTGAGAATTTTACTTTTAGATACATCGATCAAGGTTCTAAAATTAAAATGGTAATTGACAGTTTAAACCATGAAGGAACTGGAGATTTTACCAATTCAAAATTAGATTTGACAACAAAATCTACTGCAAAAGTTTCATTGAACATGGATAAAGTGAATTACATGAAAAATGTAAAACTGACTTTAGACGCAGTTCTTGGAATTGACTTAGAGAAGAGCAAATATACTTTTAAAGAAAATAAAGCTTTAATCAATCAGCTGCCTTTAGAATTTGACGGATTTATCCAAATGGCTGAAAAAGCTCAGATTTACGATTTGAAATTCAAAACTCCTACTTCATCGTTTACTAACTTCTTAGGTTTGATTCCTTCGGCGTACGCGTCTAGTTTAGAAGGTGTAAAAACGACTGGAGATTTTACGGTAAATGGTTTTGCAAAGGGTGAATTGACAGATACGACAGTTCCTAAATTTAATATCGAAATTGCATCAAACAACTCTTCTTTCCAATATCCAAACCTACCAAAATCAGTTCAGAATATTGTAATTGATACGAAAATCATTAACGAAACCGGAATCTTAAATGATACTTACGTTAATTTAGATAAGTTATCTTTCAGAATTGACCAGGATGTTTTTAACGCTAAAGCGAATATCAAAAACATCACTGTAAATCCAATTGTTGATGCGGCTTTAAAAGGAACAATAAACTTAGCTAATCTTTCAAAAGCCTATCCAATTAAAATGGATAAGCCCTTGGCAGGTATTTTAAAAGCTGATGTAACAACCAATTTTGATATGGCTTCTGTAGAAAAAAGCCAATACCAAAACATAAAAAATGCTGGTACAATGAGTTTGTCAGGATTTAAATATACTGATGAAAACAATAAAGCAATGAACATCAGTACAGCATTGGTCGAATTTAATCCAAGCAAAATCAATTTAAAACAATTTGATGCTACAACTGGAAAAAGTGACATTAGCATTAACGGAGTTTTAGAAAACTTCTATGGTTTTATGTTTAAAAAACAAGAACTAAGAGGAAATTTCAACATGAGCTCAAAACAATTGGCTGTTGATGATTTTATGACTTCTGGCGAACCTGCAACTGCAAAAACAGAAGCGAAACCAGCTGAGGCAATGAAGATTCCTGCTTTCTTAAATTGCACATTGAATGCTAAAGCTACAACAGTTTTATACGATAATCTAAAACTTCAAGATGTGGCCGGAAGATTGATTATTAAAGATGAAAAAGCAACTCTTGAAAACTTTAAAACTAATATCTTCGGTGGATCAATTGGTCTTAACGGAGCGGTTTCTACAAAAGAAAAAGTACCTACATTTGATATGAATTTAGGATTCAATCAAGTTGATATTGCACAGACTTTTACACAGTTGGATATGATGAAAAAAATCGCTCCAATTGCGGGAATCATCAACGGAAAATTAAATTCGACTATCAAATTGAATGGTAATTTGGATGCAAAAGAATTGACTCCAGATCTTAAATCAATTTCAGGAGATTTATTAGGCCAATTATTATCGACTACAGTAAATGCTAAAAATTCAACTGTTTTAAATTCGCTTACTTCAAATGTTAAGTTTTTAGATTTGAACAAATTAAATCTAAATGATCTGAAAATGGCATTAACGTTTGACAACGGAAAAGTAAATGTAAAACCATTCGAAATTAAGTATCAAGATATAAAAGCTACAGTTGGCGGAACCCACGGTTTTGACCAAACCATGAATTACACGATTAAATTTGATGTTCCTGCTAAATATTTAGGAACTGAAGCTAATAATTTAATTGCAAAATTATCTCCTGCTGATGCTGCAAAATTAGATAACATTCCAATTAATGCTGCTTTGACTGGTAACTTTTCAAATCCTAAAATCAGTACTGATATGAAAGCCGCTGTAAGCAATTTGACTACACAATTGGTTAATCAGCAAAAAGAAAAGCTGACTCAAAAAGGAACTTCTGCACTTACTGATTTGATTAATAAAAACACAAAAGCAAAAGATACTACTCAGGCTGCAAAAACTGAAAAAGAGCAAAAAACTCAAGAAGTGACTAAAAAAGCTAGTGATTTATTGAATGGATTGTTTAAGAAGAAAAATCCATAAAAAAGACGCTAAGATACTGAGCTTCTCTAAAGCTTAAAAAACTTAGATTATCAGTATCTTAAAAACTTATCATTTAAAAAAAATCCTGTTCATTCGAACAGGATTTTTTGCTTTTATATTGCTCTTGAATAAAAATTTAATCTACCGTTATTCAAAATTGAATTTATTGTTTTTATATATTGTTTTTTCGTGTAGAGATTGACATCTATTCCAATACTGCAATTGTCATACGGTTCATATTTTTTCAAATTAGACACAGAAAACAATCCAATAGTTGGTGTATGTACCGAGCTTGATAAATGCATAATTCCGCTGTCGGCACCAATAAACAAATCTGCATTTGCAATAACAGATCCTATTTCTCGAATATCTTTACTGTAAAATGTTGGTGCTTTAAATCCAATTTGCGACACATTCTCTACAGGTAAAATCTCAATAATATTATAGTCTTTATACTCTGAAGTAAGTTGAGAATAAAATTTTTCCCACCATTCTTCCGAAAGGCATTTTGTTCCTGTTGCATACGTAAAAATACAAATCGTCTTTTTATCGTTATTCGTCAGCTGCCCTAATATCTTTCTGCCTTCTGCAATTTCAGAAGCCGATAATTTAAGTTCTAAAGGAGCAATTATTTTATTACTATTTGTTGGTAATCTCAGTTTTGAAAGATAATTGCGGAAATTATAGACAGGATATTTTGCAATATGTTCAAAATCAATTTTATGCCCTGTTTCTTCTTCATTCGAGTCTCCAAAAAACTTGTATTTGGCATTTGAAAACTGAACTGCTAATCGGCCAGAAGATGAATTCTGATCTACATTAATCGCTAAGTCATAAGGTGTTTTCTTTAATGAAATCCAAACTTTTGAATAGGCCAGCAAACTTTTAAATGGTTTTTTAGGCAGATGAATTATTTTGTCAACACTATCGTATTTTTCAAAAATAATTGGAGCCAAAGTTCCTTTTACAAATAAATCAATTTTACAGTTTGGAAACATTTCAGACACTTCCTGAACAAGAGGTGTAATTAACAAAAGGTTTCCTAATCTTCCATTTGGTCTACAGATCAGAACTTTTTTGATCTCACTCTTATCGACCAAGATAAAATCGTCCTGCATATTTGCCTTTCCAACATTCTTAGTCAGATTCCGCATTATGCTACGTCTGTGTACATTTATTTTGCTTAAAATACTCATTTATGGAATAATTTATTGATTATAAAATCTTAATTAAATTTTAGAAATAGTGGCAGTCTCAAATCTACCTTCTTTTATTATCTAAAAATAAATTCTTCCAATAAGCATTTGTTACAAAATTGTAACCAAATGTATCATCATTTACACCTTTTTGTGTTTTGGAATTGAGCTAAAATTACAATAAATTATCACAGAATTAACAAATTAATAGACGATTATGTAATAAACATCGACAACTCCTTAGAAAACCTAGACATTTATTGAAACGACATACCCTTCAGAACCGCGAATATTAAAAACTGTACCGTTCTCAAATAGCAAATATTGACCTTTAATTCCAGTTAATTTTCCACTGAAAGAAGGTGTTTTATCAAGGTTTAAACTGTTCACTTTTGCGGGGTAACTCAAAACGGGATACTGAAGTTCGTAAACATCATTTTTTTCAGCATAAAAATAATCTCTAACTTCTGTTGGAATTAAACTTTCAATTTTTGCTTTCTCTGCAATTAAATCAAAATTTTCAACAGAGTTTTGCAACATTTTTCTCCAATTGGTCTTGTCTGTATAATGATCTTTTAATGCGACTTCTGTTATTCCTGCCAAATATCGGTTTGGAACCTCAACAATTGCAATTGCTTGAGAAGCGCCTTGATCGATCCAACGAGTTGGAACTTGCGATTTACGAGTCACTCCTACTTTTATTTCGCAAGCCGAAGCCAAATACACAACGTGCGGCTGCAATTGCGCTTTTGATTCATATTCTAAATCTCTATCAGCAATTCCTAAATGCGCTGTGCTCAATTCTGGCCTCATAATCCAATCTCCTACTGCAGGGCTTGAATAAAAGCATTCATAGCAAAAACCTTGACGGTATATTTTTTTCTTTTTACCGCAATTTAAACATTGGCATCCCTCAAAATTGATTTCAATTTCTTTATCTAATAATTGGTTTACATTTAAGAAACTGTCTTCAAAAACCAAATAATATTGAATTGGACTTCCAAGTTCTGTTTGCATTTTTGTGAGTACACCTTGATATTGCATTCGTATTTTTTATTTATAAATTGCTGATTTAGAATTCTCAAAAGATTTAAAATTTTTTGTGTTAAAATTCGACTTATTAGGTAGAATCTTTACCTTAAATCGAATGGTTTATTACAAAAAAATATTATTTTTGATATGAAGACAAAGTTACTATTTGTCTATCGATATTCAAATTTTAAGTTTTTTGTTTTACACAAATTGTACGATTTAAAAGCTAAAATCAGTTAACTAAAAAACAAATTCATGCCTTTATCTATTATCAATTCGTTTGCATCTTGGGTCCTCAAACAAAGGATTCATCAAATAGAGCTTTTTTTAAAATACCCAAATGAAGTTCAGGAAGAATTATTGCACAACTTATTGACGGCATCTGAAAATACAGTTATTGGAAAACAATATGATTTCTCTAGTATTAACTCTTATCAAACCTTTGCAGAAAGAGTTCCAATTGCAACTTATGAAGAATTACAACCGCTAATCGAACGTACACGTTTAGGCGAGCAAAATGTTTTTTGGGAAACTCCAATTAAATGGTTTGCTAAATCTAGCGGAACTACAAATGCAAAAAGTAAATTTATTCCAGTAAGTAACGAAGCTCTAGAAGATTGCCACTACAAAGGCAGTAAAGATCTTTTATGCCTTTATTTGAATAATAATGAGGATTCTGAATTGTTTTTGGGAAAAAGCCTTCGTTTAGGAGGAAGTTCTCAGATTTACGAAAACAATAATACTTTCTTTGGTGATTTATCGGCAATTCTGATTGAAAATATGCCTATTTGGGCCGAGTTCAGCAGTACGCCAAGCAGCAAAACTTCATTGATGAGCGAATGGGAAACTAAAATCGCTGCCATTATCAATGAAACCAAAAACGAAAATGTAACCAGTTTTGCAGGAGTTCCATCTTGGATGCTGGTTTTAATGAATAAAGTTTTAGAAAACACGGGCAAGCAAAGTTTATTAGAACTTTGGCCAAATCTGGAAGTGTATTTTCACGGAGGTGTAAGTTTTTCTCCTTATAAAGAACAGTACAAGAAAATTTTACCAAGTAAAGATTTTAAATATTATGAAATCTACAACGCTTCGGAAGGCTTTTTTGCAATTCAGGATTTAAATAACTCAAGCGATTTATTGTTAATGTTAGATTATGGAATCTTCTATGAATTTATTCCGATGGACACTTTTGGAACTCCAAACCAAAAAGTAATTCGTCTAGCCGATGTTGAATTGAATAAAAACTACGCCATCGTAATTACTACAAACTCTGGCTTATGGCGTTATTTAATTGGTGACACGGTTCGTTTCACTTCTTTAAATCCGTACCGAATTAGAGTTACCGGAAGAACCAAACATCACATCAATGTTTTTGGTGAAGAATTAATGGTTGAGAATACAGATCAGGCAATTGCTAAAGCTTGCCTAGTTACGCAAACTGAAGTGATTGATTACACTGTTGCTCCTATTTTTATGCAGGACAAAGAAAAAGGCGCTCATGAATGGATGATTGAATTCAAGAAAAATCCTGCCGATGTAGGTCTTTTCCAAAAAGTTTTAGACGAAACGTTGCAGACTTTAAATTCAGATTACGAAGCAAAACGTTACAACAACATGACTTTAAATCCTTTGGTGATTAATGTTGCTCGTGAAAATCTTTTTTATGATTGGCTAAAAGAAAGAGACAAATTGGGCGGTCAGCATAAGATTCCGAGATTATCGAATCAGAGAGATTATTTGGAGCAATTGAAAGAAATGTGTTAATTTATATCTAGTCATTTGATAAGGAAAGTTTTATCTAACAGAGAAATTGATCTTAAAATTTTAATTAGTCTTTTTTTAATTCTTATTTTCAGTTGCTGTTCTCACTCAAAGTTTGGAAGTGATGAGGCTGAACTTGAATTAAAAGATGCTCTTGAAAATCCACGCAAGGACAATTTTCTTGATAACAAAAAATTACTGATTAACGACGGCCAAACAGCTATCAAAATTGCAGAACCTATTCTTTTTGAGATTTATGGTGAAGATAAAATCAAACATCAAAAGCCTTACGAAGTACATCTAATTAATAATCATTATGTTATTAACGGAACTTTATTATTAGGAGAACAAGGCGGAACTTTTTTAATTATAATTGACGCAAGGAATGCTAAAGTATTGAAAATTAATCATTACAAATAACTATTTAATTTTCTTAAATAAAAATTATAAAAGATGAAAGACACAAAATTCAGCGATATGACTACCGAAGAACTGATTAAAAATCAGAAGACATTAAAAACTGTAAACACTATTTTTTGCGTTGTGCTTTTTATGTTATTCGTTCTTAATCTATTCATTGTTTTTATGAAAGGTTTTAGCGCTATGAATATTATTCCGATTGCTTTATTACCTATTCTTTTTTTGAATATTAAGAATTTAAAAGAAATTAAACGAGAATTAGAATCTCGTGAATAAATAATAATGACTAACCCAGAAAACAAACTAGTTTTAAATAACTTTTTCCATTCCTTATTTCCAATAGAAAAAGAAGTTGTAGAAAAAATTACTAAAAATTTTACTCCTTTTAAATTAGAAAAGAACTCAATCTTACTGGATAAGGAAACAGTAAGCACTAAAACATATTTTTTAGAAAAAGGATACATGGCATCTTTTATTCTAAATGAAGATAATGACGAAATCATTACAAATATCTTTACGGCGCCTTGTTTTGTAAACGACTTTCTTTCTTTTTTTAAAAAAGAGCCTACCAAAGAAACCTTTCAGACCATTACAGATTGTACTTTTTGGGAAACGGATTTAGAAACTGTTCAAGATAATTTTCATAGTATTTCTCAATTTAGAGAATTTAGCCGATTACTGTTTGTTATTAATTATCACAATCTTAACGACAGACTTATCGAAATGGTAAGTCAAAAAGCCGAAACTAGATATTTAAAGCTTTTAAAGCAAAGACCCGATATATTTAAAAATGTTCCTCTTAAAATTATAGCTTCTTATTTAGGAATTACAGACACTTCCTTAAGCCGTATTAGACGAGATACATCCCATCTCTAAATTCTTATCATTTGACAAGTATTATTAATCGTAGAAGAAATGATATTTGTAAAAAATAAAAAAATGGAAAGAAAACATATTGTCGTAGTAGGACTTGGCGGAGTTGGAGGTTATTTTGGCTTTAAAATAAACCAAACCAACGAAAGTAAAAAACAGCATCAAATTACATTTATTGCCAGGGAACAGACCTATGACGCTGTTAAAAAAAATGGATTAATTTTACTTTCAGACGAACACCCTAATTCGGTTACTAAACCTGAATTTATTTGTGATACTGTAAAAGAAGTATCTTCTCCCGATTTAATATTAGTTTGCACAAAGGAATATGATCTCGAAAATATTTGTATGCAGATGATTCAGGTTATAAGCCCGAAAACTATTATTCTGCCTATGATGAATGGTGCTGACATTTATGAAAGAATAAGAAAATTAATTCCTAACAATACTATTTTACCAAGTTGTATTTATGTGGCTTCTCATATAAAAGAAAAGGGAATAGTTGAACATAAAGGAAAACCTGGAAAAATATTCATTGGACGTGATCCCGAAAATTTCAATGAAAACATTGACTGGATAATTGATTTATTATCTGAAAGCAGAATAGATTTTGAATTGAAAGACAATTCTTTTACTGAAATCTGGACGAAATTTATTTTTATTGCCAGTTTTGGTTTGGTAACTTCTAAATACAATTCTTCAATTGGAGAAGTCTGTACAGTTCCTCTTCAAAGAAGTGAAGCTAAAGAAATCATGAAAGAGATTAAATTAATAGCTGATAAAAAAGGAATTCAGTTAAGTGATGATATTATTACGAAGACTTTTGAGAAAGCAGCAACTTTTCCACCGAAAACACCGACTTCACTGCAGCTTGACATAAACTCAAACAAAGCAAATAATGAGTTAGAATTATTTGCTAGCCCAATAATTAATTATGGAATCGAATTAAATATTGAGACTCCATCTACTGAAAAAATTTACAATGAACTAAAAGAAAAAATAAACTTAAATTCTTTTTAGCCATATAATTTCGTGATTGAAAACCGTAAATTCCACTAAACCAGCATGAGGGATAGAAGTGGAAATCCTTTTATGCCAGGGTTTGGCATAAAAGATTGCAACGGATAGCCCGACCCGAAGGGACATGCCCATATAAAAAACCTCAGCCTTTTATTTGAAGAGACTGAGGTTTGTTTTTTATTACGTTCAGTATGTCATAAATGACAAAAACTGTGCAAAATTGCCTTCTACATCATATCTATATATCGGTCGTGGTATCCTAACAAGTATAAAACTCCATCAAGACCTAAACTCGAGATTGAGGTTGAAGCGCTTTCTTTTACTTTTAGCTTGGCGTGGAAAGCGATTCCTAAGCCAGCTAAATTTAGCATTGGCAAATCGTTTGCTCCGTCACCAACTGCAATGGTCTGATTGATGTGAATTCCTTCTTTTTCGGCAATTGCTTTTAGATATTCGGCTTTTTTCTGACCATCAACAATATCTCCTAAATATTTACCTGTTAGTTTACCATCTTTTATCTCTAATCGATTGGCATGAACATAATCTATTCCTAGTTCTTTTTGAAGATATTCTCCAAAATAAGTAAATCCTCCAGATAGAATTGCAGTTTTGTAGCCGTAGTATTTTAAGGCTTTCATCAAACGATGTGCTCCTTGTGTAATTGGCAAATTAACCGCAACGTTTTGTAGAACTTCTTCGCTTAAACCCTCTAAAAGAGCCATACGCTTTTTAAAACTTTCGTTGAAATCAATTTCGCCGTTCATAGCCGATTCTGTTATGGCACGAACCTGATCTCCTACTCCATTCAGCTCTGCAAGCTCATCGATTACTTCGGTTTGAATTAAAGTCGAATCCATATCGAAACAAACCAAACGGCGGTTTCTTCTGTAAATATTATCTTCTTGGAAAGAAATATCAACGTTTAGTGTTCTAGAGATTTCCATAAAACTTGCCGTCATGATAATCTTGTTTACAATTTCACCTGTTACAGACAATTGAATACAAGAACGTGGATATTCTTCTTTTTCTACAATTGAAGTTCTCCCAGTTAATCGGATAATAGAATCGATATTTAAATTTTGATCTGACAATATTTGAGTTACGGCAGACAATTGTGAAGCCGCTAGTTTCTCACCCAGAATATTAATGATATAACGCTGTTTTGATTGTGATTTTACCCACGTTTCGTAATCTTCGATAGAAATCGGAATAAATTTTACTTTGATTTCCAATTCATAAGCTTTAAACAAAAGATCTTTTAAAACGGGTGCCGAAGAAGAACCTGCAGCAATTTCGAACAAAATACCTAGAGAAAGTGTATCATGAATATCGGCCTGACCTATATCTAAAATATTAGCGTCATATGCTGCCAATACGGCTGTTAAACCTGCTGTAACCCCAATTTTATCGTGTCCAGAAACTTTTAATAAAATTATTTCTTTATCTTCTGCTGCCATTTTTCTTTCTTGATTATGAAGCGACAAAAATCGGCAATCTCTCGTTGATAAAAAAGAATAATCCTTGTTTTTTTGAAAAGAAAAAGCACATATAAATGTGCTTTTTCGAGTAATTTAACAATTATCTTTTATTATTAAAATAACGTAACTTTTATGTTATTTCATTCCTTCATTTTTATCAAAACTCACCATCCAATTGATGCCAAATTTATCTTTAAACATTCCAAAATAAGATCCCCAGAAAGTGTCATTAATAGGCATTTCTACCTTTCCTCCAGCCGAAAGTCCGTTAAAGATTTTATCGGCATCTTCTCTGCTTTCTGCATTAACAGAAACAGAAAAGTTATCGCCAAAACCAACATCTCCGTATCTTGGATGCGTGTCGCTTCCCATTAAAATACTATTTCCAATTGGAAGAGATACGTGCATAATTCTATTCAAAGCTTCTTCAGAAAGCACTTCGCCTTCTTCTGCCGGAGCATCTTTAAATTTCCCGATATACGGAAAATCTCCACCAAAAACTGATTTGTAAAACAAAAATGCTTCTTCGCATGTTCCGTTAAACATTAAATATGGGTTTACTGCTGTTGCCATGATATTTTTTTTAAAATTATAAATTATCAATTCTCTATTTTCTATTCTCTATTCTCTATTTTCTATTCTCTATTCTCTATTCTCTATTCTCTATTCTCTATTCTCTATTCTCTAGCTTCTTTTTTCAAGTCCTCTCCAAAACATTATTTCTCAGACAATTCTTTAATCAATTTCACCGCTTTTGGAAAAGCATCTTTGAAATAGTCAATATGTTTTTCAATTACGTCAACTTCTACATGAAGGTTTACAACATCCCCTTTTTGGGTCAGTTTATACGTTTCCATTGCTCCACTCCATTTTTCTGTTTCTTCATTTAGCGGCACTTCTTTAAAGTTTTTAATTTCACCAATATGCTTAAAAGCCATATAATCATTAGGAATTTTAGTCTCAATAAGACTATTCATTCCATCTGCTCCGCCAGGGCCTAAAAAATAAATTTTATCTCCTTCATTCCAATTCGATTCTGCGTAACTTCCTTCAGCAAAAACGCTTGTCCACTTTCTATAGGTTTCGTCGTCCCACAAGACTTTCCAAATTTTTTCTTTAGAAGCCTTTATTTCAGTATTAAACACTAATTTTTCCATCTTAACCTGGTAATTTACTAAAATCCATAAATAAAACATTCCAACGATGACCGTCTAAATCGGCAAAACCACAGCCATACATCCAACCCTGACTTTCGGCAGGAGGAGCAAAAACATTCCCTCCAGCTTCTTTCACTTTTTCTGCCAATTCGTCAACTTCTTCCCTACTTTCTGCATCGATAGAAATCAAGACTTCTGAGCTCGATTTCGTATCGGTAATACTGTTTTGTGAAAAACTTGAAAAAAGCATTTCTTCAAAAAGCATCACTACAAAATATCCTTCACCTACAACCATGCACGTCGAACTTGGCGTATCATGTTGTTCATTAAACGAAAAACCTATTTTCCAGAAAAAATCCTTCGCTTTTGCCACATCCTTTACAGGAAGATTCAACCATATTTGTTTTGTCATTTTTTGTTTTTTTTTGTTGGGTTAGATATTTATTTTCTTTTAAACCATATAAGTATTATTTAGCATTCTATTTTTCAACCTTTGGGAGCTTTGTCGTTTTGCTTCTTAATTAGCCTCAACGTAACTTTTAAAATTATCTAAAATGGCCTGCCAGCCAGCGCGCTGCATTTCTTCTGGATTTTGTGTTTCTGGGTCAAAACTTTCAATTATTTCAACACCATCTGCAGTTTCCGTAAAAGTAATTTCCACTTTTCTTCCGTCTCCCAAAACATAAGAAAGGGCTTCGTTTGGTTTTACCAAAGTAAATTCACCTCCAAAATCAAAACTCATACTTCCGTCTTTTGCAGCCATAGTCGATTTGAATTTTCCTCCTTCTCTCAAATCAGCCTCTGCATACGGCGTGTGCCAGTCTGGTGAAGCAAAGCTCCACTTTGTAATATGTTCTGGAGTATTCCAGAAATTCCAAACTTTATCTAAAGATGCATTTACAGTATTTTTTATTGTTATCATTTTTTAATAGTTTTTTATCTACTTAGTTAAATCTGTTTTATTAATTGTTACATGTTCTCTGGTATTTGACTTTCATCCATAAAGAAAACTTCCCAATGATGTCCGTCTACATCCAAAAAAGTTCTCTGATACATCCAGCCATAATCTTGTGATTGCATATAATCGGTTCCTCCAGCTTTAATTGCTTTTTCAATCATTAGATCTACCTGCTCTCGTGATTCCATCGAAAGAGAAATAAGCACTTCACTTGTTGTAGCCGAATCACAAATTTGCTTTTTGGTAAATGTCTGATAGAAATCTTTGACCAAAATCATGACATTGATATCTTCGCTAATAACGATACAAGCTCCCTTATCATTTGTAAATTTCGGATTGGTCGAAAAACCGAGTTCGTTAAAAAAAGATATTGCGCGTTTTAAATCTTTTACAGCAAGATTTAAGAAGATTTTTGTTTTCATATTGATAAAATTACGAATTAATTAAAACAAATTTAATTTTTTAAGATTACTTAAAAATGCCAATAAAAGTCATTTTTAGGGGCATTTAAGACAATTTGCTTATTTTTGTATGATACTGAAATCCAAAAAAATCAAAATATCATGAGCAAGAAACTAGGTTTAATCGTACCTCACGATTATAAATTACTAAGCATCGCGGCGATATTAGAAGTATTTGAAACCGCTAATAAACTTACTCCTGGAGATGAAAAACCTTTTGAAATTTTGATTTTTCAATCGAAAGGACAAAACGACCAAGGTAATTTATTTGGATATGAAAGCAATGCAATTGAAACTTCAGATTGTGTTTTAGACTTGATTTTAATTCCGGCTTTTACCACTGATAATATGAGTGAAATGATTAAAAAGAACAAAAGCTTTATTCCGTGGCTACAAAAGCAGCATCAGGCAGGAGCCGAATTAGCAAGTTTTTGTACTGGTGCGTTTTTATTTGCTGCTTCTGGTTTGTTGAACGAAAAATTAGCAACAACACATGTTGACGCTTGCAGTGCCTTTACCAAAGCTTTTCCGATGGTAAATTTAAAACCTGAGGAAACTTTGACGGCAGATGGAAGTTTATACACAAGTGGCGGATCTACCTCAACATTTCATTTATTGATTCTTTTGGTTCAGAAATTCTGCGGCAACGAGATGGCAGTTAAAATCGCTAAAATATTTTCAATCGATTTGAATCGATACAAACAAAGTTATTTCAGCACCTTCAGACCTAATCATTTACACAACGATTCTCTAGTTGCAATGCTGCAGCAAAAAATTGAAAGCCAATATCATTCCATCGAAAAACTGGAAGAAATAACCAAAGATATTCCAACAAGCGCACGAAACATGACACGTCGTTTTAAACAAGTAACAGGAATTCCTCCTATTGAATATTTACAAAATATCAGAGTCGAAAGCTCGAAGAAATACTTAGAACAAACACAACTTTCAATTTCAGAAATTATCGAAAAAACAGGTTATAACGACCCAAAGGCTTTTAGAAAAGTATTTTACAAAATGGTCGGAATGAAACCTATTGAATATCGAGAGAAGTTTAGAGTTCAATAATTTTTAGAAGCAGAACATTCCGTTTTCAAAAGAACCTTTAGTCCTGCTCTACACTATATCTTTTGCTCTGAACCCCAGAGCAAAAGGATGCCGTTTCGATCAGGGCTAAAATAGAACCTTTGTTTTCATAACACCATAGCTTAGGACTTAATAATCCACATTAGAACTTTTTCATTTGTTTTAAGCAATTCGTCAATTTCTTTCATACTTTCGTTTGAAACAGCAGGACATCCCCAACCTTCTGGAGTTCCTTCGGGATAAACTTCACTATCTGAAATAGCATCCCAAGAATGCAGTACAATTGCTCGGCTTCGTGCATTTGAATTAGTTTTGTCTTTTCCTTGTAAAACATAATTAACTTTTATTCCCCACTGACTTACACCACGATCTAAAATCACATATTTTCCAACAGAAGAACAATGCGAATCGAACTCGTTACTTATCTGCGGTTTCTCTTTAGAAGATGTTCTACCCCATTGATTATCACCACAGCCGTGACTTACCATATAAGATTTTAAAACTTCTTTCTTTTTAAAATCGTAAACAAAGAATCTCTTATACCCAGAATGTATCCCCAAATCAATTAAGATAAATTTACTTTGGTTTAAATTATTTTTCTTGCAATACTGTTCTGCTTCTTTGTAATAATCGCTGTAATTAATTGCAACTCTAGATTTTTCTGATGAAGCAATTTCGTTTTCCTGCTTATTTTCAGCAACAGTTGGTGCTTTGTTTTCTTTATTACAAGAGAAAACAAAAACAAGGCAAAGTATAAAAAGTATTTTTTTCATATCTACAAACAAACGAAAATAGATTTAAAAAAGTATATAAAAAAACCTGTTCAAAATAAATGAACAGGTTCTATAAATTGAACTTTGACAAAGCTTAAATCTTTGACAAAGTTGACTTTAAAATTTAAGAAGCAATTTCCATACGCTTCAATAAGTTTTTACTTAGCGTATGTTCTGCATATTCTTTGTCGATTGTCAAACTAATATCATCAGATGTTGGCAGTTCGTACATAGCATCTGTTAAAATAGCTTCACACAAAGAACGCAATCCACGAGCACCAAGTTTATACTCTAGAGCTTTATCTACAATAAAATCTAAAGCTTCATCGGTAATTGTAAACTCAACATCATCCATTAAGAATAACTTCTGATATTGTTTAATCAACGCATTTTTAGGCTGTGTCAAAATTGCACGAAGCGTTGCTTTATCCAAAGGATCCATGTGCGTTAAAACTGGTAAACGTCCAATAATCTCAGGAATCAAACCAAAGTCTTTAATATCTTTTGGAATAATGTATTGCAACAAATTGTCTTTATCGATATTGTCAGCATTCTTAGAAGTTGAGTAACCCACTGCTTGACGGTTTAAACGTTTTGAAATAATACGTTCTACTCCATCAAAAGCACCACCAGCAATAAATAGGATATTTTGGGTATTTACCTCAACAAATTTCTGGTCTGGATGTTTACGTCCACCCTTTGGCGGTACGTTCACAACTGTTCCTTCCAATAACTTCAATAATGCCTGCTGAACACCTTCACCAGAAACATCACGAGTTATTGACGGATTATCGCTCTTACGGGCAATTTTATCAATTTCGTCAATAAATACGATTCCTCTTTCTGCTTTTGCTACATCATAATCTGCAGCCTGAAGCAAACGTGTCAAAATACTTTCAACATCTTCTCCAACATAACCAGCTTCTGTTAAGACAGTCGCATCAACAATTGCTAACGGAACATCCAACATTTTAGCAATAGTTTTTGCTACTAACGTTTTTCCTGTTCCTGTCTGACCAACCATGATGATGTTACTTTTTTCAATCTCTACTTCATCGTCTAATTGCTGTTGCATTAAACGCTTGTAGTGATTGTAAACCGCAACCGACATTACTTTTTTTGTTTGGTCTTGACCAATAACATATTGATCTAGAAAAGCTCTAATTTCTTTTGGTTTCTTCAAAATTAAGTCCCCAACTAGTTTCGCGCTTCCGCTAGATTTTAATTCTTCTAAAACAATTCCGTGTGCTTGTTCAATACACTTATCACAAATATGTGCATTGATACCTGCAATTAATAAATTAGTTTCTGGCTTCTTTCTTCCACAAAACGAACATTCTAATACTACTTTTGCCATTCTTTATTTAAGTTACTAAGCTGCAAAGATACTAAGTTTCTAAGCTTTTTGACCTAAAACTTAAAAACTTAGCTCTTTACAGCCTAATATTTTTATTTTTTTGTTTGAAGTTTCTTGTTTCAAGTTTCAAATTTAATTTTGAAACTTTAACTTTAAGAAAATTATCCTCTTCTTAAAACTTCGTCAATCATTCCGTACTCTTTAGCCTCATCAGCTTTCATCCAGTAATCACGCTCACTGTCTTTGTGAACTCTTTCGAAAGACTGACCAGAGTGGTGAGAAATGATGTTATACAATTCATCTTTTAATTTCAGCATCTCACGTAAGTTGATTTCCATATCTGTTGCAACTCCCTGTGCTCCTCCAGATGGTTGGTGAATCATTACTCTTGAGTGAGGTAATGCAGAACGTTTTCCTGCCGCTCCTGCACATAATAAAACTGCCCCCATAGAAGCTGCCATTCCTGTACAAATTGTTGCTACATCTGGCTTGATGTATTGCATAGTATCGTAAATTCCTAAACCTGCATAAACACTTCCTCCTGGAGAGTTTAAATAAATTTGAATATCTTTTGAAGCATCAGCGCTTTCTAAAAATAACAACTGAGCCTGAACTATATTAGCAATCTGATCGTCAATGCCAGTTCCTAAAAAGATAATTCTGTCCATCATTAATCTTGAAAAAACGTCTAATTGAGAAATATTCAGCTGACGCTCTTCGATAATATATGGAGTCATGTTTGTTGGTGTCATCGCTGCTACGATTTTATCGTAATACATTGCGTTTACTCCTTGGTGCTTTGTAGCAAATTTTTTGAATTCTTTACCGTAGTTCATATTTTTAGTTTAAAGTTGAAAAGTCTAAAGTCAGAAAATGACTTAAACGGATAAAACAAAGTTCATACCTTTTTATAAAGGATGCCAATTTGTCTTCTTTTTTTAAGATGCTAAGATTCTAAGGTGCTAAGATTCTAAGTTTTTTTACTAAGAAACAATTACCAACTTGAAACCTGAAACAAAAAAAGAACGTCAATAGAATAAAAATTCCATTGACGTTCAAATATAATTATTTTTATCTTTCAGTTTCTGTAATAAAATCTTAATTTTTAAAAAGTATACTTCTTAACTTTTGACTTTACAACTTTAGACTTTCAGACTAAAATTTATTCTCCGTAAGAAGCTGCGATAAATTCTTCGTAAGTAACCTCTTTAGTTGTTGGGTTAGCTTTTTCTTTGAAAATATCTAACATTTTAGCCGCTACAACTTGCTCAGAAAGTCTTTTCACTTCGTCTTGGTTAGATAAAACTCTAGCCACGATTCCTTGAACTTCTTCGTCAGTTGGGTTTGTTTGACCAAATTGAGCCATTTGCTGTCTGATTGCGTTTGATGTAAACTCTTTCAAGTCATCAAATGTAATTTGGATATTGCTTTGAGCCAATGCTTTTCCTTCGATTAATTGGAAACGTAAACCTTTTTCAGATCTTGCGTATTCAACTTCTGCTTCTTCTGGAGTTAATTTTTTCTCTCCAACAGTTTGCAACCATTTTTTAAGGAATTCAGCTGGTAAATCGAATTTTGTGTTTTCGATTAAGAAATCTTGAACGTCTAATAATAATTTTTGGTCAGCTTGCTGAGCGAATTGCGCTTCAGCATCTTCTTTAATTTTAGCTTTTAAATCTTCTAAAGAAGCAACATTTCCTTCTCCAAAAAGTTTATCAAATAATTCTTGGTTTAATTCAGCCGGCTCAGAACCGTTGATTGCTTCAATAGTAAAGTTAACTTCAACATCTAAACCGTGAACACCTTCGTGACCTACTTTTAAGTAATCCATTAATTGGTGATCGTCTTCAAATAAACCTTTTGTGCTTACTGTAACAACATCTCCAACTTTTTTACCTATGAATTGTTTTTGAGCTTTTTTGCTGAATGCATCAACAGAAATTGTAGTCGTATTGTTGATTCCGTTTGCTTCGTTTGAGAAAGTTCCAGTTAAATCAGATTTAGCATCAGAAACTTCTTGAGGAACTGCTTTTCCAAATTGTTTTTGGATACGCTCCACTTGTCCGTCGATTAATTTATCATCAGCAGTAACGATATATTTTACGATATTATTTTTAGCTTCAAGATCAATTTCGAAGTTTGGCACTAAACCAATTTCATATTCGAAAGTTAACTCTTCAGCATCCCAGTTAAAGTTTTCGTTTACTTTAGCAAGAGGAGTTCCTAAAAGATTTAATCTTTCAGATTGAATATAACGCTCTAAAGCCAAATCAACTACTTTTTTGATCTCTTCTTGCTTAATAGCTTTTCCGTATTGTTTTTCAACAAGATCTTTAGGCACAGCCCCTTTTCTAAATCCTTTAACTTGTGCTAAAGGCATTTTTTCGTTAATTCTTTTTGCTACTTGACCTTTATAATCCATATGAACAACGTTCATAACAATCGTCTCGTTTACAGCGTCTATTGCTACTCTTTTAATATCCATCTTCTTCTTTAATTTACATAATAAAATTGGGTTGCAAAATTATAAAATTTTTGCAACCCAACCAAGTTTTTAATCTATTGTATTTGAAGCAGTTTTAATCTGCTCAATTGTTTTATTTATCGTCTCCCAATATTTTATAAGTAAGAGATTGAAGGATAGACAAAATAATGCTGAATATTAATGCCGTCCAGAATGTATCGACTGCAAAACCGCCAACAATTTTTGTACAAAGCAAAATAATCACCGCATTTATAACTAATAAAAATAAACCAAGCGTAACAAACGTTACTGGCAGAGTTAGCAATACCAAAATTGGTTTAATAAAGATATTTAGCAATCCTAAAACTACTGCAACAATTACGGCCGTACCAAAACTAGCAACATGGACTCCTGTTAAAATGTTAGACAATAATAAAACTAAGGCAGCTGTAACAAGAAGTCTAAGTAATAATTTCATAGTTATTCAGGTTTAAAATTTATTTAAAAGTACTAATTTTTTATCAAAAAAATAACTACTCCTTCAAAAACTGGGTTGTCAATTCAAAAAACATTTTCGGATTTTCAGCATGAAGCCAATGCCCAGCATTTGGTATGGTTTCTAATTTTAAGTTTGGAAAATGTTTACGAATTCCATCCAAATCTTCATCTTGAATGTATCCAGAATTTCCCCCTCTTATAAATAAAGTTGGATTCGTAAATTTTAAGTTTTCGTCCAAAGGTTTTCCAATGGCATCCAGATTGTTATTAAATGCTCCAAGATTAAATCTAAAAGCCAATTGTCCAGGTTCTTTCCAGTATAAATTTTTCAACAGAAACTGACGTGTTCCAAAATCAGGAACGTATTGAGACACAATTTCCTCAACATCATTTCGGCTTGGTTTTACCGAAAAATCAACAGCATTTAATCCTGCCAAAATCTCCTGATGGTGCTGTTTGTAGAATCTCGGGCCAATGTCTGCCACAATCAATTTATCTACAATATCTGGGTGCGTTGTTGCGAAAAGCATTGCCACTTTTCCTCCCATAGAATGTCCAAGAATATCAATTCGAGTTAGATTATTTGCCTGACAGTATTCGTACACATCTTGAACCATTGCTTCATAATTCCATTCGCTTGAATGAAAACTGCGCCCGTGGTTTCTTAAATCTAAAATATGAACCTGAAATCCGGCTTCTACATATTGTCCAGCTAAAGTTTTCCAGTTATCAGACATCCCAAGAAATCCGTGCATGATTACAAATGGTTTCCCTTCGCCTTCTATTTTTGAGTATAACATTTAATTTTATTTATAAAAATTTTAATTACAAATGTAAAAAACTTATTAATTAATCTCTAGAAGTAAATATTGGGCAAGATATTTTATTAATTTATTTTTATTACATAAAAGTTTACATTTTACGTCTTTCCGTAATAAAAACATTTTTAAAGATTGTACTTTCGCCATGAAAAAAATCAAAAACAAATTTGATTAAATCAACCAATTTAAATAACACCATTATGATTAAAAAAATCCTACTAGCATCTCTAGTACTTTCGCAACTAGCAATCTCGTGTTCTAGTGACAATGAGGATCCAAAGACAGATCCAGAAACAGAATTAACTCTAGAGGAGCAAATCGCAAACTTGGTAAAACAGCCATATTCAAAATTGACTCCTGCTGAGCAAAAGATAAAATTAGAAGCAGAAGCTAATGAAATGTTGGTTCAATTAGACAAATCTAAATCTTCTGGAGCAATCGAAGCTTTAGAGAATTTAAATCGTTTACTTGATGTAAGCAGTATTGATATTTTTAACGGAAAAAATGACAATGAAGTTGAGGATATATTAAACGTATCTGGTGTTTATGGAGTTTACACTTGGGATAATGCTGGAAAAAAATGGGTTAAAACTGCTTCAACAACTGAATTAAAATTTGTTTTCCCTGCAAAAGAATCTCTAACTACAAACAATGCAATTTTTTCTTCAAAAAGCACTTCTTCTGACATCAAAGTAAAATACAATGACAGTTATGTTTTTAATGGAAACACAACTGTAGAAGTAAATGACTATTTCTTCCTTCCTAATACATCAGATGCAACTTTAACAATTGACAGTAAAGAAGCTGCTGTAATTAGTCAAACGGCAAAGTATGCTAACGGAAAAGAAATACCAACTGAATTCTCATACAAAATGAGTGTAAATGATGGTTATGCTTGGGAAATGAGCGGTACAAAAGCAACTGCAAACACTACAAAAGCGACACTTTCTTACAATGGAAAAAATTTAGTTACATTTAACGCTGGAAGCTCTGCTGAAATCGACAAATTAATTGATAATGATGAACTTACTCAATACAGAGGAAAAGCTAATGGATTAATCCAATTAATGGACAATTTTGTAATTGTTGCTGATATGGATTTAGCTACAGAAGCTGCTGACGATGCTGCTTTAGAAAAAGCTAATGTTCGACCTACTGAGCCAAAATATGACGATGCTAAAAGTGATTTTAAAGCATACTATACTGCTGTAAATGCATATGATAAAAAAATCTCTGAGGGTACTGCTGCTAATTTCAACAAAAACTTAAAATTAAGTTTAGTTTCTAAAAAAGATGGAACTAAAATCGCTGACATCGTTCAACATTCTGAGCAAGATGGAGCTTACCAAAGACATTTACCAGTTTGGGATGCACAATATAAATATTGGTACTGGAGTGAAAGTAGCGAAACAATTTCACAACCTTATTTAGATGAAGTTTATTACTTAAAATTCAGCGACAATACAGAAGTTCAAATGAGCGTGTATTTCTCTGAAGGTTTTGATAAATTTGAAGCTAAATTCGAGGATTTTATTGCTGCTTTCAACAAATAATACTTTTTAAAGTACAATAATTTAAAAGCCGATTTGAGTAATTCAAATCGGCTTTTACTTTTTAGGAGGAGTTTCTACAGTTATACTACTTTGCCCATATCCTGCCCAAATTCCTATTCCTCCATTTATATTTGATTTTAAACTTATATTAGCCGGATAAATCGGATTCTGACTATTTGCAATTTCATTTTGCCAACTGTTCCAAAAGTCTTGAGATTCTTTGGTTTGAGTTCTTAATTTAACATGTATCAAATCTCCGTCGGCAAAATAGGGCTTAAATTTCGTTTTAGGAAAAAGCAAAACCCCTCTATTAATTTGCAGTGAAAGTGAAGATTCTTTAAAATTTTTATCATCCAAATTGCCATAAAAAGCAGGTACAAAAATAGGCTCTTCCTTTTCAATTCTTGTCGCTAGCTGGTAATAGTTTTTCTGGCTCGGCGGATCATCAAATTTTACAAATACATAGCCAGTTGTATCAGAAGGATTTGTTTTTATATACTCCGCACTTTTTAAAGCGACAGTTTCAGGGAGTTTAGTAACAGCTGTAATAACACGATTCAAATATTCAATTTTTAACGAATATTCTTTTCCCGCTTCTCCTTTTAATGTTGAACCAAAATAAACAAACGGCGGTACTCGATTTTTATCATTTTTAACCCTCAAAACTTCAGATGTTACCCCGTCAGAAATTGTAATTTTTGCAGATCTGATAACATGATTTAAAACATTTGTCGAGTCAATAACATCTGTAACAGGAATACTGCTTGACAACAACACATTGGCAAAATCACCCTCTTCAATCCAGCCTTCCACCACTATTTTAGATTCTAGGCTTTTTTCTGTTTTAAAATCATCATTAGAACAGCCTATTAAAATTAAACCTAAAAGGAAGAATAAATGCTTTTTCATATGCTTAAAATTTAAATCTCCAGCTAACAGAAGGCAGTATTCGATACAGCACTTTTTCCTTCTGGGTTACTACTACTTTATCTTTATTTTCATTTACTTTAACATCCAAAACCACATAAATTGGATTCGCAATATTAAAGGTATTGTAAATTGAAAAATTCAAAGCGCTTTCTTTTTTTGCTGTTTTTATGAAATAATAATTAGCAGCAATATCTGTCCGTATATAATTTGGCATTTGTGCATTATTATATCCTGAATATTCTTTAACTGGATTATTATTAATGAAATACCATGAAGTTGGCATTGTAAACCTATTTCCAGAACTAAATAACTGAGTGATACCAAAATTCCATTTCGAATTCAAATCGTACATTCCGACAAGAGAAAGATTATGGCGTCTATCATATTTAGCAAAATAGGTTTTGCCATTATTAAGCTCGTCAAAATTTCTATCAGACCAACTTAAAGTATAACTGAGCCAGCCACTAAACTTTCCATTGCTTTTTTTGAGCATCATTTCAAGTCCGTACGCTTTTCCTTTACCCACATACAAATCATTTTTGAATGTTGTGATTTCATTAAACTGAGTGATTCCATAAGGATACTCCAATAAATTTTTCATCGAACGATAAAAACCTCCTAAAGAAGAAGTCCAATTTCTTGTTATATTTTGATTAGAACCAATAGAAAACTCATTAGATGACTGTGGCTCAATACCATCAGAACTTGCAATCCAAAAATCGGTAGGAATCCCTACACTCGAAGTTGTTATTAAACTTAAATATTGATACTGTTTATTATAGGAAGCATAAAATGAATATTTTTCATTTGGAACGTAATTCAAAATCGCACGAGGCTGAAAATGCAAATAAGAATCTGCTCCTGACGCATAATAATTAATACGAAGGCCTAAATCTGCTGTCAAGTTTTCCATTATTTTAGGCTTTATAGAAGTAAAAACAGCCGCTTCGCTGGCATTTATAATATCTTGCGAATTGTTGTTTATTGTTCTAAAATTTTCCACATTCACTTTTTGTGGCTGCAAATTATGGTAAGCATATTGAAATCCGGATTCAAAAGGGATGTTTTTAAAGAAATAGCGAACCGAATTCGTAAATCCAAAATCTTTTACATAAGACGAAACATTAAACTGAATTGTTGCCTGCTCCATACTTAAATCATTAGAATATTGACTAAAATAAACTGCATTTGACATACTTACTTTAGGCGATATTGCCGTGATAAGAGATGGAGATACGGTAAAATTACTCCATTTCAAACTAGTCCGAAGAGCGAGGTTTTCATCTCTAACCTTCAATTCATCTCCGCTGACAAAAGCATCTACAACAAATAAATTACTTTTAGAAAGTTGAGACAAAAATGTAAAATTCCCATCCGAAAAACCGTATTTCATATCCTTTACATCATTGTTTTTTGAACCAGATTTCATAATCGGTCCCACAATTTCATCTATATAGGTTTTTCTTCCAGAAATATAAAACCCAGTCTTACTGCTTAGAGGAACAGCAACACTTACTTGCGAAGCTAAAATTCCAACGTTTCCTTGAATACTAAATTCAGATGGCAGTTTTTTATTTGAATTCAATAATGTTGTTGAACTTAATCTTCCTCCGTATTTGGCATTAGAGCTAGACTTATCAAATTCAACATCTTTGATATGATCTGCATTGTAAAAAGGAAAAATTCCCAATAAATGAGACATCCCATAGATGGGAGTATTATTATATAGTATCGCATTGTGCCCAGGATCACCTCCTCTTACATAAAAATAACCATTTGCATCTCCCGAGTTCTGAACGCCAGGTGTTAGTTGCAAAATTTTCAAAATATCTGTTGTTCCTAAAATACTGGGTACTGCAGATAACTCTTTTACATTAAAGGAAAGTTTTCCTCCTGAAAGGTTTTTTATAGCTTTTTTTTTATCGTTCTCTATTATCACTTCCTTTAAAAGCGAAATATCCTTCTCTAAAATAATGGAAAGTAAGGTGTCTTTTTTTAAATCAATTTCAAAATCTTTTGGAATATATCCTGATTGATTGACTTTAATTTTTATGTGACCTAACGGAATAGTTCCCGAAAAATTTCCGAAAGCATCTGTTGAAGAAAAATTTTGAAAATCTTTCGCAGTAAAGGAGAGACTTACCCCAATTAAATTTTCGTTTTCAGAAGATTTTACATTCCCGGAGATAATTGCCTTTGATTGTGCAAATATTCCAGAAAAACAGAGAAAACAAAAGAAAGTAATAATTTTCGACACTATATTTTAATAAGAAAAGTGCGAAAATAAACAATTATAACCCAATTCCATCAGGTTATAATTGTTTTAATTTTTTCTACTTCAATTTATTTAAATACATATTTACTGTATTGTCCAATCCAAGATAAAGCGCCTCTGAAATCAAAGCGTGGCCTATAGAAACTTCTAATAAACCTGGAATGTTTTCTTTAAAAAATTTGATATTATCTAAACTCAAATCATGTCCAGCATTGATTCCTAAACCTAATTCGTTTGCCAATACTGCAGCTTTAGTGTAAGGATCAATTCCTTTTTCGTTTCCTAGACTATATTGGTGCGCAAAAGATTCGGTATATAATTCAATTCTGTCTGTCCCTGTTTTTTTTGCACCTTCAATCATTTCCAGAATCGGATCAACAAAAATCGAAGTTCTAATTCCGTTTCTTTGAAACTCGGCAATAACCTCTGTTAAATATTCTTGATTTTTGATGGTATCCCAACCTGCAGATGATGTTATTGCTCCAATTGCATCTGGAACTAAGGTTACCTGATCTGGTTTGCACTCTAAAACCAAATCAATAAAATTATGCTGTGGATTTCCTTCAATATTGTATTCTGTAGTAACAACTGCTTTTAAATCGCGTGCATCCTGATAACGAATATGACGCTCATCTGGACGTGGATGAATGGTGATTCCTTGCCCACCAAATCGCTGAATATCTACAGCTACTTTTAATAAATCAGGAACATTTCCGCCTCGAGCATTTCGAAGCGTTGCTATTTTATTGATATTTACACTTAATTTTGTCATATAAATAGATATTAATTCTAGTAATCTTATATTTGTTACGACAAAAATACAAAGTAAAACAGAGCGGTTTTCGGTATTTTTTGATTATTTTGCATCAAATATCCTCAATTGATTTATGACAGAAATTACAAACTATATCACAAACGATTTCAGAGCGATTGACAGTCAGGAAACGATTGCCTCGATTCAGGACTTTTTTATCGATGTAAATTTTTCTCATTTTCCGATTTTAGAAGATGGTATTTTTATTGGAAGCATCTCTTCTGACGATGTTGAAACATTTGACATTGATAAAAAAGCAATTGATTACAAATATACTTTGGAACGCTTTTTTGCGCGAAAATCTATGATTTGGCTAGATGTTCTAGAAGTTTTTGCAAAAAATCATACCAATATTCTCCCTATTCTTGACGAAAACAATAATTATATAGGCTACTATGAAATGGAAGATATCATGAAGTTTTTTCAGGAAACTCCGTTTTTAAAAGAGCCTGGCGCAATTATTATTGTTCAGAAAGGACTTTTGGATTATTCTATGAGCGAAGTAACCCAAATTGTAGAAAGCAATAATGGTAAGATTTTAGGCTGTTTTGTTTCTGAAGCTGATACCGAAAATGTTCAGATTACGATAAAAATAGGCTTAGGAGCAATCAATGAAATTATCCAGACGTATAGAAGATACGGATACGAAATTATTTCAGAACATCAAGAAGACAACTATATCAACAGCTTAAAAGAGCGATCAGATTATTTAGACAAATATCTCAACATATAAATTATGAATGTGCCAATGGGAGAATTAGTTAATTAGATAATTTTCGCATTTTCCAAATTATCTAATTGACACATTGACAAATTATCTAATTTACAAAGAATGAAAATAGCCATTTACGGACAATACTATCAGAATAGCACTGAACCTATCATAAAAGACATTTTCTCATTCTTCAATACCAATAACGTCGAAATGGTAATTGAAGAAAACTTCCTGAATATGCTTTATGAAAAACAGCTTGTAAAAAAAGAATACAAAACTTTTTCTCCAAGTACTGCTTTAGACAATAGTTTCGAAATGCTGATTAGTATTGGAGGTGATGGAACGATTTTAAGAGCTGCTGCTTTTGTCCGCAATTCTGGCGTACCTTTATTAGGTATAAATGCTGGGCGTTTAGGATTTCTTGCTAAAGTTCAGAAAGAAAATATTGAGAGTTTATTGCAATATGTAATAGATCAAAACTACACCACTTCTGAAAGAACTTTATTAGGAATTACATGCGAACCTTATAATGAAGCCTTTAAAGAACTTAATTTCGCTATGAACGAAGTTACAGTGAGTAGAAAAGATACAACCTCGATGATTACGGTGGAGACTTATTTGAACAATGAATATTTAAACTCTTATTGGGCCGACGGATTAATCATTTCTACACCAACTGGTTCTACCGGATATTCTCTAAGCTGCGGCGGACCAATTTTAACTCCAGATGTAAAAAGTTTAGTTATTACGCCAATTGCTCCTCACAATTTAACCGCCAGACCACTTGTTATTCCTGACGATACTGAAATTACACTTCGAGTAACAGGAAGAGAAGACCAATATTTGGTTTCCTTAGACTCTAGAATTTCTTCTGTAAAAAACGAGTCTATTTTAAAGATTAAAAAAACAGATTACAAAATTAAAATGGTTGAAATACCAGGCGAGACTTTCTTAAAGACCTTAAGAAACAAACTGCTCTGGGGAGAAGATAAAAGAAATTAAACTCTTTTCTGATTCTTCACTATACGATAATACCACATTTTCTCGTTCTGCATGTAGTGAATCATCATTAAATGGCTCTAAATCATATCGTAAATTGAAAAAAAAGCACATTTAAGCAAAGGAACTTTGATTCGTATTGATAATTATTATATTTGCACGCAATTTTGAATTAAATGAAGAAAATTTTTAATTTATTGTTATGTTTTTTCCCCTTTATTACACTTAATGCTCAAATCAATGAGCTTGGTGTCTTTCTTGGCGGAAGTAACTTTGTAGGTGATGTTGGAAAAACAACTTACATAGCCCCAGAAAAGCTAGCTTTTGGAGTTCTTTACAAATGGAACAGAAGTCCAAGACATGCATGGCGATTCTCTTATACACAATCAAACATTAGTGGAAATGATTATAAATCTGATGAAACTGGAAGAAATCAGAGAGGATATCGTTTTGACAATGATATAAAAGAGCTTTCTGCTGGTTTAGAATTCAATTTTTTTGATTTTAATCTTCACGATTATCACACAAAAATAACACCTTATGTATTTACTGGTTTAAATTACTTTTTCTACAATAATTTATACCGATATACTTCAAGCCCAAACACAGTATATGAGCTAAAAAATCAAAGCTCAATTGCCATACCAATTGTATTAGGTATAAAATCAAATATATCACCACGTTTTGTTTTAGCCGCCGAAGTTGGTGCGCGCTATACCTTTACAGATAATCTTGACGGAAGTAATCCCAATACAAGCAATCCAAATATCATGAAATTTGGAAATTTAAATAATAATGACTGGTATATTTTTTCAGGTATGACATTAACGTATACCTTTGGAAAGAAACCATGCTATTGCGCATACTAAAAAATGAATTTACTAGAATCAATAGATCACACAAACTTACCTAAGCATCTGGCCATTATTATGGACGGCAACGGACGATGGGCAAAACAACAAGGTTTTTTGCGCGCATTTGGCCACGAAAACGGGACAAAATCTGTAAAGGAAATAATCAAAACCTCAGCTAAGCTTGGTATTGAATATCTAACCTTATACGCTTTTTCTACAGAAAATTGGAATCGTCCTAAATTGGAAGTTCAGGCATTGATGAAAATATTGATCAATTCACTAAAAAAAGAGCTTGTTACTCTTCAAGAAAACAATATTCGTCTTAACGCAATCGGAAATCTTGACAAATTGCCCAAAACAGCCCAAAAAGAACTTTTGGATGTTATGGAAAAAACTAAAAACAATACTCGCTTAACTCTTACCCTTGCTTTAAGCTACGGCTCTAGAGAAGAATTAGTAAATGCCATAAAGTCAATTAGTGATAAAGTTAAAAATAATATAATTTCAATAGACACTATTGACGATTCAATTATAAATGAGCATCTTTACACGCAAAATTTACCAGACGTAGATTTATTAATACGAACAAGTGGAGAACATAGAATAAGTAATTTTTTGCTATGGCAGATTGCCTATGCAGAATTGTATTTTACTAATGTCTTGTGGCCAGACTTTAAAGACCAAGATTTATATGAGGCTATTATTAGTTATCAAAAAAGAGAACGTAGATTTGGAAAAACCAGTGAACAAATTAAATAATTTTTTAGTGTTGCAAAAAAAAATACAAATAGTCTTTACCCTTTTACTTTTGGGTAGTTTTTCACAAATTAAAGCACAAGAAAGAGTTCCTTTTGATCAAGGGAAAAAATATATTCTAGCTAAAGTTTCTGTTGTTGGTAAAATAAGCTTCAATGAGCAAACTGTTGTAACCTTTTCAGGGCTACAAAAAGGCCAAGAAATTACTGTACCTGGAGAAGAAATCAGTAGCGCAATTAAAAAATTAGGCAAACTAGGACTATTTGATGAGATTTCTTTCTATGTTAACAAAATAGAAAACGACAGTATCTATTTAGACTTAGACATTGTTGAGCTTCCTAAATTAAACGAAGTTAAAATCGTTGGGGTTAAGAAAAGCAAAATCGAAGGATTAATTAAAGATAATAACCTGACAAAGAACAAAATTGTCAACGAAAACTTAATTACTACGACAAAAAATTACATCGAAAACAAATACAAAAAAGAAGGTTTTTATAATACGAAAGTTACTATAACAAATACTCCTGACACTATTAACGGACATCAAGTTAATATGCTTGTTAGAATAGATAAAGGAGATAAAGTTAAAATTAGCAGCATTGATTTCATAGGCAATAAACAGCTTACTGACAACCAATTGCGTGCTGCCATGAAAGACACGAAACAGAAGAATTTCATTCGTGTATTTAAGGCTTCTAAATTTATTCCAGAAAAATACAAAACTGACTTAGAAAAAGTAATCGCTGCCTACAAAGAAAAAGGATATCGTGATGCCCGTATTATCTACGATTCTGTTCAATACAGCAAGCAAAAAAACACTCTTGCAATAAAGATTAATGTAGAAGAAGGAAACAAATATTACTTCGGAAATATCAAATTCTTAGGAAATACTGTTTATTCAGATCAGCTTTTAAGCCGTTATTTAGGAATTAAAAAAGGAGAAACTTATAACGGAGTTTTACTAGAAAAACGAATTGCAGATAAGACTAAACCAGACGCAGAAGACATTACGAATTTATACCAAAACAATGGTTATTTATTCTCTAACATCAATGCTGTAGAGGTAAAAACGGTTAATGACACTATCGATTTTGAGATTAGAGTAACAGAAGGTCCTATTGCTTATTTTAATAAAATTACTGTTGTTGGAAACGACAAAACAAACGACCACGTTATTTACCGTGAGTTAAGAACAAAACCAGGGGAAAAATACAGTAAAGAACAATTAGTTAGAACCATTCGTGAGATTGGACAATTAGGTTTCTTTGATCCTGAGGCAATTGACCCTAAGTTTAAAAACGTAGATGCCGGAGCTGGAACTGTTGACATCGAGTACAATGTAGTAGAAAAAGGATCTAGCCAGGTCGAGCTTCAAGGAGGTTATGGCGGTGGAGGTTTCATTGGTACATTAGGACTTTCGTTTAACAACTTCTCGGCTCGAAAGATCTTTGACAAAGAAGCTTATAAGCCTTTACCAATGGGAGACGGACAAAAAGTTGCGCTTCGTTTACAAGGAAGTACCTATTTCCAAACCTATAGTTTATCTTTCTCAGAGCCATGGTTTGGAGGAAAGAAACCTGTACAGTTTAGTTCATCTATTTCATACAGTAAGCAATTTCTTAACAATTACATCACTAGAACTGTTGATAAAAGCAAAAGTTTTAATATTTTTACAATCCAAGTTGGGTTAGCAAAAAGGTTAACTGTGCCAGATGACTACTTCGTATTATCACAATCTGTAAGTTATCAGCACTATGATTTGAACAATTACAACACAGGTTTATTTACTTTTGGTAATGGTGCATCAAGAAACTTAGCTTATACAATTGGACTTTCAAGAAGCAATAAAGGGGTAAACCCAATATTCCCTACTTACGGTTCTGAATTTAGTATTAGTGCTAAAGTTACGCCTCCATATTCATTATTTAACGGTGTTGATTATGGTAATTTACAAAATGAAAAGGAATACAAAACACAATATACAGGAACATCAGGAAGCGGTATAGACGGAAAACCACTTAACACTGGTGACTATGTTAAAACAGAAACTATAAATGGAACATCTGGTTATGTAAGTGTTGGATCTGATTTTGCAAGTGCTGATACAGATGTAGCAAAAGTCGATCAGAAAAAATACAACTGGTTAGAATACTATAAAATTAAATTTAAAGGAGACTGGTATACTAAAGTCTATGGAAAATTAGTCTTAAGAACCCTTACTGAATTTGGTTTCTTAGGAGCTTATAACCAAGAAAGAGGTGTAATTCCGTTTGAGCGTTTTTACTTAGGAGGTGACGGTATGGCAAACTACTCAATGGATGGTAGAGAAACTATTCAGTTGAGAGGTTATCCAAACAACTCTTTAACTCCAGTAAATGCAAATGGTGATGCAATTGGAGCAACGATTTACAACAAATTCTCTATGGAATTACGTTACCCAATTACATTAAAAGCATCGGCTTCTATTTTTGCCTTAACGTTCTTAGAAGCAGGTTCATCATACCCAACGTTCAAAGATTATAACCCATTTGACTTAAACCGTTCTGCTGGTGCTGGTTTACGTGTATTCATGCCTGCATTCGGATTATTGGGTATTGACTTTGGATACGGATTTGATGCTCTTCCAGGACAAACAAAAGCTAATGGTTGGGAAACACACTTTATCATTGGACAACAATTTTAAAGAAATAACGTTTGGTTAAAAATCATCAAATAAAGTTATGTTATGAGAAAACAATTTTTATTTATATTTTTAGCCTTGATTGTAGCAAATACAAGTCAGGCACAAGGTAAGACTACTCGAATTGGCTACATCGACATGGAATATATTTTAGAAAATGTTTCCGATTACAAAGAAGCTAAGTCACAATTAGAGCAAAAAGCTCAAAAGTGGAAACAAGAGGTAGAAGCCAAAAAATTAAATATAAATAATTTGAAGGAAAGCTTAAAGACAGAAAAAGCTCTACTTACAAAAGAATTAATTGAAGAGAGAGAAACCGAAATTAAGTTTCTTGAACAAGAAATGATGGATTATCAGCAGAAACAATTTGGTTCTGATGGAAATCTAATGAGACAAAAAGCGGCTTTAGCAAAGCCTATACAAGATCAGGTCTTTACTGCTGTGCAAGATATAGCAGAAGCAAAAAATTACGATTTTGTTTTTGACAAATCATCAGATCTTACCATGCTTTTTAGCAATAAAAGATTTGACATTAGCGATCAGGTTTTAAGAATCTTAAACCGTACTGAAAAACGTGAGCAGCTGACGAAAAAACAATTGAAAGAGCAAGAAGTTAAAGAAAATCTTGAGAATGCAATTGACGAAAATCCAGCAATGGCTGATCGCCAGAAAGCACTTGACGAGAAAAGAGCTGCTAGAGAAAAGCTTATTCAAGATCGAAAATTAGAACAGGAGGCTAAGAGAAAAGAATACGAAGATCGAAGAAATGCATTAGCTGCAGAAAGAGAAGCCAAAAAAAATGGCACGGTTTCTGGAACAGCTACACCAACAGCCACTCCTGCACCAACAAGCGGAGCTGTTAACACAAATTCGACTGCTAAACCTGCAGCATCTGGCACAGGAGAAACTCCTGCCACAGAACAGCCCGCAATGTCAAAAGCAGAAGAAAGACAATTACTTTACGAACAGCGTAAAAAAGAATTGGAAGAAAGAAGAAAGAAAATTTTAGAAGAAAGAGAAGCGGCTAAAAAAGCGAAAGAAGCCGAATCGCAAAAAACAAATACGACCAATAATTAATTAATATTTTAAAAATGATGAAACAAATCAAAACTTTACTAATTGCTGCGATTTTAATTTTAGGAGCAAGTAACACAATGAACGCACAAGCGAAGGTAGCTCATGTTGATGTAAGCGAGATCATGTCGAAAATGCCTGCTATGTTAGATGCTCAAAATCAACTGCAAAAATTAAGTGGTACATATGATGCTGAATACAAAAAAATGGTTGACGAATATCAAGTAAAAATCAAAAAGTACGAAGCTGAAGCTGCAACTGTAACTGATGCTGTAAACGGTGAGCGTTCTAAAGAGGTTCAAGATATGCAAAAGAGAATTGTTGATTACAGAGACAATGCTCAAAAAGAATTACAACAAAAAGAAACTGACATCGTAAAACCATTAATGGAAAAAGTTAGAGCTTCTATTCAAAAAGTAGGAAAAGCTAAAGGTTTCCAATATGTATTAGACGGTTCTACTTTATTATTAGCTGATGGTCCAAACATCACTGCTGACGTTAAAAAAGATTTAGGATTCTAAGAAATTAAATTTCTATAATTAAACTGCTCAATTACACGATTGAGCAGTTTTTTTTTACAAAAATTTAAAAGCAATCTTTGAAATTATTTCAAGATTTGGCTTAACTTAGAATAACGAATTATATTAAAAAATATTAAATTTGCTTTATGACAAACAATAATCCTATAGGCGTTTTTGATTCTGGTATTGGCGGAACTTCCATTTGGAGCGCCATCCATGACCTTCTTCCAAACGAAAAAACCATTTATTTGGCTGATAGTAAAAATGCTCCTTACGGGCAAAGAACCAAAGAAGAGATTGTTGCATTAAGCAAAAAAAACGTAGAATTTCTACTAGAGAATAATTGCAAACTAATTGTTGTAGCGTGTAACACTGCAACTACAAATGCCATATTTGAACTTCGTGCAGATTATGATGTTCCGTTTGTTGGAATTGAGCCTGCTATTAAACCTGCGGCAAACAATTCTCAAACACAGGTAATCGGAATTCTAGCTACAAAAGGAACTCTCAACAGCGAATTATTTAATAAAACTGCTGAGATGTTTCAAAACACTAAAATCATTGAGCAAGTAGGCCACGGACTTGTACAGCTTATTGAAGATGGCAATTTGTACTCACCAGAAATGACTCAGTTATTAGAATCTTATCTACAACCTATGATTGAAGCTAATATTGATTATTTGGTTTTAGGATGCAGCCATTACCCTTATCTAATTCCTCAGATAAAAAAAATTCTCCCAGATCATATTAAAATAATAGATTCAGGAGAAGCTGTTGCGCGTCAGACTAAAAATCTGCTACGTGATAAAGTTGGTTTTTCTGAAAGTACAGATCACGATCCTATATTTTATGTCAACTCAGACCCAAAAGTTCTGGAGTCAATTTTAGAACATAAATATCCCGTAATCAAAAAAGACTTTTAGATATTATTCAAACTTTCGCTTGACAAACCAAATTCCGTCTAGCGACAAATTGATTGATATTTTATGGTAATTTTCCTTGATTAAATCATTTGCAATTCGGCCTTTCTGTCCATAAGAATATGAAATATTAAGTGACGAAAATGTATTCTCGATTGGCAAGTTTAATCCAATAGAGATAGAAGCATTATTGACACGATGTTTATCTACTTCAAGATAACCATTGTCATAATTTACACCTGCAGAATACCCTACCCTATCCCAATATTTCCTAATATTCTTTTTAGCGTTATAGCTAATTCCGAGCGCAAAACGGTCTTGATTTACAAATTCTCCATAAAGTTCAGATTGCTTTGTGCTATCCCAGAAACTCTTCTCATAATCTAAAGTTAGATTCAAATTATTTTTAAATCGTTTACTGACTCCAAAACCTAGCTCTAAAGGCATGTAGTAATCGTCTGTATCTGTAGCTACATTGGTTTCTACAGCAGTCTCCACATCATCTGCAATACTTGCTACCGACTGCACTTTGGAAGCTTTTATCCTTGAAGGAACTTTAACTGTTGTTCCAATTGTAAAAGTGGAATCTATTTTGAATTGTCCCCCTAATGTTGCGCGTACACCACTGTAATCTGTCTTTTTATGTATGGTAGTAATGGCATTAGAAATCAAAAAAGCACGATCGTCTACTGTATTCCCAAAAAGAAAAGTTCCTGTCGCTCCCAATGTCAATTTTTTTCCAAATCTGTATCCGTATGAAAAATCCAAATTGTTTAAACCTCCAGATCCCTGCGCCGTCACATAATAATATTCCTGGCTATCGGCAATTGGAAGTTTTAAATTTGAAATCTTAAACACCGAACTAGAATACGGACGGAGTGCTAAACTAAAACCAGAATTTTTAGTAACCGGAAAAGCAAAAGCCAAATGAGAAAATTGAAAATTATTTCGTTTTTCTGTACGAGTACTGCTCTGATAGGTAGTCGCAATAGCTTTTCCTCCAATATCAAAAAGAAAGTGATTCTGATACATAAATCCTAAAGATGCTGGATTTAGATTATTGATAAAAGTATCGGAAGGTAAAGCAATTCCAGAACCACCAATTGAAGGCAGATTACCAAAATCTGAATCATACAAACTTCCGACACCATAAAGCGAATAGGGCGAACTTGAGATGCTTTGAGAAAAGGAAGTCAGCGACATTAAAAGGAAGCAACTCCATAAAACAATTTTATTTTTCATTTAGTAAGAGATGTAATAAATTTTGAGCTGAATTTTGTTGTCAATATGTTTTTGATTTCCCAAAACAATTCGATTAACCGATTTAGAAATCGAAGGTAATGTCAGAATAAGTGATGATCTAGAATCGGCTTGTTTAAGCATTTCTTTTTGAAGAAAAGCGCCAATCGGAATTGTATAGCCTAAATTTTCATTAAACTCGTCACTCTTTTTATTCAATATTCCATAGACAGTTGTCCCAGCAGAATTTACCAATGTCCCGCTTATTCGATTCAGATTATCTCCAACATAAACTGCCAAAGAATCTGCCAGAGGATATTTATCTGAATAAGAATTATTGATTGGCTTTACGAATAATTCGGCATTTACAATAGCACCGTTGGTTGAGATATTTTTAAACTGCTTAATATTCGGAAATTCAACTCTGCAAGCAACTCCTGTTCCTGACTGAATAAACCCTTGATTATTAGTCAGACTACTGGAGAGATTACTACTAGAAATGGGAAGATTCTGCAATAAGGTTCCGGTTTTATCTAAAGAGATAGAATTAAACTGTTTTGTTATGTCGATAATTGTAAAATCGAGAAAATAAGATATCTGATCTGCATCTCCTTTATATTTTGAATAATACAGTCGAATTTTACTTTTTCCTGCACTAAATCCGATTACACTAGAAGAATTGGATGTTTCTGGAACCAAAACAAGTCCTTTTAAGTATTCGGTAAAACTGTCTAAATCTGTAACTTCTCTCTTTTTAATTTTCTGAAAAAGAGCTTCTCCAAACTCATCATTCATTTTAATATTTATAGAGTCCTTTTGTGTTGGTCTTGGTATAAAAGACATCTTTCCCAAGCTTTCAGGGCTATAATTAAATGCAGAATTGTTGTAGAAATCACTTTCGCCAGTATTGGCCTTAATTTTTTGAAGCAAACGATGAATATCAAATGTTTGAACTTTTGTAGTATCTCCATAATAATATTTATCATATTTAAGAATCATCGAAATAGAATCGAAAACATAATTTACAGCATCAGTATCAGAACCTGAACTATTTAATGTATAAATACTGCTTGAAACCTGAAAATAGCTGTTTGATTTTACTTTCCCGAAAATAGGATCATCATAATTCCCAACCAAAATCCTGCTTGTACTTGAAGTTACCAACGAGTCAAAATTGATGGTTGACATTTCTACTGTCACAGTATCTATCATAATTACTTTATTGCTTAAAGCAAGATAATCTGAACCAACAGTAAATTCTCCAGTATCCGTATCTGTACCACATGAAAATAGGGTAAATACTAAAAGCAGTATCAATATAAACTTGTGCATAATTTAATTTTTGGACAAATATAAATTGCGCACTTTGGCAACACACTATAACATATACTACCGCGGTTTTTTAAGCTACAAATTGTACAAAACGATCTACAATCTAAATTCTCTTCTCAAATTTTAATTCGACCTTAAAAACAGCGATTTTGTCTATCAAAACACGTCATATATATATCTTCTTTTTTTTAAGGGCGTCATCCATCTAATTTTGAGCCAATAAAATAAATAATGAAAGTAAGGTTTTTAATTTGTTCTCTTTTTTTGATTTCATTTTTAGGTTTAAAAGCTCAGGAAAACTTTAGCGCTACGGTAAATTTTAAAACTGAGCCAACAGACAAGATAAATTTTAGCGAAACAGATGTTGCTGTTTTTTATCAGAAGAAACTAGGAACAAAAAGCAAAATAGCGAACACTTTAGAATATTCCAATTTGAAGGTGAATTACGAATTCAATCCCTATAATTTTTATGCGGATCAGGATAAATTCAATCAAGTTCAAAACAAATTCGAATATTCGTCTGAAATAACAGAAAAAACTAAATGGCAGCTTTCTCTTATTCCGACAGTAAATTTCCAGAGCAAACTGGATTTTTCAGACCTGACAGTCCTAGGAAGTTTGACAGTAAGCCAACAGTTGAGTTCAAAAATAAATTTAATTGTCGGAGCTGGCAGAACATCGATTTTTGGAGCGCCAAAAATAACGCCGATTGTGGCTTTTGATTATAAAATGAATGAACAAACCGATTTTAAAATCGGGTTTCCAGATTCGAGAATTTCTTATTCTAATAATGCTCGAAACCAATTCAGTCTGACAAATAGTTTTAATGGAAATTTTTATCATTTGGATGAAACAAATACAGATAATAATGCCGAAAAAGCAGTTTTATCGCAAATGACATCGGCTCTAGAATATGAAAGAAATGTTACTGGCAATTGGTTTTTAAATTTTAAAGCAGGTTACGATTTCAATAAAAAATACAATTTACTAGATAAAAGTGACCACAAAGTATATGACTACAATAGCGGAAATGGTTACGTTTTAGGAATAGGGATCAAATACAAACAATAAATATTAAATACACTATGATTAATCTAAAAAAAGGAATTTTATTCACCGCGCTTTTTTCAAGCCTCTTTTTGATAAGCTGCAGCAATGATAATGATGATGATGATTTGATGGGTAACTGGATTAAAAAATCTGCTTTTGACGGTCCTGCAAGATCTAGTGCTACAAGTTTCGTTATCGGAGATTTTGCTTACGTAGTTGGTGGCTATACTGGCGATGTTTATTTAAAAGATTTATGGGTTTATAACTCAAACGGAGATTACTGGGAGCAAAAAGCAGATTTTGGAGGTGTAGGAAGAAGTTCTGCGTCTAGTTTTGCATTAAATGAAAAAGGTTATGTTGGTCTTGGTTATGACGGAACAAACAAACTGAAAGACTTTTACCAATATGACCCTTCTGCAAATAGCTGGACACAAAAAACAGATTTTGCAGGAACAGCGCGTTACGCCGCTGTAGGATTTCAAGTTGGCGGTAAAGCCTATTTTGGAACAGGTTACGACGGAAACTATTTGAAAGATTTCTACCAGTACGATGATCAAGCAAATGCGTGGACTCTAGTAAACGGTTTTAGCGGTAACAAAAGACGAAATGCAACTGTTTTTACAATTGCAGACAAAGCATATTTAGTTACTGGTGTAAACAATGGTGTTTATCAGGAGGATTTCTGGGAATTTGATCCAGCGACAGATGTCTGGACAAGAAAAAGAGATGTTGACAAAGATACTGATGACGATTACAGCTACAATGATGATTATGCTATTGTACGTTCTAATGCTTCAAGCTTTTCTATGAATGGATTAGGATATATTATAGGTGGTGAAAACATAAAAACAGTTTGGGAGTACAATCCTTCAACTGATTTATGGACAGAAAGAACTCCAATGGAAGGCGCCACAAGAACAGATGCTGTTGGTTTCGCCATCAACAACCGCGGATTCTATATGTTAGGAAGAATTGGCTCTACTTATTTTGATGATGCTTGGGAATTTAGCCCATTAGACGAACAAAGCGACGATGATAATTAATATTAAACAATTCTTCTGGAGTAACATCCAGAAGAGTTTTGTAGTTTTTGCTGTTCTCTTTTTTATCGCTTGTGCGAAAAAAGAAACTTTAACAACGGCTTCTTTTAAAACAAACTCTGGTTGGGGATACACAATTGCCTATAAGGAAAAAATTTTAATTAAACAGTCTGTTATTCCCGTAATAAGCGCTACTAAAAGTTTTGAAACAGAAACCGATGCTCTAAAAGTTGCAGATCTTGTTAAGCAGAAACTCAAACAAAACTTATCTCCAACGGTAACCAAAAATGAATTAATTTTATTAAAAATAAAATTGTAAATGCAGATCGATACCATTAAAAATACAGGCTATAACAAAATATTATTCCATTCTATGATATGGATTTTCTTTATTTTAACTTCTTTGATTCAATTTTACGAAAGTCCGTTTAAGCTTGACAACGATTTTTACGCCCAATGGCTTTCTGGAATTTTATTGTTTTATCTGAACTATTTTTATTTGGTCCCAAATTATTTGTTACAAAAAAAATATTGGCTATATGGTATATTTGCTATTGGCCTGATAGCGCTATTTATGGTAATAAGATTTAATTATTTTGTTCCTGAATTTAGACATTTAAGACCCGAAAATATGATGCATGCTAAAACCATTATTCGGGACCCACATTTTTTTCCGAGAGATGGCAGAATGCATCACAGAATAGAAATGAGACAACCTCTTTTCTTTAAAATCGCCCCTTCATTTTTCTATATTCTGATTCTTACAGTCTCAGCAATTTTTAGAACATTAACTGAATTTTACAATAATCAGCAAAATAAACTGATTGCTGAAACGCATAGAACAAATACAGAATTGATTTATCTGCGTAAACAAACCAATCCGCATTTTTTATTCAATTCTTTAAACAGTATTTATTCTTTGGCACACAAAAAATCTGATTTGGTCCCTGATGCCATCGTGACCTTGTCTGAACTCATGCGCTACATGCTGTATGAGACAGATAACAAAACGGTGGCTTTAGAAAAAGAAATCAATTATATCCAAAATTATATAGAGTTACAAAAGCTGCGATTAAATAATATTGAAGACATTGTAATCAATGTGCATGGCGATACTAAAAATAAATTTATTGAGCCTTTGTTACTAATTTCTTTTGTCGAAAATGCTTTTAAGTATGGAACAGATTATAAAGGCGCGGCTCATGTAAAAATCAAAATTCTAATTACAGATCATAATTTGGATTTCTGGATTGAAAACACCATTGAGAATTACGTTAAAGATCCTGAAAACTCAGGAATCGGATTGGTAAATATTCAAAACCGCCTTGACCTTTTATACCCTAACGCACACGAACTAACCATTACTCAGGATAATGAATATTACCGAGTTCATTTGAATTTAAAGTTGGACGAAATTAAAACCGCAATACATTAAACAAAACTGATTATGGACAGAAAGAAATTTATCCGAAATGGCATTTTGGGCGTTGCATCATTGGTAACAGCTTCAAAATTTTTAGAATCCTGTTCTAAAAGCGACAATGACGAAACTGATACGAGCAATTCTGGAGACGGAAGCTGTACCGTTTCTCCTTCAGAAACAAAAGGTCCGTTCCCTATCAAAACGCCAAGTCAGCTGGTTTTAGAAAACATCAAATCTGATCGTGTTGGAATTGCACTATTGATTAATTTAAAAATCGAAAATAAAAACAACAATTGCGAACCTCTTTCGGGAGCTTTAGTTGATGTTTGGCATTGCGACAAAGACGGAAATTATTCTGAATACGGCGGCACGCAAATGCAGCAGACAGATTATACTTCTGTTCATTTCCTTAGAGGAAGACAAACTTCTAATGCCAGCGGAGAAGTTTCTTTTATTTCAATTTATCCTGGTTGGTATCAAGGAAGAGCTCCTCATGTGCATGTTGAAGTTTTATCAAGCACAGGAACTTCTTTATTGGTAACTCAAATTGCTTTTCCTGAAACCATATCAAGTGAAGTATATTCTAGCACCAATTATGCCGCGCATGGGCAGGCAGATACTGCAAATACAAAAGACAATGTTTTTGCTGATAGTTTAACCGACGAGCTCGCTACCATAACAGGTAATTTGACAGATGGTTTCACATTGACTAAAACTATAACTGTTAACGCATAATTTTGATCCGTTAACCTGTATTTTATGAAAATTTTAAAACTTAATTTACTGGTTTCAAACTACTTTTGAATGCGAAATAAACTTTAAAAAATTAATTCAGAAAAGATGAAATGTGTAATTATTGATGACGAACCTTTAGCTGTAGACTTATTACAGGATTTTGTCAAAAAAGTAGATGCTCTAGAGCTGGTAAGCACTTTCAATAATGCTATTGATGCTGTTTCATTTATCAATCAGAATAATGTTGACTTAGTTTTTCTAGACATCCAGATGCCTCATTTTTCTGGAATTGATTTTTTAAATACAATCGAAAAAAAACCTCTTGTTATTTTTACAACTGCTTATTCTGATTATGCTGTAGAAGGTTTTAATCTTGGCGCTGTCGATTATTTAGTAAAGCCAATTCCATTTCATCGCTTTTTGAAGGCAGTTGTAAGAGCACAACAGATCTTGCAGCCTGTAGCTAATACTGCAATTGCAGAAAACAATAATGCGCCCGAAATTGAACAGGATTTTATGTTTGTTAGGGCTGAATATGAAAATGTAAAATTGAATTTTACTGATATTCTTTTTATTGAAGGCCTAAAAGATTATGTCAAAATTTATACAACAGATAATAAATTTACACTGACATTAATTAGTCTAATAAAACTTGAAAATCTACTTTCAAGCAAGGGTTTTGCAAGAATTCATAGATCGTATATTATCAATATCAAACACGTAAAATCGATTCAGAAAAACAAGGTTTTAATAAGCGATAAAAGAATTCCAATCAGCGAAAGCTATAAAAATACTTTCTTCGAAAAAATCAACCTATAATTTTTTAAAATTCCAAAAAAGAAAATTCCAAATTCCGAGGCTCGATTTTTTGGAATTTGAAATTTTCTTTTTTTTGGATTTTGTTATGTTTATTTTTCTTCTTTAAACCAGCTAGAATACATAACATAGTTGTTTGAAATACGCCCTATTTCACCTGCAAAATCAGATTGATCGATGTCTTTTACTTTTTTGGCAGGAACTCCAGCATAAATACTTCCAGAAGTTACAACAGTATTCTGAGTTACAACGGCACCTGCAGCAACAATAGCATTGCTCTCTACCACACAATTATCCATTACAATTGCTCCCATTCCGATTAAAACATTATCATGAATAGTACAGCCATGCACAATTGCATTATGCCCAATTGAAACATTATTCCCTATAATTGTTGGATGTTTTTGATAAGTGCAGTGAATTACGGCACCATCCTGAATGTTAACCTTGTTTCCAATTTTAATGAAATGAACATCTCCTCTCACAACAGCATTAAACCAGACACTGCAAGATTCTCCAAAAGTAACATCTCCTACAATAGTTGCGTTTTCGGCAACATAACAATCCTCTGGAATAAGAGGTGATTTTCCGTTTACAGATTTAATAAGCATAATATAAATTTTAGTTCACCGCAGGACAATTACAGTCGTAACGTGCTTTTCTGCAGAATAAATTAACTCCTAAAGTAATTTGATGAAAACCGCCTGTATCAAACTTAACATCTCCCATTAACTGAGTATAGGTGTAAGCAAACATAAAGTTTTTGAAATTAACTCCAACAATCGGTGTAAAGTATTGTAATTTTTGAGAGGATACTCCAGTTCCCGAAATATATTGTGCGCCATCAAAACCTCTTCTATAAGATAAAGCCGCCCATAGACTTCCAAAATCCATGCTTTTGTAGGCTTTCATATTCAAATCGAGTGTTTTTGCTTTTGTCTGATCAAATAACTGGAAAAGAATAGAAGGCTCCCAAGTCCAACTGTTACTTTTTCCGAATACATAACCAGCGCTCAATAAAAACTTTCTAAGATTATCTGTTTCATAATCCGTATATAATTCTCTTCTAGTTTCTAACAATCCTTGAACTGTTGCGTGTGCATAGAAATCTAAATAATTATAAGACGCTCCAACGTCAAGATTGAAATAAGAATCTTTCTGAATTGACCCAAAAACAATTGGATCAAAAGTTCCGCCAAATTTTGTTTCGTCCAATTGGCTTTGTATTAAACCTCCGCTAATTCCAAAAGACAACTGATTTAAATCTAATTCGTCTCTTGAAAACATAATATGATGCGCGTAAGTCAATTTCACACCTTTTTGAGAATGATATCCGTTTTTATCATTAAAAAGAATTATACCAGCTCCAGAACGTTCTCCAATTCTTCCGTTAAAACTTAAAGTCTGCAAAGAAGGAGCTTCTTCTTCTCCAAACCATTGCTTTCTGGCGGTTAATCTTATTTTGGCACAATTAGCCGCGCCAGCCATAGAAGGATGAATTAAGTAATAATTATCAGACAAATAATCAGAATAAACAGGTAGTCCCTCTTGAGAGTAAGAATAAAAAGTAGTAATGAGAAAAATTAATAAAACCTTGATTTTAAATTCCATAAAGACAATTTTGTTTTCACATAATTTTCACTCTTGCAATTTAACACGATTTATTTGAAAAGAGTCTTAATTATTTTATTAAAAAATCAAATATAGCCATTAGTAGAAAATAACTTTAGTAAATTTGCAAAAAATATATTACCATGACTAAAATCACTATAAAAGAAACTCAAAATCCAACTATTTTAAAGTTCGAATTTGATGATTTCATTACTCAAAATCAAAACTTTGAGTTCAAAAATATTGATGAAGCGCAAGCTTCTCCTCTAGCACAGCAATTATTCTATTTACCGTTTGTTAAAACAGTTTATATCTCAGGAAATTTTATCGCTATCGAAAGATATAGCATTGTAGATTGGGATGATGTAAAAGACGCGGTTGCAGAGCAAATTAGTGCTTTTGTGGACAAAGGTGGCGTTATCATTAAAATTGACGAAACAAAAGCAAAAAAACAGCCTATTACAGTTTACGGAGAAACAACTCCAAACCCTTCTGCATTAAAATTTGTTGTAAGCAGAATGTTAACTCGCAATGCTGTGGAATATAAAAATATTGATCAGACTGCTTCTTCTCCACTGGCTCAGGAATTATTTAAATTTCCTTATGTGAAAGAAATTTTTATTGACGAAAATTATATTTCGGTAACCAAATATGAAATCAATAATTGGGACGAAATCACTTTAGAATTAAGAACTTTCATTAAACAATTTATTGAAAATGGAGGAACTGTTTTAGATGAAAGTTTAATCGAAACTAAAGTCAAAAATGAAGCAACAAAAGATGAAGCTTTTGATAAATTGGATGTTACTTCACAGCAAATCATCAATATTCTAGAAGAATATGTAAAACCAGCTGTAGCTGCTGATGGTGGAAACATTGCTTTTGAATCTTATAATGAGGAAGACAAAACAGTAAAAGTATTATTGCAAGGTGCTTGCAGCGGTTGTCCTTCATCTACATTTACTTTAAAAAGCGGTATCGAAAATATGTTGAAAAGCATGCTGAACGACGAAGCTATAAAAGTGGAAGCTGTTAATGCTTAATTTATTAAAAAACACCATAGAAAGCGCCTCAATGAGGCGCTTTTTTTATTATTAACCACTAGTTACCAATTATTTACCATTAAAAAACGAGTAATTCTATAAAATTAATTAATATTGTAATCTTAACCAATTAATTAACAACCATGGGATTATCTTCATTTTTTAAAAATTTATTTGGCTCAACCAAAGAGTCTGTAACTGAATTGGCCAACAATGCCGAAAGTACTTTTGAGCAAGCAAAAGAAGCTGCTGCGCCATACATCGAGAAAGCGGAAGCTTTTGCAGAAGAAACAATTGAAAAAGTAAAGGAAGTTTCGGAACCTATTATTGGCAACGCAGCAGAGTACGCTGAAAAAGCAAAAGATACTGTAAGCGAATATGCCGACAAAGCCGCTAAAGTAGTAAATGATGTAGTTGATTCTGTGAAAGAAAAAACGGCTTCTGCAGCTGTTAGCGATACGCCAGAAACTATTTCTGAAACCGTTATTGATGTAAGCGAAAAATCGGCCGCAGAAGTAGAGGAAATCGCCGATGAAGCAGCAGACAAGGCATAAACACACTTTTCTGATAATGTAAATATTTTTATATTTGCACCACTAATATACCTTCTCTTTTGAGAAGGTTTTTTTATTTCAAAATCATGAACATTAGCCCAGAACAAGTCAGTAAATACATTAGCCGATTTATTGATATTTTAGTTGATTATTCACCAAAACTGATTTCTGCCTTTTTAATCTTATTTGTTGGTTTGTATGCCATCAGATTGATTAATCGAATTATTAGAAAAGTAATGATTCAGCGAAATCTCGATCCAACATTAACAAAATTCTTAGCTGACATTTTATTATGGGCTTTAAGAATTTTATTATTTGTAACCTTTATTTCTAAATTAGGAATTGAAACTTCTTCATTCGTCGCCATTTTAGGAGCAATGGGACTTGCGGTTGGTTTATCCTTACAAGGATCACTTTCTAATTTTGCTGGCGGAATGCTTATTATTGTTTTTAAACCATTTAAAGTTGGAGATACAATAGAAGCACAAGGCATTATTGCAACAGTTCTTGAAATTCAGATTTTTGTAACAAAAATGCTTACTGGAAATAACCAAACGGTTTTTGTTCCAAATGGTGCTTTATCCAACGGAAACATCATTAATTACTCTATGCAGGGAGAACGAAGAGCCGATTTGACTTTCTCTATTTCGTATGATTCTGATATCAAAAAAGCAAAAGAAATTCTTATAGATGTTTTAAATAAAAATCCTAACGTATTAAAGAAGCCTGCACCAGAAGTTTTTGTAAAAAATCTATCGGCAAGTTCTATTGATTTTGCGGTTCGACCATGGGCAAAAAATGCCAACTACGGAGCTGTTTTTTCTGAAACTTTAGAGAATTGTAAAATCGCTTTGGATGAAGCTGGAATCGCAATTCAGCCATATACTATTCAGAAATAATTATTGTTTTTTTGGAGGAGCAATCATAAAATCTTTTAAATAATAAGGTTCAAAATAAGCGACATCTACAGTGTCGCTTTTTTGATACTTATCAAAACTGATTTTACTCATTGCTTGCGCTGAAGGATATTTTACATTTTCTAAAAACACAAAATTGTCTTTAGTCAAAACAGGTTTACATTTATCAGCACAATCGCCAACAAAATAAAGTTTATCTGTATATTCTTGAAATGAATTTTCGTCAATAATTTCAGCTTGGATTGCTCTTTCAACTGTCAAATCTGAGTTAAAAATAGCGCTGTAAACTTCCATACGGCGAGCATCTAACATGGGTATAATTTTTCCGTCTGTTACTCCCGCCTGAGAAGCTAGAGTCTGTAAAGTATCTACAGCAATTAACGGAATATTTAAAGCATAACATAACCCTTTTGCTGCCGAAACACCAATTCTTAAACCAGTGTAAGATCCCGGACCTTGGCTAACTGCAACAGCATTTAAATCCTTCGCCGAAATTCCTGCTTTTGCTATTACTTCTTCAATAAAAACATGAAGTTTTTCGGCATGCGAATAGCCTTCATCTGCCAATTCATTGCAAACAATAGTATGACCATCTTTTGCAATAGATACAGAACAGTTTTTAGTAGCCGTTTCGATATTGAGAATAAAAGACAAAATATGTAGTTTTAAAAATTAATTATTGATGTCAGGTTGAGCAAAGTTGCAGACTTTCTAGCATTAGCCTTCAACTTTGCTCAGGATGACAATATGCTTATATTGTTATTTTTTTGGATCCTCAGCTTTCTTAAGCTTTACCTTGTCTCCAGAATTAAGATCTTTAGAAACTGTTGTGTATGGCCCTGTAATGACAACATCTCCAGGTTTAAGACCAGACATAACTTCAATATTCGTATCGTCCTGAATTCCAGTTTTAATAACTCTAATCTTAGCCTTATCTCCAACTTTCACAAAAACACATTCGAATTTTTTATCATTTTTTGGAGCTGGTTTTTTATCTTCATTTGGATCTTCAACCTTAAAATCTTTTACAGCAGTAGTATCCGACTTTACCACAACAGAACTAATTGGCACCGCCAAAACATTATTTTTTGTTGTCGTAATAATATCAACAGTAGCAGTCATTCCTGGTCTAAAAGGAGAATATGTGCTTGGTTTTCCTTCTAATAAACCTTGATAAGAATCTTTCAGAATACGAACTTTAACTTTAAAATTCGTTACCTGATCTGAAGTTAATGTTGTACTAGCAGAATTAGAAATACTGGTTACAATTCCCTTAAATTTCTTTTTTAAGTAAGCATCTACTTCAACATTTGCTTCGTCTCCAATCTTAATTTTTACAATGTCATTTTCATTTACATCAACTTCAACCTCCATATTGTTTAGGTTTGCCACGCGCAAAAGCTCCGTTCCGGCCATTTGCTGTGTTCCTAAAACTCTTTCTCCCAATTCTACATTTAATACAGAAATGGTTCCATCTGCAGGAGAATAAATTGTGGTACGTCCTAAATTGTCTTTGGCTTCGGTAACAGATGCCGAAGCACTTTGAACATTGTAATAAGCGCTTTGTTTTGTTGCTTTGGCCACTTCAAAAGAAGAAATGGCTTTATCCCAATCTGATTTTGAGATTACACCTTTATCATACAATATTTTATTACGCTCATAATTTCCTTTTGCCTCTTTAAAACTTGCGTCAGACTGAGTTAGACTTGCTTTTGTTCCAGCTAAATTTGCAACAGATCTTTCTAATCCAGAGGTATATAAATCAGGATTTATTTTTACTAATAAATCTCCTTTTTTAACCACTTGCCCTTCTTTTACATTTAATGAAATAATCTCGCCCGACACCATCGAAGCAATTTTAATTTCAATTTCAGGCTGAATTTTACCTGTTGCAGAAACAGTTTCAACAATTGTTGAAGCTGTTACTTTTGCAATTTCCACTTCTTTTCCTTCGTCCTTATTCCCTATTACTCCAGCCTTAGAAAGACCGACCAAAGCTACAATAATAACTACTGCACCACCTAATAAGAAATAAACAGTTTTTTTTGACATAATGAATTATTTTGTAATAATTGGAACAATTGGAATTCCGAAATAAAACTCTAATATTTTAATTTTAAACATGTAATCATATTTTGTTCGAATAACATCAGACTGTGCATTAGTCAATAATGTTTGAGCTTGAGTGAAATCAAATGAATTCATTAAACCAACATCATATTTTTCTTTTGCATAATTGTAAGCCTGCTGTCTCGCCTCTAAAGTTACAGTAGAAGATTCATATGTATTTAAAGCTCCTCTTGCATCTGTAAAAGCGGTGTAAACGTTACGTTGCAAATCTAAACTTTTTTGTTCTAAATCTATTTTAGATTTTTCTAAACTTACTTTATTACGTTCTACATTATTCTTAACTGAGAAACCATTGAAAATAGGAACATTTAACTGTAAACCAAAATTATGTCCTTTATTATCGCTAAACTGCTGGAATATAGGGTCTGGACCTACAGTATACGGATTACCGTTTGCATCCAACCTAACTTGATCGCTATAACTTGCTCTAGTATTAAACCCATAGAAACCAGAAAGTGTTGGCTGATAAGCTCCTTTGGCTATAGAAACATTTTTCTCAGCAATCTCCAAATTGGTCTGTGCTAATTTCAACTCTGTTCTAGTTTCTTTTGCTTTATTATAAATTTCAATTGGACTCTGAGCTAGGATATTATTTTCATCCGCTACATTAGTATCGTCAACTACATCAAAATCTGCAAACTCTTTTAATTGTAAAAGCTGAGCCAAACTCAATTTAGAAATCAGTAAATTATTTTCAGAAACCGCAATATTTTGTTTGTCTGTTGCTACAGTAGCTTTCAAATCGAACAAATCTCCACGCGGAATAGTTCCTGCATTTACCATTTCTTCAGAACGTGCATATCGTTTTTCATCAATTAACAACTGCTCCTTTTTAACCTTTAAATCTTCTTTATTAGATAAAATTTGCAAAAAGGCACTAGCGACATTCAACGAAATATCTTCTTGCATTTTTAACAGCTGATAATGCGAGGCAATGATACTTAATTTTGCCTTTCTCATCGTGTTTTGATTCTGAAGTCCTTTGTAGATGTCAACTCCAGCGTTTATCCCAACTGAAGAATATTGTGTAGTTTGGTTACGTAAAATACCTGTTGTAACATCCTGGTTCAAACCGATATTCCAAGAGTGAGAAGCATTTCCATTTACAGAAGGAAGATAATTTCCTAAAGCTCCTCTTTTATCGATTTCAGCATTTTTTACATCTAATTCAGATAGTTTTACTGTGATATTATTCTCGAGTGCATATCTCACACACTCTTCCAAAGTCCATTGTTTTGATTGCGCCTGCCCAGTTAATCCGAATCCGAATAACACTGCAAAAAACAGACTATTATATTTATTTATTTTCATATACTTTTAATGAAGGCGCAGTAAACCGAACTACGCAAATTTAACATTTTTAAAACCAAAAAGATCCTTAACCTTTCAAATTAGCTTATTTTTTTTCTTTGTCCCCTTCGTTAATCAAGCCCTGATTCCAGATTTTAATTTTATCTGTATCGCTTATACCGCTTTTAACTTGAACGTAGATTCCGTCGCTAACTCCAAGAACCAAATCCCTTCTTTGAAATTTCTGTGGAGCATTTTCGACTTCTACATAAGGCTTTTGTGTTTTTTTGTCAAATTGAACCAATGATTCTTTTATTGCCAAAACTTTCTCTGCTTTCTCCAAAATAATAGAAGCATTGGCACTTAAACCAGCTCTAATAAAAGTATCGTCTCTGTTGATCATTTGTGCTTTTATTTCAAATTGAATTGCGCCATTTTCTGTAACTCCTTTTGGAGCAATATAGTTTAAAACTGCATCAAATTTTTTGTTTTCGATAGCCCCAATTGTAATCTCGATTGGCATTTTTTCTTTAATTTTTCCAACTTCAGATTCATCAATTTTTCCTATAAAAATCATTCTTCCAACATCGGCAACACTAGCAATAGTAGTTCCTTCATTAAAGTTATTACTTTCGATAACTTGATTACCTACTTTTACCGGAACGTCTAGTACCATTCCGTTCACTGTAGAACGAATTAATGTATTAGCATAATTTCCTAAAGATGAAGTTGTTCCTGTTTTAACAATATCCAAACCTTGTTTTGCAGCCAGATAATTTTGTTTTGCCTGATTGTAAGCCAGCTGTGCAGCATCATAATCATTTGCAGAAATTACATCTTTCTCAAATAATGTTTTCTGTCTTTTATAGATTTTTTCCTGATTATCTAATGCTATTTTAGCAGTCTGTACTTGATTCTGAGAGCTACTTACATTCGAAACGTTTGCTACAACTCTAATCTTAGCAATCATATCGCCAGCTTTGATTTTTTCACCAGCTTTGATGTACACTTCTTCAATAATACCTGAAATATTTGGTTTGATTAAAACTTCTTCGTCAGGCTGAATATTTCCTGTCGCAATAGTATTTTTTACGATAGTTTTTATTTCTGCTTTTTCCGTTTTAAATACAATCGGTGATTCTTGGTTTTTAGCGTACAAATAGTAAAGCGCGCCAAAAAAAACAACTGCAATAAATATTAAAATGGTTACGGTTACTCCTTTTTTCATTTGTTCTTGGTTTAATCGATTTATTTTGATTGATAATTTATTCTGTCCTTAATGCATCTACGGGTTTCACATTGATGGCGGTCTGTGCGGGGATAAATCCAGCGAGCAAACCAGATCCGACCAATATAATTAATGCAACAAATACAACTCCCAAATCTACAGTTGGATTCGCAAACATGGTATTTTCTCCCTGAGGCATTGAATCTAATGCCATATTTAAAAGTGCTATAATTCCTGTTGCAACAGCAATTCCGAGCATACCCGAAATAATCGTCAAAAATATAGACTCAGACAATATCTGCCCTCTAATTGCTCCAGGAGTAGCGCCTAAAGCTCTTCTAATTCCTATTTCTTTTGTACGTTCCTTCACCACAATCAGCATGATATTCGAAATTCCGATTACTCCCGAAATCAAAACTAATGTTCCTACGAAATACGCAATTACTTTTAAAATATTAAACAAGCTTTGCACTTTATTAAACTGCTCGTATAAGTCAAAATTTCCAACTGCTCTGTCGTCTGTCGGATTTATAGAATGCAATGCTTTTATAATCTCTAAAATTTTAGGCTTTAAATCGGTTATAGAAGTTTCATCTTTTGCCGTTAGTGCCATCCATCCCACTTTATCTCCATAATTGAAGGCCTGCTGAAAAGTTGTAAAAGGAATAAAAATATTCTTTTGTTCCTGTTCTGCATTTCCTCCCTGCTGTTTGGATTTATAAACTCCAACAACCATGAAATTAATGCTGTTAATTTTTATATAGGTTCCAACCGCTTCCTCTTCTTTACCATAAAGCTCACTGATAACTCCTTTACCAATTACGCAAACTTTTCTTTTCTGCTCAATATCCTGCTGATTTACAAATCTTCCTTTAATAATATCCATCGGCTGTTGTTTAATCAGCTCTGGGTAATCTCCATAAATTGTAAATGCAGAAGTTTTTGTGCCTCTTACAACGTTATTGGTTCCGTTAAAATCACCTAATTGATTTCTAGGAGAAACATATAATAAATCTGGCAATGCAGCTTTTAAAGCTGTTACATCACTATTTCTAAAGTCATAACGTCTTGTTTTTGGCAAACCTTTATAAGCCTTAGAGGTAGTCTGACTCCACATAAACATGGTATTGGTCGCGATTCCATCAAAACCTTTTTTGATACCATTTTCCAAACCATTACCTGCAGCAAGTAAAATTACCAAGATAAAAATTCCCCAAAAAACACCAAAAGCTGTCAGGATAGTCCTGAAAGGATTGGCGGTTAAGGCCTGTAAAATCTCGTCCCAATTATCTTTTTTAAACATAATTATTCGTCTCTAAGTGCTACAATAGGTTTAATTTTGGCTGCTCTGTAGGCTGGGAAAAATCCTGCCATTGCTCCGGCAAAAACAAGTAATACCAAAGTAGTTAAAGCTACACTAAAATCTACTTCAGGATTTCTGAAATACTCACTCTGAACCATCGGACCAACAAATTCCAATAAAGCAAGACTTGCCAATAACCCAACAAAACCTGCAATGGTAGTAATGAAAATTGATTCATGAAGAATCATAGTGATAATAGAAAAAGGCGAAGCTCCCAGTGCTTTTCTAATCCCGATTTCTTTTGTACGTTCTTTTACAATAATAAGCATGATATTACTTACTCCGACAACTCCTGCTATAATGGTACATATACCAACCCACCAGAAAAAGAGTCTGATATATAAATTTAAATCGTAAAACTGTTTAGCATCTTTAACCGAATTATAAACTCCTACACCACCATCATCTTCAGGAGCTACTACGTTTTTACTTTTTAATAAGTTTTTTAAATCTTGGGTAAACTTTTCTGATTGAGCCAATGCTTCATCATAATTGCTTGTCTTTTTTAGGGTAAAAAACAAGTTGCTAATTTTATCGCCACCACCAAATGTTTTCTGAACTGTAGTTAAGGGCAAATAAGCACGAGTTTCTTCTCTTTCTCCTCCCGGATCTGTAAAGACTCCAACTACTTTAAAGTTAATGTTGTTAATTAGGATTTCTTCTCCTATTGCCTCTTTATCCTTAAGCAAATCGGTTTTCAATTTCATTCCGATAACAGCTACTTTTGCATTACTTTCTAAATCCTTCGCATTTACATAACGGCCTTGAACTATGGTTAAATTCTCGATTCCGCCATAATCTGGATTTACGCCTCTAAATTGATAATTACCCGATTCTTTCCCATAAGCAAAAGACTGCCCCCAGTAATTATTTGTTGAAGCTCTCAAATCTAATTTATCTTCGAATTTCTGTACCGATTGATTGTAATCGCTATTGCGAAATTGAATTTGTCTCCCCGGATTTAATCCTTTATATTCTTTAGTAGTAGTTCCAGACCAAACCTCTATAATTCCAGCCGCATCACGTTCGAATTGTTTTTCAATTCCGTTCTGAAGACCTTTTCCTGCACCAAGCAAGATTACCAAAATAAAGATTCCTGAGGCTACAGAGACTCCCGTTAAGAATGTTCTTAAACGGTTTTTAGAAATGGCTTCAAATATTTCCTGCCAACGTTCAATATTAAACATAAGACGAAGCTCTAACTTGTTCTACTTTTTTATCATCGATAATTAATCCATCTTTTAGGACAACATTTCTTTTGCACATTGCTGCAATATCAGGTTCGTGTGTAACAATCAAAATTGTTTTCCCCTCGTCATTAATTCCTTGAATAAGCTCCATAACTTCATAAGAGGTTTTGGTGTCAAGAGCTCCCGTTGGTTCATCGGCAAGCAATACTTTCGGATTCGAAGCTAATGCTCTTGCAATAGCAACACGTTGTTTTTGACCTCCAGAAAGTTCATTTGGCAAGTGATGAACATGAGAACCCAAACCTACTTTCTCCAAATACTTCATTGCTATCTCGTAACGTTCCTTCCTTTTGACGCCTTGATAATACAATGGCATCGCAACATTGTCTAATGCCGTTTTGTAATTTATTAAGTTAAAAGACTGAAAAACAAAACCTAAAAATTTGTTACGATATTTTGAAGCAATTGTTTCGTTTAATTTTTTAATTGGCGTTTTATCTAAAATATAACTTCCTGAATCGGCTTCATCCAAAATTCCTAAAATATTAAGAAGTGTTGATTTACCCGAACCAGACGACCCCATGATTGCAACCAATTCCCCTTCTTCTATATTAAAATTAATTCCTTTTAATACATGTAATTGCGAACTTCCCATTTTATAGGATTTGTGTAAATCTTTAATTTCAATCATGGTATTGTTAAATTTTTTAGACAATAATAACGTATTTATTAAGTAATTTATGATAATAAAAAGTTAATAATTATGTTACCTATTTTTCTATTAGACTACCTTTTTTAGTTATTGTTACACTTTTTTCAGAAAATATGATTGTTTTTGTAATTTTACCTTGTCTAAAAATTCATATTAAAATGAAGCTTACTTCTATTATTACAATGTTTTCGGCGCTTGCCGTATTAACAAGCTGTTCTTCTACTTCAAAATTAGAGACATTAAAACCTGAACCCGATGATGCTAGCCCGCTAGTTTATGATAGCAGCCCGTCATTTATCAACCTTCCGATTACGATCAAATTAAGTGATATCGAAAATCAGACAAACACTCTCCTTAATGGATTGATTTATGAGGATAATAACATCCAAGATGATGATATTGAAATGAAAATCTGGAAACAGGCTCCGATCAAAATTCAAAATGATCCATCAAATCCGAATAAAAGAATTAGAACGATTTTACCGCTTAAAGCGAATATCAAATATCGAATCGGAACAAAAAAAATGGGGATAGAGCTGTACGACGTTAGAGAATTTAACTTAAACGGAGTTATAACTTTATCTAGTGAAACCACTCTTACCAATTGGAAACTAACAACAAAAACAGAGTTTAAGTCTCTAAATTGGAACGAAAGTCCAACAATGACTGTATTTGGCAAAAACATGCCGATTACTTACTTAATAAATCCAGCTATTTCTATTTTTAAAAACCAGCTGGAAAAAGAAATCGATGGAGCAATTGAAAAATCAATGGATTTTAAACCAAACGTTCTTCAGGCTGTCGAAAAAATCTCTACTCCTTTTCAAATGAGTGATACATACGAAAGCTGGTTGCGAATTGTTCCTATCGAAATTTACTCTACAAACGCAAAACTAAAAAACGATTCTTTCTTACTTGATATGGGAATGAAATGCAATATGGAAACCATAGTTGGAAAACAGCCAGAATCAAAATATAATGCTAACAAAATTGCTCTAAAACCTGTTGCTAAAATCCCAAATCAGATTTCTGCTAATATTGCAGCCATTTCGAGCTATATAGATGCATCAAAGATTATGACCAAGAATTTTGCAGATCAGGAGTTTGGTTCTGGAAGCAAAAAAGTAACCGTAAAAAATGTTTCAATTTGGCATAAAGACGGCAAAATGGTCATTGCTTTAGACGTTTTAGGATCTATTAACGGAACCCTTTATTTAAATGGATTTCCTTCATACAATGCACAAACAAAAGAGATTTATTTTGAAAAGCTAGATTACGTCTTAGATACCAAAAGCAAATTGATGCGTACAGCAAATTGGCTGGCACAAGGATATATTCTAAGAAAAATGGAAGAAAGTTGCCGCTATTCCATTCAACCAAATTTGGAAGAAGGCAAAAAAAGCATGGCAGGTTACTTAAAAAACTATTCGCCGATGCCTGGAGTATTTGTTAACGGAAAAATGGAAGATATTCAGTTTGACAAAATACAGTTAACCAATCAGGCCATTATAGCCTTTATCAAAATAAACGGAACGGTAAATGTCTCAGTAAACGGATTGAAATAAAAAAAGAAAAAGCAGTGTAATTACACTGCTTTTTTCTTTTTAGAATACATTCGATAAATCAAATATCCCATTATTAATACAAGTAAATAAGGAATTACCATTAAGTAAACAATTCCATCATTTACAGCTTCAGCCTTTTTGGTATTAGAATCTCCTCCTAAAGCCGCACGACACATTGCACATTGCGCATTAGCAGAAATTCCAATTAGAAAAAAACAAACTCCAAAAAAAAGAGCTTGAAATTTGGATTTCACGATTTGAAAATTATTTTTTTTAGTGTACATAATATGGAGAAATCATTAAGTAAACCACCACTCCCGTTACTGCTACATATAACCAAAGAGGGAAAGTAATTTTAGCTATTTTTCTATGTCTGTCAAAACGTTTTGCAAGCGCTCTCACATAAGTAATCAAAACAAGTGGAATAATAGCAATTGACAATAAAATATGCGTTACAAGAATAAAGAAATACACATAACGCAATACTCCCTCTCCTCCGTATTTTGTAGAATCTGAAGTCATATGATACGCTACGTACATAACCAAAAATGCAACCGACAATGCAATAGCAAAAGTCATTAATCTTTCGTGTAATTTTTGATTTCCTCTCTTAATTGCCATAACAGCCAAAACTAACACAACAGCAGTAATACCATTTGTAGTTGCATAAATTGGAGGTAGAAATGATAAAGGTTCTACATTAAAACCAAAATCTTTTAATTTAACGCCAAATAAAATTGCCACGACAACTGGAATTACAATTGAAACTGCAATAATGAACTTGTTATATTTTTTCTCTAAAGTATTATCTTCCATTTTTATTCTTCTAATAAAATTTTAATGTCTTGCTGAATATCTCTAACCCCTTTTTTATCTAAACCATCATAATAAATATTCGGATTTCCGAATTCGTCTTTTCTACAACGAATGTTTCCATCTTTATCAATTAAAGCAAACAGACCAGAATGCTCAAATCCACCGCTTACTTTATCATTTTCTCCTGCATAAAGATTAAATCCTTTATTAGACAAATCCATAATTACGCTTCTGTCTCCAGTTAGGAAATTCCAGTTTGAAGATTTTACACCTAACAATTTAGCATGGTCTTTCAAAACTTGTGGAGTATCATGTTTCGGATCGATTGTAATAGAAACAATTCCAAAGTTCGGATTCCCGAAAAAAGTTTTTTCAATCTCCAGCATGCTCATGTTCATCTTTGGACAAATTGAAGGACAAGTTGTAAAGAAGAATTCCAAAACATACACTTTTCCTTTATAACTTTCATTCGAAATCTTCACATTGTCTTGATTTGTCAATTCGAATTTTGGAGCTGGTCCAATTGTCAAAAGCTTACCATCTTTTGAAGATTTAGTCTCAACATTATCCAAACGGTTTCCTTTTACAACGTCACCGTTTTTAACTCGATCGACAATTTTAGGAATAGCATAGATCCCAAAAATTAGAATCACAAAAGAGATTCCGATATATGATTTGTTCTTAAACATTATAAATGATTTTTTAAAGTTGCTTTGTAGCGTTATGATTCTTCTTTAATGCTGCGCGATATTCGTAAAGAATAATCTTGAAGTCATCAAGCATTTCATTACTCAACTCAGACGGATGAAAAGTATCATAACCTTCTTTATATTCCTTCTGGTCTTTTCTACCTCTCAGATTACGTTCTTTATCGACTATATAAACATTAGAAGTTCCAAGGTTTTCATTCAGTTTTTCTTTTAAATGAAGTCCGTCATAAAATTTTTGGATTTCTTCTTTTGAAGCAAAAACAAAATTCCAATTCTTAACATCTGTAAAAGGAGATAAAGCATCAACAATTTTTTGAGCTTCTTTTTCAGTTCCTGTTGGACACAACACTACAAACTGAAGATCTTCAAAACCGTTATAACGTTTGTAGATCTTTTCATTTAGATTAAAATAATTACCTCTATTTTCTAGAATATTTGTACCGGCAAAACCTAGCACAGTAATCTTTTTATCAAGGGAGATTTTTTTTCCGTTTAATGAATTCCAGTTTCCAAAGTCGGCCACTTTTGGTGTTATCACAGGAAGAGTCGTAAAACTATTTACACCAGAAGCAAAAAACAAATACGCTACAATTGGCAATACAAAAAGTACAAAGAGAACTATATTTTTTTTCATTGTATTAACGGAAATTATTGAGGTACAAAAATAAAAAAATCCCGATGTTATCGGGACTCTTTTCGAATTAATATCATGTTAAAAATTCCATTTAATAGTAGAATCTTTAAAAACCCCATAAATATAATGTCCTTCTGTCAATAGAATAAACAATAAATATAAAACTAGGAAGATAACAGGAGAAACTACAGACCATCTAAGGCTGCTTTTTTCACCTTCCATGTGCATAAATGCCCATACAATATAATATGCTTTGAATATTGTAAGGATATAGAAAATCCAGTTTAACAAATTCAAACCAATAAAATGAGTAAATTCTAATGACGCAGGTTTGTAGATACCCAAAATAACTTCAACTGTAGTTACTACTGAAAGTAATGCGAAAACAAACCAGATTCTTTTTGTATTTGATACGTGCTCGTGTGACATAATAATTAAATTCTAAAATTAAACTAGGTAGAAAACTGTAAATACAAATACCCAAACTAAATCTACGAAGTGCCAATATAAACCAACTTTTTCTACCATTTCGTAGCTTCTTCTCTTCTCGTAAGTACCTAATAATACATTAAAGAAAATAATGATATTAATAATAACTCCAGAGAATACGTGGAATCCGTGGAAACCTGTAATAAAGAAGAAGAAATCAGCAAATAATTTATTACCGTACTCGTTTCTAATCAAGTTAGCACCTTCTACTACATATTTAGCGTTAGCTAAATGTTTTTCAGATTCTTCTCTTGATAAAACAGTCTTTTTCTTTTTATCTGTAAGTTTTTCTGTTCTGATTAAGATTTCTGGATGCGCTTTAAATCCAGCTTGCACTTCAGCAACTGTGTAAGTTGGAAGAGACTGAGCGTCTTCCATAAACCAAGTTGAATGGCTTCTTGTTAAAGCTTCTCTTTGTTCTGGCAATTTAACAGCAAAATCAGCTAAAGCTACTCTTTTACCATCTTTATCCACAAATTGAAGCAAACTTCCTCCAACTGTTTCAACCGCACCATATTCTCCTTTAATGAAGTTTTTCCATTCCCAAGCTTGAGAACCAACGAAAATTAAACCTCCAATAATAGTTAAGAACATATAGATTGCAACTTTTGTCTTTTTCAATTGGTGTCCTGCATCAACAGCTAGTACCATTGTTACAGAAGAAAAGATCAAAATAAAAGTCATTAATGCTACATAATACATTGGAGCCGCAACACCATGCATAAATGGGAAGTGAGTGAACACTTCATCAGCCAAAGGCCAAGTTTCAATAAATTTGAATCTAGAAAAACCATAAGCTCCTAGAAATCCAGAGAATGTTAAGGCATCTGATACGATAAAAAACCACATCATCATTTTACCATAACTTGCTCCTAAAGGCTCATTGTGACCGCCTCCCCAAGTTTTTTCGTCGTTGTTTGCAGTAGTAACTGTCGCTCCCATAAAAGATATTCGTTAAAAAGTTCCCAAATTTACGTTTTTTTCTTATTTAAAGAAATATAAAAATAAAAATAAATATACCCATAATAAATCCAAAAAGTGCCAATACATCGCACCTAGCTCTATCCCAAGAGTTTGAGTCGAATTGTATTTTTGTTTAAAATGATTATAAATTATAATTAAAAGTGAAATTAATCCGCCAGCTAAGTGCAACAGGTGTGTAACTGTTACCACATAAAGAAAAGTTGTAGTAATTGAACTACCTTCTCCAGTAAAGTAATACCCTTCTGAAACGATTTGTCCAAATCCTTTGAATTGTAATACCACAAATAAAACCCCTAAAGCTAAAGTTCCAAGAAGTAATCCTGTAACCGCACTTCTATTGTCTTTTTGGATGGCTTTTTTCGCCAAATAAAAAGTAACACTACATGCAATAATTACTGCTGTGCTCCAATAGAAAGCTGAAGGAAGCTCAAAATTCTTCAACCAGTCTGCTCTTGATTTACTAACTACAAATGCACTCGTTAAACCAGCAAACATCATAGTCATACTAACCATCGCGAAAAGCAGAATCAGTTTTGCTGATTTTGATTTCCTTACTTGTTCTTCATTTGTTTTCAATGTCATTTCCATAACAACTATCTTAAAAATTTATCTACTATAAATACAATTTGCAAAAGTGAAATATAAGAAACACTCACTAGCATTAATGTTCTCGCTGCCTTTGCAGTTCTTAACTTATACAGACGAACCGCATAAAAAAGCATCCAAATCCCTAATAGAAACACTAAAACTGCCGCAATTTGAGAAATAAACAACTGACCTGTAAAACCTAACACAGGTAATAACGATGCTATTATAAGCCAAATTGTATACAATATTATCTGTAAAGCTGTTCCTTTATCTTTTTTACCTGTCGGAAGCATAAATATTCCTGCTTTCTCATAATCTTCGTATAAAAACCATCCGATAGCCCAAAAATGAGGGAATTGCCAAAAAAATTGAATTAAGAATAAAGTACCTGCCTCAATACCAAATTCACCAGTTGCTGCTACCCAGCCCAACATAAATGGAATCGCTCCAGGAAATGCACCAACAAAAACAGACAACGAAGTTACTGTTTTTAATGGTGTATAAACACTTGTATAAAGAAATATAGAAATTGCAGCAAACATTGCTGACTTTGCATTTATCGTATAAAGAAGTGCAACACCAATAATAGTAAGCAAACTCGCTACTAATAAAGCCACTTTAGGAGACATACGTCCTGAAGGAACTGGACGGTTTTTGGTGCGATCCATTAAAGAATCGATATCTTTTTCTATTACTTGGTTAAAAGCATTTGAAGCTCCGACCATACAGTAACCTCCAACTGCCAAAACAGCCAAAACACTCCATCTAAAAGGATGTTCAGAATCTACTCCTAACAAATATCCAGCAATAGAAGAAAACAATACACTAATAGCTAAACCAGCTTTAGTAATCTCTTTAAAATCTAGAAATATTGATTTGAGTGATAATGTGTTTTTTGCAGCGTTCAATACCGTTGTATTTTGTGTATTTTTTTTGAGTGGTGCAAATGTACAAATTAGATTGTAGAATTTGAACCTATAATTTTAGATTTTTTTCAATAAAACCTATAGAAATTAAGATCTCAGCATTCTTTAACACTATATTTCGAAAAATCTTATTAAAAACTAGTAATCAAAATACCAATTAAAAATATCCGAACGTAATCCGACACTAAACCAAGTAGTACTTTGCTTAAAAGTTGTTGCTGTTTCTTGAGTCGGATCAAAATTTCTATAGATTAAACTTCCAAATAATTTCAAGTTTGTCATTGGATTAATTAAATACCCTCCTTGAACATCTGCAATAAAAACACTGGTTTTATTACCCTGTCCGATTTTCACACCCGTATCATACGGACGTTTCACATCATAACTTTTATAAATATTTCCTCCATAATTATAAGAGTCTTCTGCAGTATCAAAATCTAAACCTCTTGTACCAACTGTTAATTTTGCATCGGCAAGCCAACGCCCTTTGTGGTATCTCGCAATTGCAATAAGTTCTTTAAAATTTCCGCCCCATTGGTGCCCAACACTTTGATTATTATGTCCATAATTGGTAATAACAGCGCTATGCGAGTACACATAAGGACGAACACTATTCAATTCAACCTGCAGTAAAAGATCTTTTACATTAAATGCATTGAAGTATTTTGCTCCAAATTGAAATCCAAATTTGTTTTTCCAGCTTTGATTTCCCGCTCCAACATCTGAAACAGAAAATTCATCGATCAAGAATTGTGAATAAAGATTTATACTATTATTCCATTTGTATTTACCCGTAATCCCTAAAAGCGCATTTCCGCTTCTAGATGAAGATCCGAATTCTACCGCACGGTAAAAAATAATCGGATTAACAAAATTAGCATCAAATCCTCTGTTGTTGGTGTCTGTCCAAACTACAGATTCAAAAAAACCTAAGTTTAATCTATTTGAAACATTCCAACTCAAATAATGATTGGCCATAAATTTTGTCGCATACGTCTTTTCGGCTGTTACTTCTGGACGAACATCTTTCATCCACATGTACGTATTGGTATATTTAATTTTCCAGAATTTGGTGTTGATTTTAAAGTATGGGTACGGACTCGCTCCATCGCTTTCCAACAAAGAACGATAACCGTCACCTATAAAATTTCTTCCATAACCCAATTGAAAATCAAATATTTTTCCTGGTGCGAAAGTGATATTCGCTTCCGCTAAAGGAAAATCATAAGCATCCGTTTTGAATCCTTTTGCAATTCCAATCCCCGGAATTATTGCCGGATTTCCTCCCGATGGTTTAATAGATTCTGCATAATCGTTAAAATATCCTGCAAATCTTCCTTGACTTTCAAAAAATGTCGTAGTAAAATTAATTTGTTTCCCCAAACCTCCTCTAAAGTTTAGCGCTCTAGTATTCACATAAGTATAAGATGCATCAAGATCTGAAGCCTTACCCATTTGCAAATCTACAATCGGATTTAAGGCAAACCAATAATCTTCTCCTTGAATCTGCACTAGATTTTCATTCCACCATTTTCTTCCCAGCCAAGTCGATGTTTTTTTCTGCAACGATTCATTTACCGCTCTCAAATTATAATACTTTGAAACCTCTGCGTAAGTATAGGGCTTAGATGCTGTATGATTATTAATCCCAACTTGATTCATTTCTGCATCAAACTGCGCATAATAACTATGTGAAAAAGGAATATTTAAATGACTATCAAATTCTGGATTATTGTATTTTTTATATACAATACTATCCAATTCTGTCATTGGTTTTTCTGCAGGCTTTAAAATTTCCGCTGCTGCTTGAGCTTCTGTTGCAAGCTGTGATGCACTTTTTAGCGGTATATCAATAGAAATCGTATATTTAGAATATGTTGGTTTTCCGTTGTAAGTTGAAGGTTTTATTTTTGGAAATGCACCAAAAACTCTTTTTGCTTCTTCAGACAATTCTTCAGTTTCTGCAGAAACATAAATTACTTTAAATTCGCCTTCTGCATTTACCTCAAAAAGTACTTTTACCACTCCTTTATAATTGTTTTCTTTTAATTTTTGAGGAACTTGAAAATTGCTAAACACAAAATCTTGAACTTCTTTATAAAAACAATTTTCTAATTTTTTGCCTTCTAAATTTTCGCAGTTAGGAAAAACTGGAAACATTTCTGCCGCAAAACCTGGCTGAACAGAAGAATTACCATTTTGCTGAGCAGAGACAATAAAGAACGAAGAAATTAAAACAAGGGACAAAAAAAACTTATTCACTTAAAATTGGGGTATTTATTTAATATTGATTTGGGGAAATTTCTCCGTTTACAATTGCTTTTGCCGCTGAAGTTCCAATACGTTTTACTCCTAAACGAATCATTTCTGCAGCTTCTTCAAATGAACGGACTCCACCAGCTGCCTTTACTGAAAGCGGCGAAGCATTTTCGAGCATCATAATTATTGCTGGAACTGTTGCTCCATTTGGAAGATCATTCTCTGTTTTATAAAAACCTGTAGAGGATTTCACAAAGACAGAATCAAAATCTTCTTCTTTAAAATTAGACACTACAACATGTTTTATTAAAGCAGATAACTGAATAATTTCTTTATCTGTTAAGGCTGCAACTTCAATAATCCATTTTACTGTTTTATCATTTGCCAACCCAATCTGCGTTCCAATTAAGATTTCTTTTTTAACCAAATCAAGATCTCCATTTTTGAACGCTTCATAATTACAAACAAAATCTAAATCGTCGGCTCCATTTGCAATTGCTTCGTTTGCTTCTTTAATTTTGATTTCCAAACTTGACTTTCCTTCTGGAAAATCAATTACAGTTCCAACCAACAAAACCGAATTGGCCTCAACAACCATGTTTTTTGCCAAAGAAACATATTCTGGACGAATCATAATTAGCTTAAAACCTTCTTGAATTGCTTCCTTAATTGCATTTTTGATTACAACAGTATTTTCTGCTTCCGAAAGACCAGCTTGCGATGCAGTTTTCAAATAAGTGGAGTCTAAATATTGCTTTACATTCATTTTGATAGAAGTTGCAGGAAACCAGCACAAAAGTACATTTTATATTGAAAAAACATAGCTTTTAAATGCTTGATTTTCTTGTAATAAAAAACCCACCTAAGTGGGTTCTTTTATTATATTTTATCGATTTGCCTTTTAAAAGCTATTGCAGAAAAAACTGCCACAACTGCTCCAAGTGCATTTGCTAAAACATCTGTAACATCTGAAGCTCTTGTTACTGTAAGAGCGCTTTGGAGAATTTCGATTGTAATTCCAAAGAAAACAGAAAATATAAATGAGATCAAATAAGCCTTATAATCGTCTGCATCTTTTCCTTTTAGTTCTTTTTTGAAAAACAAAATCCATGAAATTGTAAATCCAAAATGAAAACAGAAATGTACAATTTTATCAATGCTTGGAAAATTAATCGCCGGTATATTGCTAGAATCTGTAAGACAAAAATAAGTAATGATTCCAGAGCAGATAATTGCCCAAATTAACAATAGTTGTTTAGGCACCGATTAATTCTTTATAAGCTTGATCAGATAATAAAGTGTCAATTTCTGAAGCATCAGCAATTTTTATTTTAATCATCCATCCAGCTCCATAAGGATCTGAATTTACAGTTTCTGGAGCACTTTCTAAGTCTTCATTAAAAGCAATGATCTCACCTGTTAATGGTAAAAATAAATCAGAAACTGTTTTTACAGCCTCAACAGTTCCAAAAACTTCATCTTTTGAAAGTGTCTGATCTAAAGTTTCTACCTCAACATACACGATATCTCCTAACTCTTTTTGTGCAAAATGAGTAATTCCTACAGTTGCAACATCTCCTTCGATGCTAACCCATTCGTGATCTTTTGTGTACTTTAAATTTGCTGGTATGCTCATAATCGTTGTGTTTGAAAATTGATTGTTTAAAATTTAAGCCACAAATGTAATAATCTTCTAATAAAATCTAGTTTAGAAACTAAAATTTAATTTCCAAAATTATAACGAAGTGTGAAACCTGATCTGATATTCGTTAAAGGGAAAGAAGTCGAAATAACTGCTTTCGAGAACGAATGATCGTAATAGAATATTGCTGTTAAGTTTTTACTGAAGGCATAATCGGCCGTTAATTTTAAAGTCCAGATGTTCTGTCCCGCTGCCAGCTGATTATTATCGTAATCTAAATATCGAACTAAAGTCTCATTATTTCTATATGAAAAATCAGCTTTTATATTGATATCACTCTTAATAATTCCAGTTGGATTATCTGCTAATCTTGATGAGATAATAACGTCTTTAAAACGATATCCTAATCCAACAACATACTCTACTCCTTTAACCTCTGTCAATAAATTATTGTCAAAACTCATAGACAGTGCGCGATCTTTTTTAATTTCTGTCAATAAACGGAATGAATTTTTCAACTCAAAATCAACTCTAACCAGCGGGCTAAATTGCTCCACTAAGTTAACATTAGACATGATTGTTTTATTAAAGAAGTTGGTGTTTACGTCTTGACCACCCGGATTTTCCAAATAATCAAAATTTGATCTAAACTGGCTAATCGTGTAAGACGCTCTATAATTATGCTGTAATGAAAATCTTCTAAAATGGTCTTTGAAATACTTATAACGCATTAAACCATTATATTTCACATTCCAGTTTGGAATAGGGAAACTTCTAAAAATACTAGTTGAACTATTTGAAGCATCTCCTCCTGTATAAGCCGCCATAAATGAAGGCAGAAGGACAGCCTGATTACTTTTTGAGAAGCCTATAGGATAACCTTCATTGGCCACATAAATTTTGTAATTCGGATCTGATTCATCTGGAATAGGATTATTTGAATCTCCGTATCTAGGAATTACACCTCCTCCATAATGCTGTTCTGCCAAACGATTTGCAATAACTAAACGATTGCTTCTAAAATCATCAAACGCCGAAGACTCCGTTTCTGTACTTGTTGAGAAAGCAGTCTTAATCAATACAGTAGAAATTGAAAACATTCCGTAACTGTATGGTGACAATGCTATATACTCGCCTGTATTTTGGTCTACACTATATTGCTCTGATGAATTTTCAGAATATGCTCTATCCATTGCTAGGTCAATTTTCAAATCTGGCAATAAATCTACGTTTGCTGTTACCTTCAGCAGTTTGTTGCTTACTTGAGTAAAGTTTTGATTGAAATTTTGATAACTAGTTAGCCAGCCATTTTTAGCCGCTTCAAAACGAACATCATCCTGACTACCAAAAACAAACCCTAATGAAGGTTTAGATGTACCAAAAAATCCTACTCCAGGAATATAACCCGGCAAAACAGTACCGCTATTTTTTGTATAGTTAATCTGAACATTTTTAATACTTGTCAAAACCCCAATCAAACCATCGTAAAAAGGATTACTGCTGGTAACTGGTTTAGCCGTATTTACAATTTTCTCTCCTGGTTTTGGCGGTGCAGCAGGCTTTGCTTTTGCTGGCTTACCTCCCGGTGTCAAACCTAAATATTTATACAGCGTATTCATATTTAATGTCGTAGAAAAGGTATTCGAATTGGCATTTTGAACCGTATTTCCTAAATCCCAAGACACTCCACTATCATCAACGTATTGAGAAAGTGCCGTAGACGATCTTTGCCAATTGTAATCTGCCGTATAAGAATAGGTTGCTTTTATGAAACTAAATATTGGAATTTTATTAATTGGAATATCATAGTTTAAAACTAATTGCTGTAAATGCTGATTAGGTATACCAATATCAAAATAATCATCCCAAATATTAAAATCTTCTTTTGGCGTATTATCGTCATTCAAAAAGTTTCTAACGATATTATTCGACGCTGCTGTATAATTCAGTTTTAATGATTTTGTCAAATTAAATCCGAAACCATATTGATAATTAAACGCAAAGTTTCTTCTGTAAAGAGGATCTAAACCAATACCTTCTACATCAACTTGTCTATATTGCTGGCGATTACTTTGCCTTAAAATATTAGTGTTAAATGAAACGTTCGAAGGAAGATAATTGATATTAAAGTCGCTTAACAATTTCCAATATTCACTTGTTTTCATGAATTTGGTTTGCTTAAACGGAACTACTTCTTTGGGCTGAAAAGTATAAGCATAATTGACCGAAGTATTAGACTGCTCATCATTATAACTTTCAACTTCATAATCATGTCGCTCTACCTGATTATAAGACTGTGAGAACGTAAAGTTTTCTACATCATAAACATGTGGTTTCTGCTCTGGTGCCCTGTCTTTTCTTACCCCAATAAAATTGATGCTTTTACGTTTAGTGTAATCTACCGCTCGCGTTCTAATATTTTCTTTTTCTGCAGGATCTGTCGTTTCTTTTATTAATTGGTCTAATTTAATATCTTGATTAAACGGATCGTATTCTGGCGTAATAACTTCTTCTCCAATCGCATAATTGAATGGAAGATTAATTCCCCATTTCGGAGGAAGCAGTTTTCCTAAATTAATATTGGTTACAATGTTGTACTGCTGAATATCTTCACGATCTCTCTCGTTGGCTCCCTGTTCAAGAGAACCAAAACCTATCGTGCTCTTTTTTCCAGAGGCAGATAATGTCATTAAGTCGGCCATATTGGTATCTACATTCAGCAATGCAGCCATACCTCCTTTGTTTTCCAAATCGGACATACGAAGTTCGTTAAACCAAACTTCTCCCATAATATCCTTATGATTTGCCGCACTTTTTACTCCGACCATTAAATTTCGAACTAAACCGAAATTAGGATTTCCTTTAATACCTAAAGTCAATTTACCGTCCTGGTCACCACCGTCTACATCTGGATCTCGGTCTGGATAATAAATACCATTTATATCTCTTTTTGGTGAATTAATATCGATATTCATTCCCAAGATTTTCATCCTAGTAAGTAATGACAGTGCTACATCAATATTATTTTCTTCAAGCCATACTTGATCTGGACTTATGGTACAGCCTCCTCCAGTTCTTGTGACTTTTAATGGTATCTCAATTTGATAAAAGTTCTGTGTAAAGTCATTACCAAAACGAATAAATCCAATCATCTCATCATCTAAAAGTTGAGTTTCATTTGGAAGAGATTCTGCGTGAAGGAACATTTTCAGTTTTTTGTACTGACGCATATCAACACTTACATTTTTGAAAACTGCTCTAGAATCTTGATATTCTAATCCTGAACCTGCTATTCGCAATGCTAAAGACTGTTCATTCTGATTGATAATTGTATTATTATTGTACAATTGCTCTCTTTGAACTCCTGGTGGAATAACATAATTTACAGGACATTTAGTTCCGTTTTCCTGAATATTTACAGCAGCAACATCAAATTGAGTTCCGTCATCATCAGGGTTTGTATCGTTTGCATCAAGCGTTCCTGTATACTTTCTCCATTCTCCTCTAACCAAATCTAATGCTCCAAAACGAACTGTCATTTGATCATTAAACCCTGTCATAAACATACGCATGAAACGAATAGATCTAAAATCGGTAATATTTCCAATAGTATTTTGAGGTTTCGAAACCGGAATTTTAAACTGAATCCATCTTGCATTGGTTGTACTACCATTAGGAAGATCTACATTTTGAACCTCTCTAATATCTGTAATATAATTTTCTCCAACTTGCATTCCTGGTCTTACATCAATACTGTATTCATAGTACGCATTGATTGTACTCATTGTATTATCACGATTAATATCTTCAACGTCTGGAAGAGTTGTTGAACCACGATTTGGATCATCAACGCTTACGGCAGAGTTCCCCTCTGTTCCGTTGTATCTTTTATAACGCTGTAAAACGCCTCCTTCTGTATTTAAGAAGTACTTATAGTTATCTGCCGCAGGATCTTCTTCTCCTGCATAATTGGTATAAATTGATCCCTCTTTTGCATCTGGCAAACCATCTAAACCAACATCTTGATTTTTACGATTGTCTGGATTAGTATCAAATGCATAAATCAATGATTGAGATGCTGGTACGTCTCCCCAAATCGGCTGCGGATTTACCATTATCTGATCTGGCCCTAAACCGTTTTCATATTGTTTTCTTCCATCTTTCAGAACGTCTTCCGAGACTTCTCCTAAATTGAAGTAAATTTTTCCATTATTAGTTCCCTGAGCCTGTCCTGTCCCCACATAAGGATCGAGTACCCAGAACTGAATGTATTCAACATTTCCTTGCTCAAAGTTTGTAGAATTCAGTGCACGCATAATTCCTCCAAAATTAGATGAAGGGCTACTTGAACTAAAATTAGGATTATTATTGTAAGGTCCTCTATCTGATGGATAATATGTTAAGTCTAATGTATTAACAACCTGAATCTGACCTTGTGCAATATCTGTATTTGGATAAAGTTCTCTACTATAAATTCTTCTTGTTGAGTTTAATGACAAATCATCATTTGAAACTCCAGATGGTTTTGAGGTATAGAAAATTGGATCGATAGTATACCAAGCCAATTTTGCACGTTTAAAACCATACTCAAGCGTATTGGAGTTGGCATTGAAAGTATTGTCTGTCGCAGAAGTAATAAATGGTGTAGAAGCCAAACTCCAGGCATACGCAGATCTCATATCTATCGTGGTCTGAGTACCTTCAAAATCGTCGATATAAATAGTTGCTTCACCTTCAAAATCACTTGCTTTTGGAGCATCTGGTTTTAAAAATGCCACTTCTCCACGAATAGAAAGATTAGATGGGACGTCTGTATCTATATTCGGTAATTTATTAGCCAATCTTGTCAAAAACGGAACTTCTGTTGCATAATTTCCATTAAAACCAAAAATGGTGTTATTTACAGATTCTTGTCCGTAGCTTGATTTTTGAGTAAAAGGACGTTCTGTCATTTTTAAGAATGTACCTCCCACAACAAATTTTTCTGAAATTTTATGTTCAACATTAAGTCCCATAAACCTTCTTGTCTGCTGCCCAAAGATTGAATTGTTCTCCAACGAAACTTCAATTGGTGTATTAGAAGCCTGAAGCGAAGGATCTAATATCTGTACTCGTCCTAATTGATAATCGACACTATAATCAATACCCTCTACCAAAACACGTCCTGCTGCAGTTACCACAACAGACCCTTGCGGAACATTAAATGCACCGATAGGAATACCATTACTTCCCGAAGATTTATATTTTCCTCTTAATAAGAATTTGTTTTTATCACTATCCTGCAATGCACCAGCCTGGGTATTTCTATACATGTTTCTAAACACATACTTCTTCTGATTTGCATTATAAGTAGCTGGATCATTATAACTTTCTCCTGAGTTAGTGTTTAACTTTCTAAATAAAAGTTCTCCAAAAGGCTCTTTAGTTGTAAAAATAATTCGAGCATTCTGCACATCAACAGTTACCCCTGGAACATAATCAAAGAATCCGTCTCCTCCCGTTTGCGGATCGTTGTTGTAATTTAAACGGTCAAGATTAAAAACATTCAATAATGGCGTTTGGTCTACTTTATCGTCTGGTGCTGGATTTGCTGGAAAAGTAGTTCCTGTTACTGGCGTAATATAGTTTATTGGCGAAGGATCTGTATAAAGAATGTTAAGTCTAAAATCTTCTTGTTTGATTTGATAGGCTTGAGGAATTTGATAAACGTTTTTCATCATCAAGTTCCAAACTGGATTTTGAACGTTTGTCAAACTGCTTTTCAGCATTTTTAAAACCAAACTCTGCGTTACAATTGCTTGATTGGCATTGTTGTTTCCAGTAACTACAGTCGCATCTACACCATCACTACCAAACTCTCCTACTTGGTATGTTTTTCCTCCAACTGTATATTCAAACGCAACTGCTAGAATTTCGTCATTGGCCAATCGCTGCTGTAACGAGATGTAACCTAACTGAGCGTTAAAAGTATATTCGTTTGTTGTTAATTTTCTAGCATTTTCCAGAACAGAATAATCAGTTCCCTCATTTACGTTGGTATTATTAAATCCAGATTTTGCCGTTACAATTTCTCTAATATTAGAGTTTAAATAACTTCCTGCTTTTCCAATGGATGCCGGATCGTATTTATTATTTGTATTATCTGTAGGTGAATCTATTGGGTTATTAAAGAATCCTGCAGGATTTGTAATTACAACAACTTGATTATCTGGCACACCAGAAACTTGTCCTTCCCCTAAATCCTGAAGTGCAATAACGTTTCTTAAGTTGTTGCTTGTTGTTGTTACCCTATTCTGTTTATTAGTCACCCATACTTCAATTCTTGTAACTTGAACACGGCTGTCAATTAACGGATAGTTTTTAAGAGAAGAATCGTATTTATTTCTAAAGTATTGTGATAAGAAGAAATGTCGATCATTATCATAATCTAAGGCAAACAAATCAAAGTTTTGCACCGTTCCTCCACCTTCTGCGACTATACTTTTGGTTTGAGACTTTTGTTCTGAGAAAACTCCCGTAACAGTTGTCTTACCGAATTGCAGTTGAGCTTTGACCCCGAATAAACTTTGAGCGCCTCGAATTAAGGTACTATTTAAAGGCATACTCACATTACCGACCTCAACTTTCTGAACAATATCGTCTTCTGAGGGCGTATAAGCTAGTTTAAATAAGTTTTGAAAAGCAAATGTAGATTGTGTATCGTAGTTGGCATTTACCTCCAAACGAGTTCCAATTTTCCCCATTAAACTCATACTGATTCTTTGATCAAAATCAAAAGTTAGGCTAGATCTGTTTCTTGGCGAAAATGATGGATTATCTTGTTTAGTATAACGCATACCCAAGTCCATTTCTACTGATCCTGTGGGCTTTACATCTATAGTATTACTTCCAAAAATGCTTTCGAACAAACTCGAATTGATGTAATATCTTGGTAATAAATCTTTTTTGGCTGCCTCGGCTCCAGCTTTTTTGCCATCAATAGCATCAGATTTTTTTCTAAAATAATCTCTTCTTGCTTCTTTGAGAACTAAATCTTCGTATTCTTTTGGAGTTAGAATTAAAGGGTAATTGATGGAGAAACCATCTACCGAATTGGTATAGATATAACGATCTGTAATAGGATCATATCTATATGCCGAAAGTACGCTCGGAGGATCTTCGAGCTCTATCTTACCTACTGAGAACTGAGTTTTAGTTGTATCTTGTGCTGCCGGTGTAACCTGTGCCCGCAAAACATTACCGCAGAGTAATACCAGCAACAAAATACAAATTTTACGCATAGAATTCTTTTATATAAAATGAAATTTATAAGCTTTTTAAAGCCTTTTTGATAATTGTTTCAACGGTAGCTTCTGGATCTTCTTTTACGATTCTTTCTACCACTTTTTCTGAAGCTTTTCGGACAAAACCTAATACTTCTAGAGCAGATAACGCTTCATCTCGGTTTCTATTGTTTTGAACAGCAAAAACTTCGTCAATATCGTACAATTTAACAACTTTTTCTTTTAAATCAAGTATAACTCTTTGTGCCGTTTTGTTTCCAATCCCTTTGATAGACTGGATTATGCCCACATCTCCAGATGCGATGGCATTTATAATTTGCTTTGGTTCTATAGAAGAAAGCATTGTTCTGGCAATTCCAGCTCCAATTCCTGAAACAGAAAGCAGCATTCTAAAAATTTCGCGCTCCGATTTTTCGGCAAAGCCATATAAAGTATGCGCATCTTCTTTAATTTGAAGATGCGTATACAATTTTATATTTTCAGAATTTGGAATTAAGGAGAAGGTATGCAATGATATATTTACCTGATAACCAACCCCTCCACAATCAATTACAACTTCTGTAGGATTCTTTTCTACTAATCTTCCCTGCAAATGTGCTATCATAAATGTAATTTATTAGTATCAAATATAACAAAAATGCCATAAAACTACGACAAATTTGTTCAATCCTTTAGAACGTTTATTGTGTTATTTTATTCTTTTTGCTTTCTTTTTCCTGTGCATCAATAACAGCTATAGCTGCCATATTTACCATTTCTTCAACGCTAGCACCCAATTGGAAAATGTGAACTGGTTTACCCATACCCATCATGATTGGCCCAATTGAATTCACTTTATACAATTCTTTCAATAATTTGTAAGTGATATTTGCTGACTCTAAATTAGGGAAAACCAATGTATTAACTTTTTTTCCTGCTAATTTAGAGAATGGAAATTTCTCTTGAAGCATTTCTGGATTTAATGCAAAATCTGCTTGAATTTCTCCATCAACAATTAATTCTGGATGATTTTTATGCAGATAAGCTACAGCTTCTCTAACTTTTGAAGCGCTTTCACTAGTTGAAGAACCAAAGTTTGAGAATGAAACCATTGCTATAACTGGCTCAATACCAAACATTTTTGCAGTTTTTGCAGTCATGATTGCAATATTAATCAAATCTTGTGCAGACGGATTAATGTTTATTGCAGTATCTGATAAAAACATTGGTCCGCGTGAAGTAAGCATCATATTTGCAGTTGCAATAAGAGATGCGTTTTGCGCCTTTGGAATTAATTGCATCATTGGTTTTACAACCGAAGGATAACTTCTAGAATGTCCTGTAACCAATGCATCTGCCTCACCTTCATTAACCATCATTGCAGCAAAATAGTTTCTTTCGCGCATGAATTTTTCTGCATCCAATTTAGAAACTCCTCTTCTTCCCCTTGTTTCCCAGAATGATTTTGCAAATCTGTTGCGTCTTTCCGCTTCTTCATCTGTCTTAGGATCAATGATTTCAAGATCAGCATCAAAACCAAGTTCTGCTTTCAATTCTAAAATCACTTCTTTGTTTCCTAATAAAATTGGGAATCCGATTCCGTCCTCAAAAACAATTTGTGCTGCTTTTAAAACGTTTAATTGATCTGCTTCGGCAAAAACAATTCTTTTAGGATCTAATTTTGCACGGTTTGTAATCAAACGCACCATTTTGTTATCGTTCCCCATACGTTCGCGAAGAACATCTTCGTAAGAAGCCCAATCTGTAATAGGATTTTTTGCTACTCCAGATTCCATTGCTGCTTTTGCAACCGCTGGAGCTACAACAGTAATCAATCTAGGATCGAATGGTTTAGGAATGATATATTCTTGACCAAAACCAAGTTTTGTTGCACCATAGGCTACGTTAACTTGTTCTGGAACTGGTTCTTTTGCCAAAATAGCTAGAGCTTTTACAGCCGCCATTTTCATTTCTTCGTTAATTTTTGTCGCTCTTACGTCTAGCGCTCCTCTAAAGATATAAGGAAAACCTAAAACGTTATTTACCTGATTAGGAAAATCTGAACGTCCCGTAGCCATAATAACATCTTTACGAGTTTCTGTAGCTAAATTATAATCGATTTCCGGGTTCGGGTTTGCCATTGCAAAAACGATCGGATTGTTAGACATTGTCAATAACATTTCTGGTGAAAGAATATCTCCAGAAGATAATCCGATGAAAACATCAGCGTCTTTTACCGCTTCAGCCAAAGGAATCTGAGGTCCGTCAATTGCATATTTTAATTGTAAATCTGAAAGTGCAGGATTGTCTTTAGTTAAAAGTCCTTTACTGTTGTACATTAAAACATTTTCAACTTTTACTCCAAGTAAAACATATAAATCTGTACACGCAATCGCCGCAGATCCTGCTCCAGAAACTACTACTTTTACGTCTTCTGCTTTTTTACCTGCCAATTCAAGTGCATTGATTAAAGCTGCAGAAGAAATAATTGCTGTTCCGTGCTGGTCGTCGTGCATTACCGGAATATCCAATTCTTCGATCAGCCTTCTTTCTATTTCGAAAGATTCTGGAGCTTTAATATCTTCCAAATTGATACCTCCAAAAGTTGGAGCAATATTTTTTACAGTTTGAATAAATTCTTCCACATTTTCAGTATCGATTTCGATGTCAAAAACGTCTATATCAGAAAATATTTTAAATAATAAACCTTTTCCTTCCATTACAGGTTTTCCTGCTTCTGGACCAATATTTCCAAGACCTAAAACAGCTGTACCGTTTGAGATTACGGCTACTAAATTTCCTTTTGCTGTATATTTATAAACGTCTTCTTTGTTTGCTGCGATTTCTAAACATGGTTCTGCAACTCCCGGCGAATAAGCCAATGATAAGTCTCTCTGGGTTGCATATTTTTTTGTTGGAACTACCTGAATTTTTCCTGGAGTTGGTTCTGCATGATACAGTAACGCCTCTCTTCTTTTACTCTCTTTGTTCATTTTTTTTAGCATTTATTCTAGCTTACAAAGATATAAGTCTTGTTTTAAAATGGCGTATTTTTAGCGTTTTCTTTTCCTAAAATCTATTCGAATAAATAAAAAAAGTCCAATAGAAATTGGACTCGTTTGAATTTTTATCGTTTTTAGCTACTGTTTATTGAGAAATATAAGAATTCAAATGGTTGATTGTGTCTTTTTGAATTTCTATAATTGCCTTCACTACATCGCTGATTGAAATTACTCCAACCACTGTTCCGTCTTCTAAAACAGGCAGGTGTCTTATTCTTTTTTCGCTCATAAGTTCCATACAATCTTCAAGATTATCTGAAAGTTTTACTGTAAAGACATTACTTTCCATAATCTCATGAACAAAAGTTTCTTTCGAAGATTTATCCTTCAGAACAATTTTTCTGGCATAATCTCTTTCCGACAATATTCCTTTTAAAATATTATCATCCATAACTAAAATTGCTCCAATGTTTTTTTCTCCCATAACTTTTAACGCATCATAAACCGTTAAATTGGAGAAAATAGAATACACGTTCCTTCCTTTTGCCTTAAGTATTTGATCTACAGTCATAATGAAAAATTTTTAGGTTTATAAAGTTAAAACAAAAACCAACACGATCTACAGCGAAATCGATTTTTTAAAAACATAAACAATTCATTTTAAACATAATACATCAAAATTTATATTTTCAAAATTATAGTGTAAAGAATGAAAATGTTTAGAATTGTTTTTTGAAGAAAATTAGATTTTTTAACGTTTACCGATTTATTTCTACCTTACGGTAACTCCTAACGAAGTTTTCATCTATTGTATTTAATTTAATGGCAATTCCGTTAAGAGTTACAGGCCAGTAAAAAACATTTAGGTTATCAAGATAATTATTCATCAAAAAATAAACCCTTTTCTAAAATTTAGAAAAGGGTTCTATAATTGGAATTTAAAAAATTAAAAATTTCCTTTTTTTTTACATCGCAACAATAATAAACTCACTTCGTCTATTTTGCATGTGCTGCTTTTCTGTACATTTTACTCCGTCTGCACATTTATTGACCAATTGCGTTTCTCCATAACCTTTTGCACTTAATCGATCTTCGGTGATTCCTTTTTGAATTAGCCAGTTTTTGGTTGATTGTGCTCTTTTTTCTGAAAGAATCTGATTGCTCTCTGAAGAAGAACGGCTGTCGGTATGCGAGCGAATATCAAGTTTCATGTTTGGATAATCATTTAAAAGATTAACCACTTTCATTAATTGCGGTTCTGACGTCTTTTTGATAGTCGCTTTACCCAAATCAAAGAAATTCATAGGCAGATTTAACAGTTTTGCAATGTCTACTCCTACACGCATAGAACTCAATTTTACTGGACTAATTGCCACTTTTTTGATTGCTACTGTTTTTGCCACAAGCGGTTTAAACACTTTATTTAATCCAATTAATTGAGTAGTTTCTCCTTTTTCTTTGCTAATAGTGACTACAACTTCTTTGGCATTGTAATCTTCTTTGGCAGTTCTGATAGTATATTTTTTACCACATCTTAAATCAGGGAAAACATAATTTCCTTTTTCGTCTGTAGTGATTGTTCCAACTGGATCAAATTTTTCATTGAATAAAGTCAAAGAAGTATTTGCCAAAATTACGTTTGATTCTGCATCGGTAACAGTTCCTGATAAATTTTGTTCGCAGATTAATCTTCTTGTTTCGGTAAATCTGTAAATATCATCCATCCCTAGTCCATTTTCTCTGTTTGAAGAAAAATAACCGCTTCTGGTCTTACTGTCAATACAGAAGGCAAAATCATCTTGTTTACTATTTACAGGTTCTCCAACATTTAAAACGTCATCATAAGTTCCGTTCGCTTTAATACGAGAAGCAAAAATGTCTAATCCACCTAAACCTGGACGTCCGTCTGTAGCAAAATACAATTCGTTTTCTCCAGAAATGAAAGGAAAAGTTTCTCTTCCTTCTGTATTAATAACTGGGCCTAAGTTTTCTGGTGCACCAAAAGTTCCATCATTATTAATTGCAACTTTATAAATATCAGATTGTCCTAATGTTCCTGGCATATCTGATGCAAAGTAGAGTGTTTTTTCGTCTACGCTCAAAGCTGGATGCGCTGTGCTGTATTGATCGCTATTGAACGGAAGTTCTGCAACATTTTTCCATTCGTTATCAATAAATTCTGCTTTGTACAATTTTAATAGCGTTACATTTTTGTCGTTGCTGCGTCTTTTACCATCTGTAAAATTATTTCGAGTAAAATACATCGTTCGTCCATCTTTAGTAAAAATCGGACTTGACTCATTGAAATTGTCTTTTTTTCTTTTTACTAAAAGTTCTGGTTTTCCAACGCTTCCGTCTGGAAGTAGATCGGCTGTATATAATCTAGAGAAAGATCTATTTGTCCATTGAAAATTAGCTTTAACAACTCCACCTGTATCGCGTGCAGAAGTAAAGACGATTTTATTATTATACACAACACTTCCGTAATCTGAATATCGAGAATTAACTCCAGCGTCGGCAATTTGGAATCGCCCTGAATTTTCTTTTATATCTTCTAAATAATTCTTGTCGCTTCTAATAAGATCTGCTCTCTTTTCTGCAGTTGCTTTTTGATTGAATTTCTGCAAAATCTCATCAGATCTGCGATAGTCTCCTGCCGATTTTAATGATTGTGCGTATCGATACAAATATTCAGCATCTTGATTTTCGTTTATGACAAATAACTGTTCGTACCATTTTAATGCTTTTTTCAACTCGCCATTAAAATAGTATGAATTTGCCAAACGCTGAATTACACCTTCATTTGTAGTTTCAGCATTTACTAAAGTCTCGTATACTTTTATGGCATCCGCATAAGCGTACTCTTCGTATTTTTTATCTGCATATTTTATATTCATCGTAGTAAATGGATTTTGTGCATTTACATTTGAAACAAAACAAAACAGTAAAATAATCAATATTAAATTTCTAGCTTTCATAGGTTGTATTAAAAGAATCTTGGGGATATCATTTTATTGTAATTATTAAAGAATTCGAATCTTAGGAAAATCTCATGAGATCCAGAATTATATTTTCTTAATCGTGTCGTTTCATGATCGTAACCATAACCTATGTACATTCCTTTTGTAACTTGAAATCCTGCCATTGCACTAACAGATGCGCTCCAGCGATAAGCAAGTCCTAAAACGAATTTGTCATTAAACATAAAATTTCCTGAAACATCAACCTGCAAAGGAGCTCCTTCTACCATTTTGGTCATTAAAGCTGGTTTGAATTTTATGTACTCTAAACGATCTAGATTAAATACATAACCTGCTATTAAATAATAATTGATTTTTTCTTTAAAAATAGCCACATCATCTGAGTCATAACGATTTGTTTCTATAAAATTAGGAACCGATAACCCGACATATGCTCTATCTGAATGAAAATAAAGTCCCGCTCCAACATTGGGCGAAAATTTATTTTTAAGATTCTGAAACTGCGGATCATCTTGATCTTCATAACTCAATTTATTGATATCGATGTTAAAAAGATTAGCTGTTCCTTTTATTCCGAAAGACAAATTCCATGTGTCCGAAGTTGGAATTGTATAAGACAAATCTGTAGATAAAGTATTCTCTACAGTTGGTCCGATTTTATCATTTACCAAAGAAACTCCAAGTCCTAAATCAGTATTATTCAAAGGCGTATTAACAGAAAATGTACTCGTTTCTGGTGCTCCATCTAACCCAACCCATTGCGTACGATATAAACCAAAAACGCTTAAAGCTCCACGTGAACCCGCATACGCTGGATTGACTTCGATTGTGTTATACATGTATTGTGTATATTGTGCATCTTGCTGCGCATTTGACACAATCGAAAAAAACATAAAAACTAAAATTAACTTTTTCATTTATTAAGTTTTAGAACGGCTTAGCGCTAACCAAGCCGTAGTCTATTTTTATTTATTAAGATATAAGTACCCTGATTCTTGGTGAGACTTTTGATCGTTGTCTTTGTATTTTAAGATATAGAAATACGTTCCAACTGGCAGACCATCTGATTGTTTCACTGTCGAACGTCCGTTAGAATATCCAACAAATACTCGATCGTTATTGTTATACTGATCTATGTTGAAAACTAGAACTCCCCAACGGTTATAAATTTCAACCGTATTATCTGGATAACATTCTATACCTCTTATATAAAATCTTGCATTCTTGTTGTCTCCGTTTGGAGAGAAAGCATTCATTACCTTAATAGAACATCCGTTTAAGTCTAAGACTGTTGGGCTATCTCCGCTATTACTTGCATCGTCTGACTGATCTTCGACCACAACTCCTCTTAAGCTGCTTCCTTTAACTGTTGCCTGATTACTCACACTGCCACGGTTAATATCTTCTTGAGTGATTTTGTAAACCGCTGTAAAATTAGTTTCGTTAGATTCGTTGACACCCAAATTGATTGCTTGTCCAGAAACTGCTACTCCTGGCAACGGATCGTTTATTGTGATTCCAACAAGTGGCACATTTCCTGTATTGGTTACAGTAAATTTGTACGTGATTGTTTCTCCTGCATTGGCAAAACCATTTTTATTTTCGTCATTGAAAACTGCTGTTTTGATAACAGAAATAGCAGGCACTTCTACAAAAACATTTAATGTCGCGGTAGAACAATTTGACGAATTTACTTTTTCGCAAACTTGATAGATCAACGGATAATTTCCTCCTGGTGTGTTTGGCTTAACATTTACCGTTCCGTCTGCATTCCATTCAAAATACGGACTTTCTGTTAAAGGCTTAATAGTAACATCAGCAGGATTTATTGCTTTTCCGTTTATTAAATCATTTTCTAAAACATTTATAAATTCTAATGAACCATTAATTCCATCTGCACTTACATCATTATCATTATTTAAAGTAATCTCGTTTACTGCTGGCGAAACTGGATCTGCAACATTATCAACTGTAATTTTAATTACCGCCTGACTGCAATTTGATGTATTTGCAGCTTCACAGATCTGATAAACCAATTCGTAAATTCCATCTGGTGTATTTGCAGCAATATTGACTGAACCATTTGGATTTAGTGAGAAGTTTGGATTTACTACAGGTATTGATAAAATAACATCTGAAGGCTTAATTTGCACTCCATTCAATAAGTCATTTTCAAAAATATTAACCGTAGCGTTTGCTCCTTTTTTCACATTTACAGGTCCAGTCTCATCATTATTTGCTTTTATTGAGAATGTTGGACGTGCATTACAATCTGGCGTAGCTGGCGGATAAGCCACAGAAACTGTAACAGTTGGGTTTAATGAAAATTCAATTTTCACTCCATTTCTGGTAGCTTCAAATCCGTCGGCACCTTCTGTCCATATTCCGTTATTTAAAATCCATCCTGGCCAATCTGTTCCATTTTTGTTGCTGTCAATCTCTGCCCCAGGCCATAAAATATTTCCGCTTAATGGCAGATTTGTTTGAGTTGCCACTACATTATTATTACTATCAATCCATTTTACTGTTAATAGATTATTTGTCGTGAAATTCTCTGGTGAAACAGAATAGTTAACATAAGGAACATTGTTTGAACAATAACTGTTTGCCGTTACTATCATTTTTGGTTCTGTTACCGTTACTTTTACACTATTTGAATCACAGTTATTTGGATTTAGTTTCTCGCATATTGTGTATGTCAATTCATATTCTCCTGCAGGTGCATTAGGAGCTACTACAACATTTCCGTCTGCATCTACCGTTAAATATCCTTTCGGATCATCTTTAGTTACTTTAAGATCTACATCTGATGGCACTAATTTATTTCCATCTTTAGTATCATTCTCAAAAACGTTGATTACTTTCTGCGGAATGTTTACTCCTACTGCCGATGGCATAAGGTCTTCATTTGCTACAAGATTCCCTCCTGTAACTTTTACTATTGTAATTACCGAATCACAATTTAATGGATTCGTATTTTCGCAGATTTTATATTCTACAGTATAATCTGCTGCTGGCGTGTTTGGCGCAATGCTTATGGTGTAATCTGAATTAAGCGTCAGTCCTGATGGAAGCGTTCCGATAATTTCAAACTTAACTTCTCCAGGCGCTGTTCCAACTATGATTGGATTTCCGTTCAATTTATCATTTGCAGTCAATGAAATAGTCGTTCCGCCAATATTTCCGTTTATAGAAGCAATAACATCTTCAACAGCATCAATTACAGGCAATACAACTGTTACTTTAACAGTATTTGAACTGCAGTTGTCTGGATTTAATTTCTCGCAGATTTCATATGTCAGCTCATATTCTCCCGCTGGAGGATTTGCCCCCAAGACAATTTTCCCGTCTGCATCTACAGTCAGATATCCTTTTGGATCTGACGCTGTAGTTTTCAGCGTAACATCTGTTGGGTCTAATGGCTGTGCGTTTTTAGTGTCATTGTCAAAAACATTTTTCCCTAATGTCTGAGGAAGATTCGATCCTACAACTGATGGGATTTCGTCTGCGTTTGCCACAAGATTCCCTGCTGTTACTGGTACAGTAATAGTTACTGAATCGCAGTTTAGCGGATTCGTGTTTTCGCAGATTTTATATTCGACCTTATAATCTCCTTTTGGAGTATTTGGCGCAACAGTAATAGTATTATCTGAATTTAATGTAAGTCCCGTTGGAAGCGTTCCGACGATTTCAAACTTAACTTCTCCTGCAGCCGATCCAACTGTGATTGGATTTCCGTTCAATTTATCATTTGCAGTTAATGAAATCGTTTTTCCGCCGATATTTCCGTTTATAGAAGCAATAACATCTTCAACTGCATCAATTACAGGCAATACAACTGTTACTTTAACAGTATTCGAACTGCAGTTGTCCGGATTTAATTTCTCGCAAATTTCATATGTCAGCTCATATTTTCCTGCTGGAGGATTTGCTCCCAAGACAATTTTTCCGTCTGCATCTACAGTCAGATATCCTTTTGGATCTGACGCTGTAGTTTTCAGCGTAACATCTGTTGGGTCTAATGGCTGTGCATTTTTAGTGTCATTGTCAAAAACATTTTTCCCTAATGTCTGAGGAAGATTCGATCCTAAAACTGATGGGATTTCGTCTGCATTTGCCACAAGATTGCCTGCTGTTACTGGTACAGTGATAGTAACTGAATCGCAGTTTAGCGGATTCGTATTCTCGCAGATTTTATATTCGACCTTATAATCTCCTTTTGGAGTATTTGGCTCAACACTAATAGTATTATCTGAATTAAGCGTCAGTCCCGTTGGAAGCGTTCCGATAATTTCAAACTTAACTTCTCCTGCAGCCGATCCAACCGTGATTGGATTTCCGTTCAATTTATCATTTGCAGTCAATGAAATAGTCGTTCCGCCGATATTCCCATTTATTGGAGTTACCGTATCTTCAACTGCATCAATTACAGGCAATACAACTGTTACCTTAACAGTATTCGAGCTGCAGTTGTCCGGATTCAATTTCTCGCAGATTTCATAAGTCAGCTCATAATCTCCCGCTGGAGGATTTGCTCCCAAGACAATTTTTCCGTTTGCATCTACAGTCAGATATCCTTTTGGATCTGCCGCTGTAGTTTTCAGCATAACATCTGTTGGGTCTAATGGCTGTGCATTTTTAGTGTCATTGTCAAAAACATTTTTCCCTAATGTCTGAGGAAGATTCGATCCTAAAACTGATGGGATTTCGTCTGCGTTTGCCACAAGATTGCCTGCTGTTACTGGTACAGTAATAGTCACTGAATCGCAGTTTGCAGGGACTGCACCTACTTCACATATTGTATATTCTACTTCATAATCTCCTTTTGGAGTTCCTGAAGCTACTGTTATAGTTCCATTTCCATTTAACGTTAATCCTGATGGTAAAGTACCAACAATATTTATTGTAACTTCTCCTGAATTGATTCCAATTACTGCTTTGTTTCCGTTTAGTGTATCGTTTCCTATTAAAGATACTGTTGTTCCGCCAATATTTCCATTTATTGGAGTAATAGTATCTACTACTGCGTCTATTGTATTTACAACTTTAACTTCTGCAACTGCTGTCTTGCAGTTTGAAGGATTAGCATCCTTCTCACAGATTTCGTATGTAATGCTATAGGTTCCGCTTGGCGTGTTAGCCGCTAGAGTAACGTCTCCGTTCGCATCAACACTTAATGGTCCGTTGCTGTCAATTGTAACAATCGTGTTTGCAGACGTAACAGATGCACCGTCTAAAGTGTCGTTTGATTTTACATTTCCAATAGCTGCAACTGTAGATCCAGAAGTTTTTGTTCCGAAATCATCTTTAACTGCTACTAAATCGTTTACAACTTTAACCTCTGCTGTTGCTGTCTTGCAGTTTGAAGGATTCGCATCTTTCTCGCAGATTTCATATGTAATGCTGTAGGTTCCGCTTGGCGTGTTAGCCGCCAGAGTAACGTCTCCGTTTGCATCAACGCTTAATGGTCCGTTGCTGTCAATTGTAACAATCGTGTTTGCAGACGTAACAGATGCACCGTCTAAAGTGTCGTTTGATTTTACATTTCCGATAGATGCCGCTGCTGATCCTGAAGATTTTGTTCCGAAATCATCCTTAACCGCAATTAGACCATTTTCAACTTTAACCTCTGCAATCGCTGTCTTGCAGTTTGAAGGATTCGCATCTTTCTCGCAGATTTCGTATGTAATGCTGTAGGTTCCGCTTGGCGTATTAGCCGCCAGAGTAACGTCTCCGTTTGCATCAACGCTTAATGGTCCGTTGCTGCCAATTGCAACAATCGTGTTTGCAGACGTAACGGATGCTCCGTCTAAAGTGTCGTTTGATTTTACATTTCCAATAGCTGCAACTGTAGATCCAGAAGTTTTTGTTCCGAAATCATCTTTAACTGCTACTAAATCGTTTACAACTTTAACCTCTGCTGTTGCTGTCTTGCAGTTTGAAGGATTCGCATCTTTCTCGCAGATTTCGTATGTAATGCTGTACGTTCCACTTGGCGTGTTAGCCGCTAGAGTAACGTCTCCGTTTGCATCAACGCTTAATGGTCCGTTGCTGTCAATTGTAACAATCGTGTTTGCAGACGTTACAGATGCGCCGTCTAAAGTGTCGTTTGATTTTACATTTCCAATAGATGCCGCTGCTGATCCTGAAGATTTTGTCCCAAAATCATCTTTAACTGCCACTAAATCATTTACAATTTCAACTTTAACTGTAGCCGTATTGCAATTTCCGCTATTAGCGATTTCACAAATTGAATAATCAAAAGTATAAGTGCCTGTTGGTGTATTCGGTTTTACTGAAACAGCACCATTTGCATTATTAAAAATTAACACTGAAGGTACGGTACCATTTACTGTAACATCAACATCTCCTCTATTTACTTTATTACAATTTAAAACATCATTATCAAAAACATTAGTAATAACTACTCCTCCAGCTCCTCCATTTGATGAAGAAACACTATCATCATTTGCTATAATTTCACCAATTACTTTAACGATTTGCGTGCAAGTCTCTGTATTACCTCCTGCATCTGTTGCCGTCCATGTCACTGTAGTGTTTCCGATTGGGAAACTTGAAGGTGCATCATTTGTCACCGTTACAGTTCCAGAGCAATTATCCGATACTGTCGGAGCACCTAAAGCAACTCCAGTTGCAGTACATGAATTCTCATCTGTCGAAACTGAAACTGCCAACGGACAAGTGATTGATGGCTTTTGGGTGTCTTTAATAATTACTTTTTGAGTCGCCGTTTCTACGTTTCCATTTCCGTCGCTAAAACTCCAATTAATGGTATAAGTTCCCTGAGTGTTATATGTCAATGGATCTGTCGTTGTTCCTGTAACTGTTCCTGCACAGTTGTCTGTCGTTGTCGGAGCAGTTGCAGTTACTGAACATTCTCCCGTAATATCAGCTAATGTTCGTTTTACGGGTTTCTGAGTGTCTTTAACAATAACTTTTTGAGTTGCAGTTTCTATATTTCCATTTCCATCGCTAAAACTCCAGTTAATGGTATAAGTTCCCTGAGCATTATATGTCAATGGATCTGTCGTTGTTCCTGTAACTGTTCCTGTACAGTTGTCTGTCGTTGTCGGAGCAGTTGCAGTTGCTGAACATTCTCCTGTAATATCAGCCAATGTTGGTTTTACAGGTTTCTGCGTATCTTTAATAATTACTTTTTGAGTTGCAGTTTCTACGTTTCCATTTCCATCATTGAAACTCCAGTTAATGGTGTAAGTTCCCTGAGCATTATATGTCAATGGATCTGTCGTTGTTCCTGTAACTGTTCCTGCACAGTTGTCTGTCGTTGTAGGAGCAGTTGCTGTTGCAGAGCATTGTCCTGTAATATCAGCCAATATTGGTTTTACAGGTTTCTGGGTATCTTTAATAATTACTTTTTGAGTTGCAGTTTCTACGTTTCCATTTCCATCATTGAAACTCCAGTTAATGGTGTAAGTTCCCTGAGCATTATATGTCAATGGATCTGTCGTTGTTCCTGTAACTGTTCCTGCACAGTTGTCAGTTGTTGTTGGAGCCGTTACAGTTGCTGAGCATTCTCCTGTAATATCAGCCAATGTTGGTTTTACGGGTTTCTGGGTATCACTAACTTTTACTGTAGAGATAGAAGAAGTCTGTTCGCAACCTGTTACTGTATTTTTAACTTTCACTTTATAATCTCCATCAGAATTTACAACTAACGTAGAAGAAGTTTGACTAGGAATCACAACATTATTTTTATACCAAACATAAGTAGCTGAACTTGCATTTGAATTCGCTGTCAAAGTCGTGGTTAAACATGCTGTTAAATTTCCAGATATAGTTGCTGTAGGTAAAGCATTTGTCGTTACTGTATGAGTCGTTGTTACTGGTCCATTACATCCTGCAGCACTTGCTGTGATTATAGTTGTTCCCGACCATCCAGCAACATAAGTTACTGCTCCAGTAGTTGAATTTATAGTATTTCCGCCTGCGCTACTTGCAGAATCTAGGCTATATGTAATACCTCCTGTTGAATTTGCTGCTGTTGTAGTTCTTGTTATTGTTTCAACTCCTTGGCAACGAGAAGACGTTGCTGGTGAAAATGATGCAATTGTTACATTTGGTGATAAGACAACCGTTCCTGGAATTGTTGCTTCTGTACAAGGTGCAGTATGACCAACTGTAGTAATGGTATAAGTACCAGCAGCTGTTGGATTTCCAGAAATTGTTACTGTTTTTGCATTAGTATCAACCGTTGCAGATAATCCTGTTGGTAAGTTAGATACTGTGGCATTTGTAGCACTTCCTCCAAAAGTATATACTGCATTTGGAACTGATGCTCCAGAACAAACTGTTGGATTTTGAGTACCACTTGTAAATACAATACTAGAAGCTTTATTTATAACTGCCGCGACAGCAATTCTAGACGTTGAAGTACAACCTGATGATGTTACTGCGCCCACATAATAAGTTGTAGTGGCTGACAAAGTTGGAGTGTTAAAAGTGGTTCCTGTTCCTAATACTGTCGCGCTTGTAGGATCTGCATACCAATTAATAGTTGCCCCAGTTGATGCAGTTGCCTTTAATTGTAATGTTCCTGCACCACAATTTGAAGCCTCTGTTGTCGAATTTATTGTTGGTATTGTATTTATTGTTGCTTTAACTTCAGTTCTTGTTGGAGTTGTACAACTATTATCTGTTGCTTCAACATAATAAGAAGTTGTTGTAGATAAACTTGGCGTCGTAAAACTCTCTCCTGTTCCTAATGATGTTCCTCCTGTTGCTGCTGCATACCAATTAATAGTTCCTGCTGATGCTGTAGCCTCCAAAGTTACTTCTCCTGCACCACATCGTGAGTTAGAAGTAATAGTTGCAATTGTTGGTTTTGCATTAATAACAAAATTAACTGCTGCTCTACAATTTGAATTACCTGAACAAGCCGCATAATACGTTTTTGTTGTTGCTGTAGCGGTACTTGTCAATCCAGACCCTGTAACTCCTACTGGATTAAAAGAAGTACCTGTATAAATTGATGAACCACCTGTAGATGTAGTATACCATTCTATCTCACCTATAGTATAACTTACAGTTAGCTGCATGTAATCAACATTTGCTACAACATTCGTATTACCAGATTTATTAATAGTTATAGATAAGGCAATTCCAAAACCAGAATTATTAATTTCACTAGGAGTCCACGTAGTACTCCATAAATCAGATTCTCCTCCATAATCAATAGCCGACGTGCTACTTGTTGACCACTTCGTGCTTAACTTATTATCTTGAGAAAGAATTGTATTTCCTTTTATTAAACGAACAGCATTATCTGTTACATAATTATTATTGACACCATTTGCGCTAGCAAAACGCCCAATTGTTAAAGAAATTCCTTTAATTTTAGCATTTGACGGAATTGAAAATCCAAAATTTGTCGCTGTCAAATATCGGGTTATTGTATTCCCATTATTACTTGTAGAAGCAGAAGCATAGCCTGAACCTATTGAATTAGCACCTGCAACATTTGACCAGTCTATAGATCCAGTTCCTGATACATTACTTGCATTTCCAAATAGTGGTCCAGCAGTACTTGCAACTGCGCACGGAGAAGAAGCTGTCAATGATCCTGCCTCGCCTTGGCAAATAGCAACACCTGTTGTCGTTGGTGCACCTGCAACTGCATTAATAACAATACCAGTATTTGGAGCAGAAGTACATCCTTGTGAATTTGTTGTAGTTACAGAATAAGTCCCTGGTACCAATCCAGAAAAAATACCGGTTGTACTATTTACCGAAGCAGAAACAGGATTTGTTCCCGTTAATGTATAACTTATTCCAGAACCGTTTGCAGGTGTATTAACAGCTATTGTACCTGTTGGAGCAGTACAAGTTGTTTGCGTTACACTCACTGTTGGAGCTGCAGGCAAAGCTAAAATTGAGATATCGTCAACGGCAGTACCTGTTCCATTAAAATTTACACCTGGAACATTTGATTGGCCTGTACCTTCGTATGTTTTATTTGCACTACCATAAGCATTTGTAAATGCCGTTATTCTTCTATTAGAATTGGCTGTTGTACGCGTTGGGTCAAGATATAATGCTTGCGCATTTGAACTATAAGTTCCTGCCGCTATAGAAGCTGCTACTTTTCCAACTAAAGTTATGGTAACAACTCCATTTTGCGCAATGTTAAATCCTCCAAAAACAGGATTATTAGCCGTAGCTGTAGCCGAATTAGCTAGAGTTCCTGCTGGTCCTGAAGCTCCGACAGAGTAAGTTGCTGTAGCGGAATCAAATTCGATACCTGCTGGGAAACTAAAATCCAACATTACACCAGCAGCATTTCCTGCTCCCGTATTTTTTATTTCGATTTCATAAGAAACTTTTTCATCAATAGCATTACAAATTGCAGTAGTAGATAATGTTTTGGCTTTTGTCTCAAGAACTGGAAAACAATTCGCATTAACTTGTAGATTTGCAGGTACGTCTGCAACTGTAAAAGTTGATACATAACCATCTGTTCCAGCAATAGCTCCATGATTAATTCCGTTACCGGCATTAGATTTACCAGCTGCTCCACCAGTTACATTTGTTGTAATGGTTACTGAACTTGAAACATTATGACAGATTATTCCACCACCACCACCACCACCTGGTCCGTGCTCATTATTATTATCGTTTTCAGTGTTTCCACCTACTCCTCCCTTAGCTTGAATTTGAATGGTAGCAGTACTGTTATTAGAAACATTTAGCAAAACTGTTCCCCCTGCTCCTCCACCTCCAGCACCATCTGGAGAGTTAGCGTAAGTTCCTGGTGCTCCCTTTCCTCCATTTGCATAAATAGTACCATTTCCTAAAACGTTCCCAGCATTTATAAGAATAATTGCTCCTCCAACACCTCCTTTTACACCAGAAGAAGCGTCATTTGCATCACCTGCACCTCCACCACCGCCCATAATAAGCCTTGGAAATTTTTCAATTACAGTATACGATTTTGATCCTGGTCGTCCTGCTCCTGTAAGATTATTGGAGAATAAATCTCCTCCTCCACCTTGCCATCCAGCGCCACCAAGTCCGCCAAATCCACCGTTTCCACCACCTCCACCGCCGGTATTATGGTCGTTCCCGCCACCTCCTGCATTCGCTGGAGCCCCTCTTCCTGAAGAACCGCCTGGCATTCCTTCAATTGTATTTGCTACCTGATTAAAGCCATCCCACATATATTTAGGTGTACCAGCTATTCCTTCTCCTTTTCCTGAAATTTTGCTATTTGATGAATCACCAACATAAGTTTTTGAATCATTAACATCCGAACCAGCTTTTGGGCTATATCCTCCTCTAAAACCCCTTGCGCTTCCATCAATACTAAAGCCATTAAAGTTGAAGGTTCCAGAAACATTAAATGCAATAATACCACCCGCAACTCCATTAAAAGGAGGTGTAGTAATATTGGCTGTAAGAGTTAAATTAGAATATTGAGGCACTCTAACGACTTGAAATGTTTTCTTTCCTCTTGAAGTAGTTGGGTCTGCATTATAAAAACTATTCAAGACACCATTATTGGGACCTGTACCTTTAAACGTTAAATTTCCTCCCGTCAAGGGTACATTATTTGTTGCAATTACATATTCAAAAATCCCAGTATTACCAAGAGCTGTAAATCCTGTTCCTCCTAGATTATCAGGACCGCTGTTAGTTGTACCAGAACCATAATTAGCTGTATTTGTATAATTTATAGAGGCATCTTGCATTTGAATAATTAAAATCAGATCTCCTGTAGAGATTGGAGTTGTGCCAAAATTATTCGAGTATTGATCTGTTGCTGGCACACCTGCCAACAATATAGATTGTGCTCCAGCATTCAACGTAACATTTCCTGTGATCGGGTAATATGTATTTACTGAACTTGACACCGCAACAGGTCCGTCAACTCCAGGGGTACCACATACTTGTGAGTATGAGAATATTGGTAGTGTAATAAATAAAATAAAAAAGATTAGCCTGTAAAATCCAGACTTACAAAAAGTAGAGTTACGCATAGACAACTTGAGTTTGTGGAACAGAAATTTCGGATGCTAAAAAACAGATGATTGTTTTTTGCATATTGATGAGATACGTGAAAAAATATAAAATGGATTTAAAAAAACTTAAAACAGTTTTTTTAAGACTTACACATAAAAAAGAAATTATGTAGACCATTGACATATAGTAAAATAAAGACTATAAAAGTCTTTCTGGTTTTAAATTAAGTAGATTTGGAAAGCGCGAAAGTATATCGCGGAATGAAATCGAGCATCATTATGCCGACAAAATGCAGATAAAGTCGTTAAACAACAATTTTTAACAAATGTTCAACTTAATAAATATGCTAAAAATGTAACAATTTGATTATGAAGCTGTCAAAAAATCTTAATTTTTTGCGAATAAGATTAATTCTTACAAAAAACACTGACAAAACAACAAGAAATAAAAAAGTTGAAAAATAAGTTTTTACTTATAATCAAAAACATAAAACACTAACAACAAGTCAATTACAAAACAAAATCAAAATACAATATTTCTATTTTAAAAACTTAATATTACGTTTTAAGCCATCGAATTTTGTTCTCTTAACTGGGGAATTTTTAAAGACTGTTCGGAAAGTTTCTTCTGTTATTTCAATCCAATCCTTTTTAGTAAAGGAAAGCAGTTCTGGATTAGGATTAAACAGCGGTTCAGAATGCGGTTTAGAAAATCGATTCCAAGGACAAACATCTTGACAAGTATCACAGCCAAACATCCATTCATCGAATTTCCCCTTCATTTCTTCAGGAAGATTTTCTTTTAATTCGATGGTATAATAAGAAATGCATTTGCTTCCATCAACAATATAAGGAGCTACAATCGCCTGTGTAGGACAGGCATCAATACAGGCAGTACAAGAACCACAGTGGTCTGTGACTGCATAATCGTATTCTAATTCTAAATCAATAATAAGTTCGGCAATGAAGTAAAAAGAGCCAACCTTTTGAGTGATCAGGTTACTGTTTTTTCCAATCCAACCCAAACCGCTTTTGGCTGCCCAAGCTTTATCTAAAACAGGTGCCGAATCGACAAAAGCACGTCCTGATACTTCTCCAATATTTTCTTGGATTGAATGTAAAAACTCCTTTAGCTTATCCTTAATTACAAAATGATAATCTTGTCCATAGGCATATTTAGAAATCTTAAAACTTTCATCGTTTTGCTTAGAATCTGGGTAATAATTAAGTAAAAGCGATACAACACTTTTACCATCATCAACCAACAAAGTTGGATCGAGACGCTTATCAAAATGTTGTTCCATATAGGCCATTTGACCATTACGATTGTTCTTCAACCAATTTTCAAGTCGAGGAGCTTCTTGTTCTAAAAAACCAGCCTTAGAAATTCCGCAAGAAATAAACCCAAGTCTTTTGGCTTCTTCTTTTATAAATTTTGAATATGTTTCTTTTGAATTGATACTCATCTTTTAGAAAATGAAACTTCAACGTTAATAGGTTTTAAAGTAATTAATGGATTAAACTGAACGGTATCATTATCAGATTTAATAATATACTTTTTAACAATCTGAGATATCGTTAAACACATTTCATAAATGGCAAATCCAGTTCCAATACACATTCTAGGCCCAGCCCCAAAAGGATAAAAATATTGCATTGATTTCTTTTTTTGTTCTCCAAGAAATCGATCTGGAATGAATTCATCAGGATTATTCCAATATTTTGGATTACGGTGCAATTCATAAAAAGAAACCCCAATCAAAGTGTTTCTTTTGATTTTAAATTCAGCCAAAGAATCATCCTCAAGATTTTGTCTATCAGTAATCCAAGCGGGTGGATATAAACGCATAGACTCGTTCAAAACGGCATTTGTATAGACCATTTTTTGAAGCTGTTCGATACTATTGCTTGTTTGCGATTCAACCTCTATGATTTCCTCAAAAACCTTTTGTTGAACTTCGGGATTTCTTCCCAAAAGATAAAGAGTAAAAGTTAATGTGTTTGCTGTAGTTTCATGTCCCGCAATAAAAAGAACTTTAATTTCATCAATCAATTGTTCAATAGACATGCCTTCCCCTGTATCTTCATACCTAGTTTCTAGAAGCATGTTTAATAAATCATTAATTTCTTCCTTCGAAGCTTTTCTTTCTTCGATGATTTCCTTAATAATAGTATTATTTTCCTCCGCTAACTTAAGATGTTTCTTGACCTGTCCACTCACTGAAAACCACCAAGCTTTATGCGGAAGTCTAATTTCTTTAATCAAAAAGTTTTGTACTTCTTCTATAATAAATTTAATGCGATGAAATTTATTCTCAGCATTTGAAAGCTGGAATAAAGATTTTGCGACAACATTAAATGCAAGATTACTCATAACCGGAAAAAGATCTATTGGCCTTTCTTCCACTAAATTATTTACTTCTGAAGCAATAGTCAGGTTCATATTGTCAACCAGCTGATTCATTTTTTGTTTATGAAATGCCGGCTGAATAAGTCGTCTCTGTTTTAACCAAAAATCACCATCACTAGTTAAAAGTCCCTTTCCTAAATATTTGGAAAGATAAACCGATTGAAATTTAGATTTATTATAATTCTTTTGGTTCTTGACTAAAATATGCTGCGCAATTTCATTATCTCGCGACAAGATTATATACTTAGAAAAACCAATTCGTATAGAAAAAGAATCTCCAAATTTCTCAAAATATCTTTTATGAAAGGGAATCGGATTTCTACGAACACCTTCGGCATCCTTGAAAAATCTAAGTAAAGATAAATTCTGAGGGTAAGTATATTTAAACTTCTCGGACATACAATTAAAATAAACCTCCTTGTATATTTGTATTTATTTTTCCAAGATGCTTATACGCTTTATCTGTAACTTCTCTACCTCTAGGCGTTCGCATGATAAATCCTTCCTGAATTAAGAAAGGCTCATAAACTTCTTCTATAGTTTCACTACTTTCACTAACAGCTGTAGCCAAAGTAGAAAGTCCTACTGGGCCGCCTTTAAATTTATTAATAATAGTTAATAATATTTTATTATCCATTTCATCTAGACCATGAGCATCTACATTTAAGGCTTTTAAAGCATATCTTGAAATTTCGATATCAATTCTTCCATTTCCTTTAATTTGAGCAAAATCACGAACACGTCTTAATAATGCATTTGCAATACGAGGAGTTCCACGACTTCGTCCAGCAATTTCAATTGCAGCTTCTAGATCAATAGGCATTTTTAAAATAGATGCACTTCTTTCAACAATTGTTGTCAAAAGTTCTGTAGTATAATATTGTAAACGTGACGATATACCGAAACGAGCACGCATTGGAGCAGTTAACAACCCTGATCGCGTTGTCGCTCCAATCAAAGTAAAGGGATTCAAATTTATTTGCACTGTTCTCGCATTCGGACCAGATTCAATCATAATATCAATCTTAAAGTCTTCCATAGCAGAATACAAATATTCTTCAACTACAGGACTTAATCGATGAATTTCATCAATGAATAAAACATCTCTTTCGTCTAAGTTTGTTAGCAAACCAGCCAAATCACCAGGTTTATCCAAAACTGGTCCTGAAGTAATTTTAATACCCACTTGCAATTCATTTGCCAATATATTGGCCAAAGTAGTTTTCCCTAGACCAGGAGGGCCATGAAAAAGTGCATGATCAAGAGCCTCACCACGCTGATTAGCTGCAGCAACAAAGACTTTTAAATTTTCCAAAACTTGATCTTGTCCGGCAAAATCATCAAATGACAGCGGACGTAATCTTTTCTCAAGATCTAACTCTTCTGAGTTATATCCTTTAGTAGTAGGATCTAGATTTTCATTCATCCTACAAAGATATATAAACTAATCAGTTTGTAAAATAGCAAAACTGTACGATTAAAACTTTAACTAAACAAAAAAGGCTGTCATTTCTGACAGCCTTTGATTATTTTTTAGTGGTGTAAAACTTCTTCACCTTCTTTCATTGGTACATTTTGAGGAACAAAATCTACATCATGATTAGGGTTACTATAGTCATACGGCCAACGATATACGTGAGGAATTTCTCCTGGCCAGTTTCCGTGGATATGTTCAACTGGAGTAGTCCACTCTAAAGTTGTAGATCTCCATGGGTTTTGAACTGCTTTCTTACCGTAGAAAATACTGCTAAAGAAGTTGTACAAGAATACTAACTGGAATGCACCTCCTACAAGAGCAAATGTTGTAATTAAAACATTCACATTTTGTAAATCATCAAATAATGGAAAGTTAGTATTTGTATAGTAACGTCTTGGTAAACCAGCTAATCCGATAAAGTGCATTGGGAAGAAAACTCCATAAGCACAAACTGCAGTAATCCAGAAGTGAATATAACCTAAGTTTTTGTTTAACATTCTTCCATACATTTTAGGGAACCAGTGGTAAATACCAGCAAACATTCCGTAAAGTGCAGAGATACCCATTACTAAGTGAAAGTGAGCAATTACGAAGTAAGTATCGTGAACGTTAATATCTAAAGTACTATCTCCTAAAATGATTCCTGTTAAACCTCCAGTGATGAAAGTAGAAACCATTCCGATAGAGAATAACATTGCAGGGTTGAACTGTAAGTTACCTTTCCATAAAGTTGTAATCCAGTTAAATGCTTTTACAGCAGAAGGAATTGCAATCAATAAAGTTGTAAATGTAAATACAGATCCTAAGAAAGGATTCATACCTGAAATAAACATGTGGTGACCCCAAACAATAGTTGACAAGAATGCAATTGCAAGAACTGACATAATCATCGCTCTATAACCGAAAATTGGTTTACGAGAGTTTGTAGCCATAATTTCAGAAACAAGACCCATCGCTGGTAAGATTACGATGTAAACCTCAGGGTGACCTAAGAACCAGAATAAGTGTTCAAACAGTACTGGAGAACCTCCTTGGTAATGTAAAACCTCTCCTGCAATATAGATATCAGATAAGAAGAATGAAGTACCAAAACTTCTATCGAAAATCAATAATAAAGCAGCTGACAATAATACTGGGAAAGAAATAACACCAATAATAGCTGTTACGAAAAATGTCCAGATTGTAAGAGGAAGTCTAGTCATAGACATTCCTTTAGTTCTTAAGTTAAGTACAGTAACAATGTAATTTAAAGATCCCATCAAAGAAGATGCGATGAAAATAGCCATAGATACTAACCATAATGTCATACCTGTTCCTGATCCTGGAATTGCTTGTGGCAATGCACTCAAAGGAGGATAAATTGTCCATCCAGCAGATGCTGGTCCAGCTTCAACAAATAAAGAACATAACATTACAACAGCTGATAAGAAAAACAACCAGTATGAAATCATATTCATAAACCCAGACGCCATATCTCTTGCTCCAATTTGAAGCGGAATAAGTAAATTACTAAAAGTTCCACTTAAACCTGCCGTCAGTACAAAGAATACCATGATGGTACCGTGAATTGTTACTAAAGCTAAATAAATATCATTTGCCATTACACCATCAGGTGCAAATTTATCTCCTAATAAAACATTAAATATCTTAAAAGACTCTTCTGGCCACGCCAATTGCATTCTAAAAAGCAAAGACATTGCTATACCAATGATCCCCATAATAATACCAGTAATCAAGTATTGTTTAGCAATCATTTTGTGATCAATACTAAAAATATATTTAGTAATGAACGTGTCTTTATGATGATGTTCGTGCTCGTGATCGTGTCCGTGATCGTGATCGTGCGCTTCTGCTGACATATATGTGTACTTTAAATTTTCTAAATAATATTATTTCAATGCAACTTTAGCTACAGCTGCTTTAACAGTATCGACAACAGCTTTAACAGTGTCAATTACTTTTGCAGTAGAATCTGCAGTTGGAGCAGTTCCTTCAGCTGGTTTTTCAGCCGCTTTTGCAGCAGCGATATCCTGAGCCAAAGTAGTTTTCTCACTTAACCATTTTTTATAGTCTTCTGGAGAATCTACAACAACTTTCATTTGCATATTATAGTGAGACGCTCCACAGATTTTATTACATAATAATAGGTAATCAAAAGTATAAGGATCTAAAGCTGTACCACCTTTTGCAACTAACTCTTTACTTTTTTCAGCTCTAAGTTTGTTAATGTTTGCAACTTTTTCAACCATAAATGGCAACTCTCTATATTCTGAAGTAGTATATGTTGGAACGAAAGCAAATTCAGTAACCATACCTGGAACACAGTTCATTTGTGCTCTAAAGTGAGGAAAGTAAGCAGAGTGCAATACATCCTGAGAACGCATTTTAAAGTGAACTTTTTTACCTTTAGGAATGTGCAATTCTGAAACTACGATATCATCTTGAGCATTTGGATCTGACATATCAACTCCTAATGTATTTATTCCTTCGATTAAACGCACGTTAGCTTTTCCTAAAACATTATCTTGTCCAGCATATCTTGCAGTCCATTTAAATTGCTGAGCATATAATTCGATTTCGATTACATCTTCATCTTTATCAACAAACATAATGTTATTCCAAGCATATAATCCGTAAAGAATTAAACAAGCTAAAACAACAGAAGGAATGATACTCCAAATTGCCTCTAATTTATTACTATCAGCAAAAAATAACGCTTTTTTATCTTTGTTACCTTTATATTTAAAAGAAAACCAATATAATAAACCTTGTGTTATTACTTGAACCGTAAAGATCAAAACCCAAGTAATGTTCATTAAATTATCTACTAAACCACCATGCTCAGAAGCAGGAGTATGAAGCGCCAAATTACCCCATTTTAGTAAACCATAAATAGTAAATATATAAATGAAAGCTAAAAAGCCAAACATGATATATCCCTGAACGTTATTGTCATTATCTGATGCAACTTGAGAATCGTCCGAAGAAGCTCCTACCTGAGTAAGATCAAATATCTTCGTCAATTGCCATAATGCAACTGCTAATAAAACTAAAACTATAATTACCAACAAACTTGTCATCTGTTTACTTCTTTAAATATTAATAATGAAAATGTTTACTTTCTTCGATGAAAGGATTTCTTTTTGCAAGCAAAGGAGATTTAGTTAATGCAGTAAATACAACAAATATAAATAATCCTAAGAAGAAAAGAATCGATGCAATTTCAGGAACTCCAATAAACCATTTGTCTCCTACAGTACCAGGCATAATCATATTAAAGAAATCAACATAATGACCTAATAATATCACAATACCAGCCATAACAACAACCCAGTTAAGACGTTTGAAGTCAGTATTGATTAATATTAATAATGGGAAAACAAAGTTCATAACAACCGCTCCAAAGAAAGGAAGGTTATATAACTGAATTCTTGTTACAAAATAAGTTACCTCTTCTGGAATGTTAGCGTACCAAATCAACATAAATTGAGAGAACCATAAATAAGTCCAGAATACACTAATACCAAACATGAACTTAGCTAAATCATGGATATGACTTGTATTTACATACTCTAAATATCCTTTTGATTTTAAATAAATAGTTACTAATGCAATAGATGTAATACCACTTACAAAGAAAGAGGCAAATACATACCATCCAAATAAAGTACTAAACCAGTGTGGATCAAAAGACATAATCCAATCCCACGACATAATAGACTCAGAAACAATAAAGAATACTAAGAATCCAGCAGATGCTTTGAAATTCTTTTTATAGTAAAGATCATCATTTGCTTCATCTTGTGCCAAACAGTTTTTTCTAGAAAAATGACGGTAGATATTCCATCCTAATAAAAAGATGAAAGCTCTTGCAATCCAGAAAGGAAAATTTAAATATCCAGATTTTCCTGCAATGATAGCATCATAATTTGGGCTTTTCGGATCCGTTACCCCTTCTCCTAACCATACGAAGATATGATTAAAATGTAATCCACATAATACTAATAGTATAAAGAAGATTATAGAACCAGCTGGCAAATAAGCTGTTATACCTTGCATAACTCTAAACAAAACTGGAGACCAACCTGCTTGAGCAACTTGTTGAATTGCATAGAAAGCTAAAACCCCCATTGAAAGAAGTAAAAAGAAAATACAAGCAACATACACAGCAGACCAAGGCTTATTTTGCAATTGGTGCAATACGTGCTCTAAATGTTTTTCGTGCTCATTTGCACCAGAAACTTCTGCATGCTCAGCTCCTTTGTGAGAGTCATGTGCAACTTCAGCAGCCTCATGATGACCTGCTTCTTTGTGAGATGCCTCCGCTTTTTCTTCATGCGCAGCGCCATGAGAACCATGTTCATCTGCAGCAAGTATTTTTTCAACTTCTTGAATATCTTTTGGTGCACTTAAAAAACCATACCCAATTCCTAATAGACCAACGGCCATTAAGATGATAGAAAAAGTTTTTAATTTACTTGAAAATGTATACATATCTATTACGATCAGTTTGTTCAACAATTATAATTGGCTTTTTAGTTTCAGAACATAGTCAGCAACTAACCAACGTTCGTGAGCACTTAATTGATTTGCATGTGAACCCATTGCATTTAAACCATAAGTCTCAACATGAAAGATACTTCCTTCAGTGATCTCTCTGTCTTTATAGCTAGGTACTCCAAGAAATTTCTCTCTTTCAACCAATTTACCTTTACCGTTACCAGTTGCGCCATGGCAGCTGATACAATAAATATCAAAAAGCTCTTTACCTTTTCCAGAGTTTTTCTCTTCTTCTGTTAAAGGTGATTTTAAATTAGCTTTCGCTAATTCATAACCAGCAGTTGAGTTTTCATATTCATAAGGTTCAAAACCTCTATTGATAGTTCCTTCAACAGGAAGCTGTCCTTCTTTTCCTCCCTTAAATATTTTTGCTTCTGAATATGGCTCGTAAGCAACAGATTCATACATATTAGGGAAATACTGATAGTTCGGTGCCGAATTATTGTGGCAAGATGAAACTAAAATAGTTATACCAACTAAAAGTGTTATTTTATATATCCTTTTCATAGCTACAATTAATTCTTTTCTATTACTTTAACTTCAACAGCTCCAGTTCCTTCAAAGAAAGAAACTAATTCAGCTTCGTTATCATTTACAGCAACCTCCATTAAAAAGTGGTCATCAGTTGTTCTTACATCTGGGTTTTCAGCTTCTTTAAATGGCCATAATCTACTTCTCATGTAAAAAGTAATTACCATTAAGTGAGCTGCAAAAAATACAGTCATCTCAAACATAATTGGCACAAAAGATGGCATATTTTGGATAAAACTAAAACTTGGTTTACCTCCAATATCTTGTGGCCAGTCATGAATCATGATGTAACCCATCATAGTTGTTGCAACAGAAATACCAACACATCCATATAAAAAAGCACATATTGCTAATCTTGTTGGTGCTAATCCCATGGCTTTGTCCAATCCGTGAACCGGGAATGGAGTAAAAACCTCTTCAATATGATGATGAGCAGCTCTAGTTTTCTTTACTGCATTCATCAAAACGTCATCGTCATTATAAATGGCGTATATAACTTTATTACTCATGATGTGAATCTTTACTGTTTGCTCTTTCTCTAATATAATTATCTCCTGTTCCTTTCAAAATTGTTTTAACCTCTGCCTGAGCAATTACAGGGAATGTTCTAGAGTATAATAAAAACAATACAAAGAAGAAACCAATTGTTCCAATGAAAATTCCAATATCAACAAATGTTGGTGAGAACATTGTCCAAGAAGATGGAAGGTAATCTCTATGTAAAGAAGTAACAATAATTACGAATCTTTCAAACCACATACCGATGTTTACTACAATCGAAATAATGAATGAGAACATGATACTTGTTCTTAATTTTTTGAACCACATGAACTGAGGCGAGAACACGTTACATGTCATCATCGACCAATATGCCCACCAGTAAGGTCCAGTAGCTCTGTTTAAAAATGCATATTGCTCATATTCTACACCTGAATACCAAGCTACGAATAACTCAGTGATATAAGCCACACCTACGATAGATCCAGTAATCATGATAATGATGTTCATTAACTCGATATGCTGTAATGTGATGTATGCCTCAAGGTTAGATACTTTTCTCATAACAATCAACAATGTATTTACCATCGCGAATCCAGAGAAAACCGCTCCAGCAACAAAGTATGGAGGGAAAATTGTTGTATGCCATCCAGGGATTACAGAAGTAGCAAAGTCCATAGATACAATAGTGTGTACAGAAAGTACAAGTGGAGTAGCTAAACCAGCTAATACTAAAGATACTTCTTCAAAACGCTGCCAGTCTTTAGCTCTACCACTCCATCCAAAACTTAAGATAGAATAAACTCTTTTGTTAAAAGGAGTAATAGCTCTATCACGAAGCATTGCAAAGTCAGGCAATAAACCAGTCCACCAGAAAACTAATGATACTGAAAGATACGTTGAAATCGCGAATACGTCCCAAAGTAAAGGTGAGTTAAAGTTTACCCATAAAGATCCAAATTGGTTTGGAATAGGTAATACCCAATAGGCTAACCATGGACGTCCCATGTGAATAATTGGAAATAGACCTGCTTGAACTACAGAGAAAATAGTCATAGCTTCAGCAGAACGGTTGATGGCCATTCTCCAACGTTGACGGAAAAGTAATAATACCGCAGAAATTAATGTTCCAGCGTGACCAATACCAACCCACCAAACGAAGTTAGTAATATCCCAAGCCCAGCCAACTGTTTTATTTAATCCCCATGTTCCGATACCGGTAGATACGGTGTAAATTATACAACCTAACCCCCAAAGGAAGGCTATTAATGCGATTGAAAATACAATCCACCATTGCTTGTTTGCAGGCCCCTCAACAGGTGCAGCTACATCTACAGTTACATCGTGATAAGATTTATCACCAATAACTAAAGGTTTTCTAATGGGTGCTTCGTAGTGAGACGACATAATCCTTTATATTGTTTCTTAATTAATAATTTTACTAAGTATTTCTAACTTTAACATGGTAAACCACATTAGGTTTTGTACCTACATGCTCTAATAAGTGGTATGATCTTTCATCAGCAGCTAATTTAGCAACTTTACTTTCTTTATCATTTACATCACCAAATATCATCGCTCCTGAAGAACAAGCACTAGAACAAGCTGTTTGGAATTCACCATCTCTAACTGGACGGCCTTCGTTTTTAGCTTTTAATTTAGTAGCTTGTGTCATTTGGATACACATAGAACATTTTTCCATAACACCACGAGAACGTACGTTAACGTCAGGATTTAATACCATACGGCCTAAATCATCGTTCATATGATAATCGAACTCGCTGTTTTTGTTGTATAAGAACCAGTTAAAACGACGTACTTTATATGGACAGTTGTTAGCACAGTAACGAGTACCAACACATCTGTTGTAAGCCATATGGTTTTGACCTTCACGACCGTGAGAAGTTGCAGCAACTGGACAAACTGTCTCACAAGGTGCGTGGTTACAGTGTTGACACATTACAGGTTGGAATGCAACTTGAGGATTATCTCCTGCTTTCTCCATTTCATTAAATGTAGATAATGAACTAGATAAACCAGCAATTCCTTCTTTTCTTTCGTTATCACCTTCAAAAGTGCTTTCAGAAGAATAATATCTGTCGATACGCAACCAGTGCATATCACGACTTCTTCTTACCTCTGCTTTACCTACAACTGGAACGTTGTTTTCTGCGTGACAAGCGATAACACAAGCTCCACATCCAGTACAAGCATTTAAGTCAATTGAAAGGTTGAAGTGATGCCCAGTTGTACGATCAAATGATTCCCAAAGATCTACAGTAGTAGCCTCAACTTCTTGGTGATCTAAAGATACCATTGGTTTTTCATTCCAATGTTCAGCATCTTTAGTATTAAATATTTCTAAAGTAGTTTCTTTAATAATATCTCCTCTACCCATTAAAGTTTTCTGACCTTGAACACAAGCGAACTCATGTACACCACCAGCTTTAACAATAGATACTGATTGAACATTATTGAAACCTTTATATAAAGTGTAAGCATTTAAACCTACCTGCATTTCTTCTTTTAGAGCTGCTTTACGTCCGTATCCAAGAGCTAGACCTAAAGTACCAACTGCTTGACCTGGCTGAACGATAACTGGAACATTTTCCAATTTAACCCCATCAACAGTAATAGTAGCATAACTACCATTTAAACCTCCGTTGGCAACAATTTCATTTGATAAACCAAGTTTTTTAGCATCTGCATTAGAAACTGTAACATAGTTATCCCAAGAAACTCTTGTAATTGGATCTGGAAACTCTTGTAACCATGGGTTATTAGCATGTTGTCCATCTCCTAATCCTGTTTTAGTATATAATACTAATTCAAAATCACCAGCAGATTTAGATCTTGCAACAGCATTTGCAGCAGTCGCAGCATCAATAGCACCTCCAGACAAAGCTGAAGCCCCAAGAACAGCTACACCATCATGCAATACTTTATTCCAAGAAGCTCCTGCAGTGTAAGCTCCAGAATTTGTTTTTAAGTAGTCATAAAAAGTACCAGCTGTACCATTTACTGACAATAAAACATCTTGAAATTGTTTTGTATTAAAGATTGGGCGAATTGTTGGCTGAGTTAAGCTATATGTTCCGCTTGTAAGTTCAAGATCACCCCAAGATTCTAAGTAGTGAGGAGCTGGCGCAGCAATTGAAACAATCGATGCAGTTTCGTCTTCTTTTAATGAAAAAGCAACAGACGTTTTAACTTTTTTCAATCCAGATACAAAAGAAGCTGAATCAGCTAAAGTGTAAACAGGATTAACTCCACTCATAATTAAAGTATGAACACTTCCAGCATTCAAATCTTTAATCAACTGTGCAACTGCAACATTAGAACCTTTTCTAATTTGTCTAGCTCCAGTAGTACTAAAAGCTTCACTAGCCAATACTTGATTGATAGCTAAAACTAATAATTGAGCATTTTTATCTTCAATTCCAGATACTAAAACTCCTTTTGAACCAGCAGCTTTAAGCTGTTGTGCAGCTTTTACTACTTCGTTTTTAAAGTTTCCTTCTAAAGCCACAGGAATAGAAGCACCTACAACAATATTATAAATTTGAACTAAAGCTTGCTTTTGAGCAGCTACAGTCATTGGAACACGCTTATCAGCAGCAGCTCCAGATAATGTCATGTTTGATTCAAACTGAAAATGACGAGACATTTTTCCGTTTTGAGGAATACGTCCTTGTGCATATCCTGTATCATATCCTCCACCTTGCCAGTCTCCTAAGAAATCAGCACCAACAGAAACGATTAAAGAAGCTTTTGAAAAA